>NZ_JBWZIF010000012.1:0-275961 GCF_056735735.1 Acinetobacter sp. V116_7
TGGTGGCGAGACCCAGGATCGAACTGGGGACACACGGATTTTCAATCCGTTGCTCTACCTACTGAGCTATCACGCCGTTGGCCTGTATTAAGCCGTATCTCAGAACAATAGTCAACAATTATCCTGAGTTTTTGATTTAACTGAGTATTTTTTATACTTAAAAAAAATCCCTGATGGGATCAGGGATTGAAAACACAAATAATGGTGGCGAGACCCAGGATCGAACTGGGGACACACGGATTTTCAATCCGTTGCTCTACCTACTGAGCTATCACGCCGAAGTGGGCGTATTAAACAATGTTTATATGACCACGTCAAGCAACTTCCGTATTTTTTGTAACAAGTGATTATTTTTAAATCACCGCCACATACGGACTAGGCTGTTAATGATGTAATTTACCAATATGAGCCAAACAACGATGAATTGCGCCGCAGCCCGGCTCAAAAATTTTAACGCCTTTTGACTCTTCTATACGACAAGCTTCTTCAACCAAGCGCTCAGCTACCCCACGACCACGGTTAGCAGGGTGAACAACAATATATTCAAGGACCTTGCTTTCGCCTTGTCCTGAAGACCAGATTGCACCTATAATTTTGGTGTTAAATTCAGCAGTGTATAGCGTGGTATACTGTTGTAAATCTTGTTCAAGTTGTTCAATCGCATCGTGCCCGTCACCAAACTCCGGACTTGTATCATACAAACGCTCAAGCTGATCGCGGATCTCTGAATTATCTAGAGAACTATAAGCATGTACGGTAATAGGCATTGATTAACCCTCCTGAGCAAACTATGATGCTGTCACGAATTCGTCACAGCGAAATTGTCGTTAACATCCAATCATTTTTGACGTTTTTTGAGGAACGTGTCCATGACGCAACGTATCAGTGAAGTGGTTAGAAATACCAATGAAACCAAAATTCGAGTTCGATTAAATCTCGACGGTACTGGTCAAGGCACACTAAACACTGGAGTTCCATTTTTAGACCATATGATTGATCAAATCAAGCGACATGGCTTATTTGATATCGATATTCATTGTGACGGAGACCTCGAGAT
Organism: Acinetobacter sp. V116_7; assembly: GCF_056735735.1. NCBI lineage: Bacteria > Pseudomonadati > Pseudomonadota > Gammaproteobacteria > Moraxellales > Moraxellaceae > Acinetobacter > Acinetobacter sp. V116_7. The sequence continues at coordinate 1,058 of NZ_JBWZIF010000012.1, forward strand.
TGATGATCACCACACCGTAGAAGACTGTGGAATCACGCTTGGACAAGCTTTTGCACAAGCTTTAGGCGATAAAAAAGGTTTAAAACGCTATGGTCATTTTTATGCTCCATTAGATGAAGCTTTATCTCGCGTTGTTGTAGATTTATCTGGTCGTCCGGGTTTATTCATGGATATTCCATTTACTCGTGCACGCATCGGTACCTTTGATGTCGATTTATTCTCTGAGTTTTTCCAAGGTTTCGTAAACCATGCGCTTATGACCTTACACATTGATAATTTGAAAGGTAAAAATAGCCACCATCAAATTGAAAGTGTGTTCAAAGCACTAGCTCGTGCTTTACGTATGGCATGTGAAGTTGATCCACGTGCAGAAAACACGATTGCATCGACAAAAGGTAGCCTCTAATGACACGTATCGCGTTACTTGATTATGGCATGGGCAATCTACACTCAGCAGCTAAAGCACTTGAGCATGTGGGCGCTACAGTCGATGTGACCAATGATCCAAAATTAATTGCACAAGCCGACAAAATAGTTTTTCCGGGCGTTGGTGCAATGCGTGACTGCATGCAAGGCATGCGTGAAGCAGGTATTGATGAAGTCGTACGTAAAGCTGCTTTTAATAAGCCAGTTCTTGCGATTTGTGTAGGTATGCAAGCATTACTACAAAGTTCCGAGGAAAATGGCGGTGTAGACGCACTCGGTATTTTTGACGGTGTAGTAAAGCACTTCCCTCAAATGGAAGGTTTAAAAGTACCACACATGGGCTGGAACCAAGTTCACCAAATGGACCCAAGCCATCCAATGTGGAACAACATCGAACAAGATGCTCGCTTCTACTTTGTACATAGCTACTACGTCGAACCAAAAGATGAAAGCGTTATGGCTGCGACTTGTGAGTATGGTGTGAACTTCTGCACAGCGATTCACAAAGATAATTTATTCGCGACCCAATTCCACCCAGAGAAAAGTCATACTGCTGGTTTGCAGTTACTTAAAAACTTTGTGGAATGGAATATTTAATCTGATTTAAAACTGAAAAAGATCAGGTCTAGATGACCTGATCTTTTTTTATTTACAATAATAACTAATCATTTATAGAATGATGTTTTATTCAACAAAATATTGAATATTTATACTATTAAATAAAACCAAATGATCAGGAAAACAAAATGAATTCACCTTTCGAAAATCAGCCACTTCAACAAGATTCCCCTTTTAAAGCTAATGGTCGTTTTGGACGACTCTCTTATGCTGCTTGGACATTCTTATTTTCACTCGTCATCGGCATCGTTGTTGTTGCCATCGCATTCACTTTTGGATTTACATCTAGTCAGGAACTAACAGGCCTTTCTACAGCAGGCATGATTGTTATCGCCATTCTTTATATTGTCTGCCTCTATGTAAGCTTTGTATTTACAATTCGCCGTTTGCATGACCGCAATAATACAGGATGGCTATCATTGCTGATGCTTATCCCTTTCGTAAACCTCATTTTTATGATTTATCTCTTTGCGGCAAAAGGTACAGAGGGCAATAATGATTACGGCCCGCAGCGCCCTACCCCTGGTTGGGAACGCGTTTTAGGCTGGATTTATATTATCCTGATTCCGCTTGCTTTTGTTTTTGCTATTGTTGCCACAATCATGGCTCCGACCTATGAAGGTTATGTTGAAAAAAGCGAAAGCGTTGTCATTGGTACACCGTCTCAGTCTCAATAATTTTTAAAGACTGTCATAAAGCCTAGTTCTCTAGGCTTTATTCATATATAAAGCTAATAGCTCAATTCTTTTGTACGCTGTTAAATATGTCCGAAGCCTCTCCCCTCCTTGATAAAGCCTCTATTCAGCAGCTCCCTCCTTTTGAAAATCTTCACTATCAAAATATTGTCGTGATTGAAAATATTGAGCAATGCAAAACTATTGAAGAAGAATTAAAAAACGCTGTAGTTTTGGGCTTTGATTCTGAATCTAAACCGACTTTTCGGGTAGGTGAAGTCTCGACAGGTCCACATTTGATTCAGCTTGCCACAGCAAAAAAAGCCTATTTATTTCATGTAAATTCATCAACTTTAAAATTTTTACAGCCCATTTTGTCTAACTCTCAGCAAATTAAAGTTGGCTTTGGCCTTAAAAATGACAAACACATTTTTCATAAAAAAGGCATTGAGCTGGAAAGTTGTGTCGATCTAGCTAAAAGCTTTAGTCACTTTGGTTTTACCCAGCAAATGGGGGTTCAAAAAGCGATTGCACTACTATTTGGGCAGTATCTTGCAAAGTCGAAAAAAGTTGGAACTTCAAATTGGGCACGAAAGCCACTTACATCACAACAAATAAGCTACGCTGCCGCCGATGCGTATGCTGCATTATTGGTATTTGAAGAGCTCAGAAAGCAAGAACTATTACCTGCTCACATTTCACAAACGATTCAAACCGCACTTCAAACGTAAAGTTATAAAAGTCTTTTCTAAGGCTTAGCGATTGATCAATACTTTGCTAAGATGTGCACAATTTCATAATCATGATGAAGCAAGGAGCGGAAGCATGCTAATCATTCCAGCAATTGACCTGAAAGATGGTAAATGTGTGCGTTTAAAACAAGGGCGTATGGAAGACGATACCGTTTTCTCTGACGATCCAGTTGCAACTGCCCAGCATTGGGTAAATGAAGGCGCACGTCGTTTGCATTTGGTTGATTTGAATGGCGCTTTCGCAGGTACCCCAATTCATAAGCCTGTTGTTGAAGCAATTGCTAAAGCTCAGCCAGAATTACCAATTCAAATTGGTGGTGGTATTCGCTCACTAGAGACTATCGAACACTACTTAGAAGCTGGCGTGACTTTTGTCATTATTGGTACTAAAGCAGTTCAAGAGCCTGAATTTGTAGAAGAAGCTTGTAAGCGCTTTGCTGGCCACATCATTGTTGGTATTGATGCCATGAATGGTATGGTTGCAACTGACGGCTGGGCAAACGTTACTGACGTTAAAGCAACTGATTTAGCAAAACGTTTTGCAGATGCAGGCGTGTCTAGCATTGTTTATACAGACATTGCGCGTGACGGTATGATGCAAGGGGTAAACGTTGAGCAGACTGTAAACTTGGCTCAATACTCAGGTTTACCAGTGATTGCTTCAGGTGGCGTAACTAACCTTGATGACGTTCGTAACTTAAAAGGCAAACCGGGCATTTTAGGTGCAATCACAGGTCGTGCAATTTATGAAGGCACTCTAAACCTTCGTGAAGCTCAGCTTTTGTTAGATGAAAACCGTCTTTAATTTTTAAGATGTAAAAAAAGAGCCTGTTTAGGCTCTTTTTTATTTCTTAATAATCTTTAATTTAATAACTTTTCTAAATCAATCACCTCATCTGCAAGCTCCATTGCATAAGGTGAATGCGTAATCATAATCACTGATGGAACGACCTGCTGAATATATTTAAGTATATTTTTTGCAGTACCTACATCTAAAGCTGCAGTCGGTTCATCTAAGATTATGAGTTGAGGACGAGCCAAAAGACCTCGAAGAATACAAATTCTTTGCTTTTCTCCTCCTGAAAAATTCTTATAAATTTCAGTTAGATCATCATCGAGCGTTAATTGATGTTTTTTCAAAATATGCAATAAATTAAACTGCTCAAGCATCTGAAGTAAGTAAGAATCTTCATATATATGCTGAGAGTTATAGACCAAATTCTCTCTTAAAGAATAAGGAAAAATAACTGGCTGCTGTGCAACATAAATGACCTCATCAAAAATAGGCTTGGAAAAGTTATGGCTAATATCAATGCTTTTATACAAAAGCTGTCCTGATTGAATCTGGTATACCCCCATTAAATAATTCATCAGAGAAGTCTTACCTAGACCTGTTGGACCAATCACGACATATGTTTTATTGGCTAATATTGTTAAATTAAATTGATCTACTGCTCTTTTTCCTAATAAAAATTGAGCATTTACAAATTGGAAGAGGACTTCAGAATGTTGAATAGCAGAAGACGTATATTGTTCTTTCTTGAGATTAAAATACTGTCGGTATTTTGCTAAGGCCACAAAGTTTCCATTTAAGCGCATTAGGCTTTGGGAAACGGCCAAAAATGGATTGGTAAGTTGAATAATATAAGTACTTATTAATACAAAAGCACCCGGAGTTAATTGCTTTTCAGTTGAAAGAAATACGGTAAATAACATAAAAATAAGTAAGAATAGAAAAATCATGAATAATTGAGAAATCATCAATAGTCCTATTTTCTTATTCCTATCTTTAGCTGTTGTAATGGATAAATTGAGCGTTTCATTAAACTTCGATAACTGAAACGGTACTGCATTTTTCACTTTAATTTCATAGGAGTTAGATATCTGATGTATCAAATGACTATTCACCTGATTATCTTTTTGGTACATCGCATCGAATAGTGAACTACTTGTTTTATTTATATGAAAGGAAACTAGGAAAATAATGATAGCTATTAATAAAAAGCTAGTACTAAAGACTAGGCTAATGGTCGTAAATAGAACTGCAAAAATCATTGCCAATTGAAAAATAATTGGCCCCAAATGAAGAAGTAACGTTAAATTAATCTCACCAAAAGCAGAACTTCCTCTTGCGAGATCACTGATTACTGTTCCAGCTTCAATTTGATCTTGTTCATCTTTTTTAAGATTTAAATAATTTTTTAAACCTGCAAAAATTAATGCTCCTTTGAAATCAACCATCAAATAAGCACTAAAAATATTTTGCGTCCAATGGCATAACTCATTCACCAACCATGCAGTCGCATAGGCAAGTACGAGTAGATATAAAAAATTAAATGGGAGTTGAATAGTGAGGAAAAAGTTATATTCGTGTGCAGAATAGTCGATAATAATTTTCAGCAGGTATGGCAACAATGTTGTAAAGAATGCTGAAAACATCACTAATAAAAACATGAGAAACATACTACTCTTCTGTTTCTTATAATTTTCTTTAGAAACCTGCCATATAAATTTATAGTTCTGAATATCTTGCGAACTTAATAAAAATTTCATTTCTGTATCTTTTTTTCTATTAAAACGAGTTAAAAATAATTTCATTACACAAGAAATATTATAACTTGCCTTATTTATTGTTCTTCTTATTTTTTGTTTAGAATTAAGCTTACAAATTTTTAAATAAGAGAAATTCTTTATATAAAATTTAATAACTCATGTGATTTTATAAAGAATTTAAAATCAATACACCACATTACGAATAAACTTAAGTACTTGGTTACCACTATTGATATAGGTATAAGTCACTGAACTAGCATATATAAATGAAGAACCAGCAACGATGGTTTTTGAACTATCTGCAAATTGTATAGTTAACTCACCTTCTAATACATAAATAAGCTCTTGCCATCCTTCTGGGTCTGCTTCAGCAACATAAGACTCCCCCACTGCTAACGACCATGTCCAAAGCTCAACTTGCGAACGCGATGGAACTGAAGCCAAAAAAGTCGCTTTGCTTTCTTCTGTTTCACCTTGCCAAGCAAGTGCATTGACCAAAGCTTGTTCTTTATGCTCAGGTGCACTCACAATCGTTCTAAAGTCTACGCCCAACACTGCTGCAATTGCATCAAGTTTAGCTAGGCTAATATTAACTTGCCCTGTTTCCAAAGCTGCAATTGTCCGTCTGCTCACCCCTGCCTGATCGGCCAAGTCCTGTTGGCTTAAATCTCGTTCATCTCTTAAGGAACGAATGTTTGTGCCGACATGCTGTAAAACGGTACTGGACTGGCTCATAAATTAACGCAGCAAATAAAATATGAGCAATATATTGCACAAAATAGAAGAATAGCGCAATATGTGCAGTATATTGCACAATTCTTTCTAATTTGAATATGTCACCAATTTCTTTGAGTTCAAGCAAAGCCCCACAGTTAGCACTCGTTTTGATTACGATCATTTGGGGTGGAACATTCCTTACTGTGCAATATGCACTGAATTTTTCATCGCCTATGTTTTTTGTGGGCTGCCGCTTTGCTGTCGCGGCGCTTACCTTGCTGCTTATTTCTTTCAAGAGTATGAAAGGCGTTACTTTAAAAGATCTAGGTGCTGGCAGCACGATTGGTCTTGTAATTGCAGCAGGTTATGGCACACAGACGATTGGTCTTCAAACCATTCCAAGTAGTGAGTCGGCTTTTTTAACAGCGCTCTATGTTCCGCTTGTACCTATTTTAATGTGGCTCATCTTTAGAAAAGTTCCACACATTATGACTTGGGTGGGAGCAGTCCTTGCTTTTGCTGGCCTTATTTTATTGACAGGTAATGGTTTTGAACAAATCTCCTTAAATTTTGGACAGCTTGTAACAGTACTCGGATCACTTGCGATTGCTTTAGAAATTATTTTTATTAGTTACTTTGCTGGAAAAGTAAATTTACGTCGCGTCACCGTCATTCAACTCGGTGTAGCCTCTCTGGTTTCTTTTGCCATTATGCCTATGGTGGGTGAACATACAATTCCTGCATTTTCATGGCCACTTGTACTCCTTGCTGTTGCATTAGGTTTAGCCAGTGCACTTATTCAATTTGTGATGAACTGGGCTCAACGTATGGTTGATCCTTCCCGTGCTGCAATTATCTATGCAGGAGAACCTGTTTGGGCAGGAATTATTGGTCGAATTGCGGGTGAGCGTTTACCAGTTATTGCTCTTTTAGGTGGTGCTTTAGTGGTATTAGGTGTTTTAGTGAGTGAGTTAAAACTTAAGTTGCCAATTAAAAAAACTAAAAGAATTCGAGAATAAAAAAGAGAGCTTAATGCTCTCTTTTTTATCTATTATTTTTTCTTCAATGAAATACAAGGCTGGTAGTACTCAACCGTTGGCATGGGATCATAAAAGGGATGGAGCAATGCCTTCCATTCTTGATAAGCCTCCGACTTTCTAAACCCTTCTGTATGATTTTCAATCTCATCCCAAGAGATCATTAAAATATAATGATGTGGGTCAGTTGCATGTCTAATGAGCTGGACAGCATTGAAGCCCTCCATTGGATAAACAATATGTTTCGCCTGCTCAAAAGCCTCAAGAAATGCTTCACTTTGCCCAGACTTTATACTCAAATGCACATGTTCAATAATCATGATTTATTGATACATCGGACGGTTATCATTCAAAGCAATCAATCCACGAATTGCACGATATACAATCCAGATCCATGCAGCACCAATTACACCCACACAAAATACGGTCGATGAGATTGCAACGCCTGCAAATAGGTCAGTATTTTCACCTGTAAAGAACAAGAAAATAAACGGCAGAAAGGCAATAATATTCCAAGCGAGATACCACCAGAATGTTCGGATTTGCCATGTAAAGTGGCTCGCAAAAATTGAACCTTGCACATCGGAACGTTTTACGTAGTTAATAATTAAAGCAATAACCGCAAGTAAGCCGCCTGTAAAAATGGCAACAATATAAAGTACATATAAAATAAGTGTTAAAGTACGATTTGAATCTTGGTCGATAGAACTATTCATTTTTATACCTCTCAAGTTTAATAAAACGATTTACTTTTATGCGCCCCGCAACACATTTAAGGGAGAAATTAGCCACAAAATCAAAAGTAAATGAAGGAATATGGTACAAAAATAAATCTTACGGAATGGTTGTTTTTGTGTTTTATGTCTCAGTTTTTGTTGTGCCCACCATGCAGCAGGCCAGCCTCCTAAAAAGCTGACAATGTGCAATGTTTGCTCAGGCACACGGCGATTACCCAATTGTGCAGCTTCTTTATCTTGTGAATAAAGCCAGTAACTCAGCACATTCATCATTAAAATAAACAATAAGGTATAGGCTGGTAAAATATGAATAAAACTCATAATTCCCATTAAAACGAAATAAAACACGATCCCCATTTGCATTGCAGACCATGGACTGGCTTGAAAAGAAGATTGTGTTTTTACTGGTTTTGATGTTTTACGAGTTTGAGATGCTTTTAAATAAGTGACCTGCTGAGCACGAAAGCGACCTTGCTCATCGAGAATAATCAGATATTCCAGTGCACAGCCAATAATTGGCCGAGGACCGGGGCGTGCAAAATCTTTAATATGCAAAAAGACTCGCTCTTTTTCAGCATCATCTGGCTGAATAAAGCCATAACCTTTTTCGTCGAACCATTCGACTAATCGCCCCTGATCTCGCATCTTTATTCCCTTTTATGCTTTTACATGACTTAAACGGTCTTGCATCATTGCTCGCATTTCCTGCGGGTCTTTTTGCAAAATGTCATCGCCGGTACGTCCTTCTTCTTTATTTTTTTGAGCAACTTGCAAGCGCATTGACCAAAAACGACAAGCTGCCATTGCCAAGAATATATCTAAACACTCAAGTTCATCTGAAGTAAGTACACGAACTTTTTGGTATGCCGCTAAGTAAGCCACCACTTTGTCTGAGTTTAAATGTGCTGCTGGATATTCGGTACAAAAATCATTGATGGTAATCGCAATATCAAATAGCAACTCATCTTGATTTAATTCGTAAAAATCTAAAATACCTTGTAATTGCTCACCTTCAAACAAAGTATTGTCACGGAACAAATCTGAGTGAATAAAACCTGTTGGTCGGTTTGAATACTGCACTGTTTTAGTATTAAAAGCTTGATAGACCTGCTCAAGTAACGTTTGGTCTTCTTGTGTCATATTTGGCTTAAGCTGTTCTGCAACACCTGTCCAGTATTGATGATCACGTCGATACTCACGCTCAAGCGGAAAATCTTGTAAAGCCACATGTAGCTTCGCCTGTGCGTCTGCAATTGCGGCAACTTGCGCTACTGTCGTTTGCATGGGATGGTGGCCCATGAGACGTGGTGCAATCTGTGCAGGCTTATCTGCAATCACATGAACCGCTTGTCCGCTATGTTTTAACGGCACCGCAACGGGTACATCATGAGTCCCCAATTGTTCAAGTACAGGAATAAGTTCACCTGCCCCTTGTGCATCTAACTCTTCAAACACGGTAAGTACATATTGTTTGCGGTTTACATCAACCAGAAAATAATTGGTGTTTTGAATACCTCCCTGAATTGGGTTCAGCTCCAACACCTCTAATCCATAAGGTGCAGCAAAGGTGCGAACTTCATCTAAACTCAACGGGGTATAAACCGACATGGAAAACCTGCAAAAAACATCTGTGAAGTTTGATAGAATACCTCTTCCCTCCATGAAGGTGTAGCGCCTGTGTAGGAACTTTCACCAACGGCGATTATTTTTGGAAAAAGCTATGCTTGCTAAACGTATTATTCCTTGCCTAGACGTTGATAACGGACGCGTAGTTAAAGGCGTTCAATTCCTCGATATTCGTGATGCTGGCGACCCTGTTGAAGTGGCACGTCGCTATAACGAACAAGGTGCAGACGAAATTACTTTCTTAGACATTACCGCTACACATCATGGACGCGATACCACTTACCGTACTGTTGAACGTATGGCCGAGACTGTATTTGTGCCATTAACTGTCGGTGGTGGTGTCCGTAAGGTTGAAGATATTCGTGCGTTATTAAATGCAGGTGCAGACAAAGTAAGTATTAACTCTGCTGCCGTATTTAACCCAGAATTTGTTCAAGAAGCGTCACAGCACTTTGGCGCACAATGTATTGTCGTTGCGATTGATGCCAAAAAAACTGGCGATAACAAATGGGAAATCTTTACTCACGGTGGCCGTAAACCAACGGGTATTGATGCGATTGAGTGGGCAGTACAGATGGCGGACTACGGTGCGGGTGAGTTACTCATTACCAGTATGGATGCCGATGGTACGAAAGCAGGTTACGACATTGCTTTAATGCGTGCCATTAATGACCGCGTTACCATTCCAACCATTGCTTCGGGTGGTGTGGGCAACTTACAACATCTTGCAGACGGTATTTTACAAGGTGGTGCAGACGCAGTATTGGCAGCAAGTATTTTCCACTTTGGCCAATATACGATTCCAGAAGCTAAACAATATTTAGCTGAACAAGGTATCGAAATGCGCTTGTAAGCTTATTAATATTTAAAGGGGCGATATGCCCCTTTATTTTTTACGCAGCACCATCGACCGAATTAATGTCGCTAACGAGTTGAGGTTTTTCTTTTTTCTCGACCCATTTTGCAGGAAAGATTTTCTCTACTGCTTGAGACAGCGGTCTAGCAAACGCAGCAGGTAAATGCACACCCAAAGGATTTTGTTCTTTTAAATCTGCCGACGACACCACCCGTGTTCCCATTACATAATCAAACCAAGGTTTAGTCACACACCAATTGGCATCTTGATTAGAGTTCATGTGGTGATCGTAATGCCATGGAATTTTACGCTTTGCCCAGTCAGGCTCTAAATGCGCACGGCGATGAATATAATAATAATTTCCTGCACTATACCAAGCTGCGAGAGCCATACCTTTTGAAAACGGGTAAAAAATTGCGCTTGAAACAGTTGCCACCACAGCAAGCGAAATTAACTCATTTTTAGTTCGCCAGTTTCCAACGCCCTCAACATAGCAATCATCATGGAATTGTTGTTTACGGACTTCACGATGGTGTGCCCAATGTGATTCCATACTCTTTGGTACTGGGCTATAGCGCGGTTTTCCAGCACGGTGTACACCATGCAAAATATATTTGTGTGCCACCCATTCAAACGCATTTGCAACCGCAATTCCGGCAATAAACCCTTTTAACATCACCTAACTCCTTTTTCTTTTTATTCAGCATATAAAATTCGTTATGCTAGGTATTGACCAGAATTTATGGTTTCATTGACAAATCACGACAAGAAAGAGGTGGTCACGGATGCCACAACTAAAAAATTATACAGGCTCAGTATATGGAGGACTGGGACATCTATTAAAAGCTTATTGCGAGGCCAATCAGTTAGCTATTCCTGAACAATTAGAGCAAATTCAAAATCTGGAACGCTTTGACTATGTGGTTTGGCGTGATCTATTAGAAGTGATTTATAAACTGGACCCGAAGCCGGGATTAGGGCTAGAAATTGCCAAATATGTGCAACCCAAACACTTAGGGATTATTGCCTACCTAGCGCTCTCTTGCGATAACTTAGGTGAAGCCTTAATTCGCTATCATGATTTTCACCGTCTGATTTATGACGGCAGCCCTTTAGTCGTTGAGTTACAAGGAAGATATGGTTCTATTCGCTGGGAAGCCACAGAACTACACCCTACTCAGCTTACTGATGAAATCGCGATTGCACTGGTGATTCAGTTCTTACGTCTTTTTATGTCTCATGAGGATGTGCATTTACATGAAGTACATTTCTTAAATGCTGCCCCTAAAAATATCAGGGTTTATGAACAATACTTCCAATGTCCAGTTCGTTTTAGCCAGCCGCGTACAGAGTTGCTTATTCCAATTATGGAAATTCATAAGCCGCTTAGCAGCGCCGACCACACCCTACAGCAGCTATTGGTTCAGCAAGCACAAGCGCTGTTAGAACAATTACCAAATTCGACCCAACTTGATCAGCGTTTACAGCATTCAATTTTGACTGGACTGCAAAAGAATCAATATCAAATTGAATATATAGCTGCTCAATTAGGCCTGTCCGTGCGGCAACTTCAAAGACACTTACAACAACAAAACACCACCTTTCAGGAACGCGTTCAGCAAGTACGCTTTATGCTCGCAACCGAGTATTTAAAAGACCCGCATTTAAGCTTGCAAGAGATAGCTCTTTTGCTTTGTTACTCGGAACAAAGTGCTTTTCAAAGAGCTTTTAAGCATTGGACCAATCAAACACCACAGCAATGGAGGGATCATTTTTTAGACAAAGAATAACCAACCAAAACTTACAAATCTTTTCTTGATTAAAACAACACTGAAAACAAAAATTTCATATAGTCACATGCTTCAAATTTATGTGACGTAATTCACATTAATTAAAATAGATTAAATAAATGAGTAATCAGAATGAATAAATATTTTGCTGAATTTCTAGGTACGTTTTGGCTAGTCTTTGGTGGTTGTGGTAGTGCAGTATTAGCCGCAGCTTTCCCTGAACTTGGTATTGGCTTTGCAGGTGTAGCCCTTGCCTTTGGTTTAACCGTACTGACAGGCGCCTATGCTCTAGGGCATATCTCAGGTGGACATTTTAATCCCGCGGTAAGTGTTGGCCTTTGGGTCGGCGGCCGCTTCGATGTTAAAGATTTAATTCCCTATATCGTTGCTCAAGTGGTCGGTGCGACTGCTGCTGCATTTGTTCTCTACATTATTGCTCAAGGCCAAGCGGGCTTTAGCGGTGTTGGTGGTTTTGCTTCGAATGGTTTCGGTGACTTATCACCAAACAAGTTTGGCTTAGGTTCTGCTTTCATTATTGAAGTGGTTCTTACAGCGTTCTTCTTAATCATTATTTTAGGGGCAACTGATCGCCGTGCGCCTGCTGGCTTCGCTCCTATCGCGATTGGTTTGGGCTTAACACTCATTCACTTAATCAGTATTCCGGTGACGAACACTTCGGTAAACCCTGCACGTAGTACAGGTGTTGCGTTCTTTGCTGAAACTGCTGCTTTAAGCCAGTTGTGGTTGTTCTGGGTAGCACCGATTTTAGGGGCTGTGATTGGGGCAATTATTTATAAGGTAGTTGCTGGGGAGAAGGATTAATTCTTTATATATAGCCTTAATCTGCTATCGCGGTGGGTGACATGGATGTCACCTGTTGAGCAGGGGTACACGGAAGTACCCTCTGATCAACAAAAGACTTTTGCTTACTTTTGGTCTTTCAAAAGTAAGAAATGTCTATACAAACTCAATAAGACCTAACGTGGTACTAAAGACTGTATGGCAGTACGACTATATTAAGCATCACAGATAGAATGCATAAATTATAAAAACGGATTATTAATTTCTTGTTCAGCTGGTCGTTCAATTTTCTCAGGCAATTCTTCTTTTTCCAAAGCCGCAACCACTTCGTTTAAAAAGCTCTGTAAAGCCTTCGCTTGTTCTAATCCGACTTTGTCTTTGGTGATTTGCAAGTTGCCATAAATGCTGATGCAATCGACATCATTTTCTAATGTTAAATCTTCAATTGATGAAGACTCTGTACCCTTTTCAAATGGCTTAAACATAGGTCTTGTCTCGTTGTTATATCTTCACAGTGTAATATGACCAATTTAAAAAAAATCAATCAAAATTAAAAGAGCCGATAAAATTAAGAATATTCCCATCAAGATATTAAAATATTTCAAACGGTTGCCCTGATTGAGCACCACTGAAAATTTATCACCACAGACCCCCCAAAAGAACAAACACACATAGCAAGTAAAGAAATAAATAACGATAAAGATCGGCAACGACTGTGGGTTTTCAATGCTTGTAAACATGGTAATGCCTGACACACAAGCCAACCAAGCTTTAGGGTTCAGCCATTGTAATAAGAACCCATCTTTAAAATTGGGAATAATCATCTGTTCTATAGGAACACTGGAAATAGAAATATTTGCAGCAGAAAGAATAATTTTTATGCCGATATAACAGACAAATAGCGTTCCACAAATCGCAAGAATCTTTAATACAACAGGAAACTGAGTTAATAAACTCTGAAGACCAAATGCCATAAAAATTAAAAGCAAGGTAAAACCAATGGTTGCACCTGAAATATAGGGAAGCGATCTCTTTAAACCATGATTTAAACTGGTTGATAAAATGACGGTATTCACTGGACCGGGGGTAATAGACATTGCAAATGAAAAAAGAAACATCGAGGCAAACATTGTTATTGTCCTTATTAAAATAGAATCCATAGACAGATCTGTCTATGGATTCTATTTTAAACATTTACGGTTTTGCAATAACAATCAAAAAAGCTGTTTATTTCATTATTTGCAAGAAATAGTTCACTAATGCTTCAACCAGTTGCTTCACAATCGCTTGGCGTGTTTCTTCGTCAATCGTTGGAACTTTTGCTTCCATTGGTTCTGATGAACCACTTTTTTGTTTTTTAAACTGGTCTTGTAGCGCTTTAATTTGATCGGCGTTTAAGTCCTGCTCACATTGACTCTCGCCATCCCAATGTAAATAGTCTAGCTTCTGATTTGGCTTAACCGAAGCTGCCGTTAAAGGTAGACGATAGACATTACGCTTTTGTTGCTCAGTTAACTGTGGAAACAGATTAACGCCTAAACGTTCTTCAAGGTAACAAACACTCACCACTTTCACTTGCAGAGAGTTATTGTTGGGTGCGTAGTAAGCCCCAATAGCGCCAGTTTTTGGCATATACACCGCTTTATAAACTGCGGTTGGAACAATGACACCCTTACCAATGGTTTTAAGGCGTTTGCCCTCAAAAACAGGGCCAGTAACAACATATACATCTTGTTTTTGCTTGGTCGCAAGGGCACGTGTGGCTTCTTCAAGTTTACGCCAAACTTCCTGATTATTCTTAGGCGCTTGCGGCACCATATTACTTAACGAGAAGCTATCAGACTGTGAGCTTTTATTTGGCATATCACCATTCGGTGCCATATGACCACGGTCATAGCCTGAACCACGATAATCACTTAATAGTGCTCGATGCTTTTGATCAATACGGGTTTCTTCATGGAAGTTGTCTTCACGCTTAATTTTGACACTCAAACGTTCTGCATTTAAATGCTCAGCCGACCATAACGGCGTTTTAGAAATGCCTGAATACAAGACATTAAAGCCATTAAAACACAGCGGATAACTGTCTTTTTTTAAGCTATCTTTATTTAAAGCAGGGGGAACTTCTCGATAGAACTGATTAAGGCAAGTCGAGTTAGTACTTAAAGGTGAAAACCACTGCGAAATCTTTTCACTACCAAATGCAATCGCAAAACTTCCCGCAGCAATACAAGCAAGAATAATCTTGCCAAAATGCTCACTTAGAGAGAATGAGTTTGTACCTTTACTACGTTTTTTACTTGCCATGTTTCTATCAATACCACTGTCCACACGCAGCTTAACAATCCTGCTTTTTTAAGTATATCTCTTATCTTTCAAATGGTTAAAACATGGTCATCTTTTTTGTAACTCCATTTCCCCTTACGTAACAATCTGTTGGAATTATGAGATGCTTTAGCTATTGAATTACGCCAATTGCGTATCTTTCGTTGAAAAACACTGATTGCTTATGACATGGTTAGCTCCACAAATTTGGATAAAAATATAATCGGAGTCCACTTAATGATCCATTCAAAGATTATTGGTATTGGCGTAATCACGGGATTATGTAGTATGGCCGCTTTGGCTGAGCCAGCAGTCCAGCCAGGAGATACTTTAGAAAGTTTGTCTAAAGTGAAAGTTACGACAACGGTAAATGGCCAACCTGGTTCTATTAGCGATTTAGTCAATAGCGGACAAGTACAGCAAGTTTCTGCTGCACCGACAAATGCAGCGCCTACTGGTGCTCCTATTCCGGCAGATGTTCCACCAGCACCTCCAGCAGGCGGTGAATTGGCTCCACCAGCAGCACCAACTGATGCAGTACCACCTGCACCAAACCAAGCGCCTCCAGCGCCACAAGATCCGAACACTCCACCGCCTCCGGCAGATCCAACTCAGTCGGCAGACCCGATGGCAAAAGATGGTGGTTTGCCAGCAGATGCACCTATGCAAGCTCAGTAATCAGAGCCATAAAAAAACCAAGACATCTGTCTTGGTTTTTTTATTACATCAAATTTTTAGATTTCGATTTGGCTACCTAACTCAACTACACGGTTAGTTGGAATTTGGTAGAAATCACTCACTGGACTGGTATTACGCTGCATAGAGATAAATAGTTTTTCTCTCCATGGAGACATTCCATCGCCCACTGAATGAACAATACGATCGCGTGAAATAAAGAAGCTGATGTGCATCAAGTCATATTCAAGACCTAACTGCTCATAAGCTTGCATAAGCGCTTTTGGTACATTCATTTCATCTTTAAAGCCGTAGAAGATTTTAATACGGAAGAAATGTTCAGCTAGGGTTTCTGTTGAAATACGTTCTTCTGGTGCAACAAATGGTACGTCTTCAATGACTACTGTCACCAAGATATTGCGCTGATGCAGCACTTTATTGTGCTTGATGTTATGCAGCATGGCATGTGGCACAACGTTCGGCGTACCCGTCATAAAGACAGCATCACCCGGCACCCAGTGCACGCTATTACCAATACTTTTCACAAACAAATCTAGAGATAACGTATCGTGTTCGAGCTTGGCAAAAGTAAGCTCACGACCACGTTTCCATGTCATTAAGATGGTCACTGCAATCGCACCAATTAATAATGGTACCCAACCGCCCGACAAGATTTTAAGTGAAGTTGCTGCGACTAAAACCGACTCTAAAATAAAGAACGGAATAATCAGGAGCAGCACTTTTGGCATGCTCCATTTCCAAGCCGAATAGATGAATACAGCAACCAAAATCGTGTCACACAGCATAGTCAAAGTTACAGCTAGGCCATACGCACTTGCCAAGTTTGAGCTGGTTTTGAAAATCAAAATTAAGATAATAATTGCGATTAAAAGCAACCAGTTTAAGAAAGGAACATAAATCTGGCCTTCTTCAGACTCAGAGGTATGTTTAATACTTAAACGTGGTAAATAACCCAATTGAATCGCTTGGCGAGCAAGTGAAAACACCCCAGAAATTACAGCTTGAGAAGCAATCACTGTTGCCATGGTCGCCATAATAATCATTGGGTAAAGTGCCCACTGCGGAACCAATAAATAGAATGGGTTTTGAATCGCCGCTGGGTCTCTTAATAGTAAGGCACCTTGACCTGCGTAGTTTAAAACCAAGCACGGCAACACTACAAAGAACCATGCTAGACGAATTGGAACTGGTCCAAAATGTCCCATATCGGCATACAGTGCTTCACCACCAGTGACTGTTAAAACAACAGCACCCATAACAAAAAAGGTCATTACGGGGTGGTGATAGATAAACTGAATCGCCCAATGTGGACTAAACATGCCCAACACCACAGGAGTCTGAATGACGCTGTGAAGACCTAATAATCCTAACGATAAGAACCACACCATCGTGATCGGGCCAAAAAACTTACCGACAAAGGCCGTACCGTGTTTTTGTACCAAGAATAACGCGATGATAATGGTGATCGCGATTGGCATGATGAAAGGGTCAAACACATCGGTTGCAATAGATAAACCTTCGACTGCCGACAGTACCGAAATGGCTGGGGTAATAATACCGTCACCAAAAAATAGCGATGCGCCAATAAAACCAATGGCAATCATGTAGATTTTTTTGTTGTCGGCAATTTTGGCTTTACGCAAGTTCAATGCGAGTAAGGCCATGATTCCGCCTTCGCCATTGTTATCTGCACGCATGACAATAGCGACATACTTGATGCTGATGATCAGCATTAAGCACCAAAAAATAATGGATAAAATTCCTAATACGTTTTCAGGCTGAATTCCCAACCCATGCGCTGCATGGAAGGACTCTTTTAAGGCGTAGAGTGGACTTGTTCCAATATCTCCAAAGACCACCCCAAGAGCTGCCAAAGCCGTGGCAGGCAAGGTTGCTTTTTTGGCCGTATTTTGCATTGTGTAATTAAACCAATATGATTTTTATCGCAATCTTATCACCTCTATTATTTTTTTTCTGTAATGCTCATCTTAAATCTTGGCAGGACTCGTTTTTTTAGTTACTATCGCACGCCTTGGTGAGGTGTCCGAGTGGCTTAAGGAGCACGCCTGGAAAGTGTGTATACGTTTGCGCGTATCGAGGGTTCGAATCCCTCTCTCACCGCCAGAATTGAAAAAAGACCTAAATCATTTTGATTTAGGTCTTTTTATTTAACTTAAATAAAATCAATTTAATCAACAATAAGTAACTTCGCACCATTCAGGCTAAAAGACTGATGTGGTTCTGAATTATCCCCTACCTGATAACTCATTCCCGGAGTTAAAGTAAATGTTCTTCCGTCTTTCAATCTACTTTCTAACTCACCTTCTAGGCAAAATAATATGTGCCCTTTCTCACACCAATGGTCTGCTAAATAATTTGCTGAGTACTCGACATGTCTTACTCTAATTTTATTTCCTTCTTCACCAAAAAATTGAGTTTTCCAATAAGCTTTTCCTGTTTCACCGCTATATTCAGTGACTTCAATTTCTTCCCAATTTGTACTTTGAAATGGAAAAGGCGCGATATTCATAATTTTTTCCAAAGACGTATTATTGTATTTTTCAACTTATAGAAAAATTTGGTTTTTGCAAATGATTTAAAAATATTATTTCTTAAGGCCCGCTGCCTAACTCAGTAACGAGCCAATGAGACTTCGGATCCTTTTTTACAACAGTTACAAACACAATATAGGTTCCCGCAGGGTTACCAGCAAGATCCGCATGTACTGTTTTTATCTTTATGGAGAGTGAAATCATTTTATAAAATTGTTGATAGTAATCAGGTCTATTTTTTGCTGAGTCGTAACGAACTTTTAGTACTTCTAGAACTTTTGAATCTTTATAAATTTGGGGTATTTCAGCACTTCGAATATTTAAGTTCTCACCTGACCAAACATATTTATATGCTGTAGCTACGTCTCCATTAGAAAGTGAATTAAAAAAGGAAATAGCCACTCGACTCGCTTGTTCTTTTTCAGAATTAGCCTTTTTCTCGTATACCTCAAGGGTTGCAAATAAACATAATCCAGCAAGAATTAGTCCGATAGTTATAAAGATTCTAGACTTTAGCATTTGGCTTCCTTGGGAGAATACGTTTTGACTTCACATGCTACCCGTTTCCATACCACCCCATCTTTTAAATCAGCTTCTTGAAATTCGTATAGTCCCATAAAACGATACATAGCTCGACTATTCAAATTATCTTTAACTCTTGCAAAGACAATTCTTTTCTGTGGGCCATTTTTCCACTCTTCTAGTTTTTTAAATGTAATAGCTTCATCTGTCGACTTTTCAGTAATCATTAAGCCATCAGGCGATATAGTATTAATCCAATCTTTATTTTCATAAAGTCGAGGAAACCAGATTAAGGTATCTTCTTCATATGGATGAAGTGCTCCACCTCTCTGATAATTTTTATAGTTATAACCAAAGCAATTACAGACATCTTTTGTAGTTTTTAAGATCACATTATCAGCTAGGCTCATGCTTCCTAAATCAATATAAGTTTGAGGGTTGTATTCTGTTTCTATATTCCATTCTTTAAAAGCAGAAGCTTCTATCTTCTTATTCTTTGCAACCTTTATTTCTTCTATAATTTTATCAATTTGTTGATGAATACTTTCTAAATTTTGAGGTTCACCTTCCTGATTTTTATAAACATTCACCCGAAAAATTTTATGACCAGTAATGCTAATAATATCTTCTTCTCTCATAGCATCACTTTCGGTCTGAGAAATACTATAAATTGGTTCATCTGTCAGATTAAGGGAATATTCTATTTTGCTATTTTTTAAAAAGTGATGTCCTTCATCAACTTCAATATGAATACCAAGTTGAGGAAAATATAAATCAGTTAAAGCAATTTTCTTATTTGATAATCTAACAAACTGTTGAGTGACAAATTTCAAGGTAAAGTCGTTGAGTAAATGAATAATTCGACTAACTACATATGCTTCATAACGTTTATTTTTAGTACGTCCTAATTGCCGAATGACGTAATCTGTTAAATCTGAACTAAACATAATTGAATTTTTAATAATCTATAAGTAAAGCTGTAATTTTACTCCTCTAAATTTTCCTTGTCGCTTAATTGAAAAAAATAATAATTATTTAAATCATAATGATACCTTACATTAAAACTATCTATTTGTAAGGAAAGACCCAAACCTCACG
The DNA here is from genome assembly GCF_056735735.1 of Acinetobacter sp. V116_7. Classification (NCBI taxonomy): domain Bacteria; kingdom Pseudomonadati; phylum Pseudomonadota; class Gammaproteobacteria; order Moraxellales; family Moraxellaceae; genus Acinetobacter; species Acinetobacter sp. V116_7. Next base: position 20,838 of record NZ_JBWZIF010000012.1, read on the forward strand.
TTCAGGCCTCTCCCTTTTTTAACTTACTCAGACAACGCTAATAACTTCTGCACGTACTCGATTGCATTATTCTCTATGTCTTGGTGAGTCGGAACATCGTCATCTTCTGAAGGGTTTGTGTCTAAGCCATAAAATGCATGAAGTGGTTGGTAGTCCGCCCCAACATATAAAGCCGTTAGCTTAAATGGAGTAAAAATCTGCTCTAAAGAAAGCTTGTATTCACCCTGCTCTGAATAAACGTTTTCTTTCACACCAGCAGACAAAGCCAACATAAACTTTTTATTTTTAAGCTTGTCACCTGTTGAGCCATACGCCCAACCATAAGTCACAACTTCATCAATCCATTGTTTCAAAAGCGGTGGGCAGTTAAACCAATACACTGGAAATTGAAATACTAAATTTTCGTGCTCTTCGACCAGTGCTTGCTCTTTGGCAACATCAATCACACCGTCTGGGTAGGCTTGATAAATTTGGTGAACTGTAAATTGATCTGGATGTTTTTCTAGTTCCTCTACCCATCTTTTATTTACAACAGATTGGTCTATGTGAGGATGCGTAACGATGACTAATGTCTTTTTCATTATGAAAACACTCTTATCGAAAAGTTGATAAATCGATTATAGAAGTGTGCTTTCCTAAATATAAGTACGGTAATTTGTGTTATATACTATACTAAAAGATAGTGTAGATTTTAAAAATGACTGAATGCGTTCCATCACATACGCCATTAGAAGAGACAGGTTTCGGCTATACCCTTTCTTTAATTAATGGCAAATATAAAATGATTATTATGTATTGGCTGTATGAAAAAAATGTCATGCGTTTTAATGAGATGCAACGCTGTATTGGCAATATTTCATTTAGAACGCTCAGCAATACCCTTAAAGAATTAGAAAGAGACGAGCTTATTATTCGTAAGGAATATCCTCAAATTCCGCCAAAGGTTGAATATCGCCTTTCAGAAAGAGGACAGTCTTTGATTCCTTTGTTAGATATGATGTGCGATTGGGGCGAACGTAATAAATCATCTTAGTTTTATAGACTTGAAGTGATACTAAATATGAGAAATGAATTAAGAGAAATTTTTATTAAGGGATGCGACGATAAAATTGAAAAGAAGGGAGACAATGTTGGTCTATCTTTTTATGCTTTTTTTAAAAATAAGAATGATAACCCTGAGTTACTGATGGAAGCAGCGCATTGGTGGATTATGGAACATAAGCTAGATCACTTCGAGAAGGCTGTTAAGATTAAGCAGTTGGTTTTGAGTGAGCAGTAATTAGAGTTATTCGAAAAGGCTTAAATTTAAGCCTTTTCATTATTTTTAAATTTAAAAATTAATTACTTAACATATGACCAAACATCAGGATCTGTATATTCTTCATCGATATGATAGCCTTCAGCCTTAGCTTTTCTCTCTTCCTTTTCACGATATTTTTTATTTTCAATTAATCTCTTTTTAAACGCTTGCTCAAACTCACTAGGTGTCATTTTATCAGAGTCAGGAATTGAGTCTCTTTCATTGTATCGAACACTTTGAAAGCTAAATCTAAGCATATATTGTTCTTCATTCCGCTCATTTTTAGCTGTTCTTTTTAAACTGATATCTAAAATAACCCCATTAGCATACAACCTATAACCCAATGATTTTGTCGGGCTGTTGTTTATTATATTTTTCCACTCTTCAAAACTAAAAATATAACTTGGGTCAATGACATCACGACTTTTCGATAGATGTTTAATATTATCTTCTTTAGCTATACGCGGAGCATCGGTGAAGAAATAGTTTTTCCAGCCAGCCTGATTAATACGTTTCATTAAAGCTACGTAGCTTTGATAAACCTGCTCTGGGGTAGCAAATTCTTCTTTTGTGAGGCCAGCATCAATATCTAAAACTTGGATCCCTTCATTTTTGTCATATTGAGTACCTAATACAGAGAAAGCATGCTCAATTAACAAACTGTTAGAGCCATTCTCTATAGTTAATTTTCCTAAGTTAGGAGGAGAAAATTGAAGTTCTCTAAAGCTAACGCCAGCTGGATGATTATCGACATTTCCATCACTATACTTTGAAAAATCTTGAATACCTTTTTCACCCATATGCAAAGTGTAGGCCTGCTGATTCATAGTCAAATTCTCATTATGTTCTGATGTTGGCTGACAAGCGGAAAGTAATAATCCAAAAATCAAAATTAGGAAATATTGTCTAAATTTTGCCATCATTACTATCTTTCCCTACTTTAAACTCTGCTTTGCTATCTCCCCATCCTGAAATAACTCCTAATTCTTTTTCTAAAAAGTCTCGTCCTTTATCGCTTTGCATTAATCGATGATATTTAGAAGCCGCAACTTTAATCCATTTTATACGGCTATCATAAACTTCAACCTGAGTACCCTCTAATGGTTCGCTATAAACCGTTTCAGGTAGTTGGGATAGAACACCTGCATGACGTCCTTTATACTGTCCTTGTTTATTAGGTTTAACTGCATCGACACCATAATCACTAGTTAAAACAAGAGTACTATCTGGTAAACCTGTAATACGTTGCAAAGAAGCCTGTTTCTGGACTTTCCATTCCTTCCACACAAGTTCTTGTAAAATATTATATTGTTCCTGAACTGCAATCGCCATCAAATGGTCAAAAAGATTTTTAGAAGCCGTTTTAAAATTATCGTTTCGAGTCTTCCCTGCTCGCTTAAAAGTATTTTCAATATCTGGTAAATACCCAAAACCCTCTTCTATCTGGTCAGTCCATCCTAATTGTTTAATAACGGATAAGGAATTAGACCAAGGCAAATTCTCGACTTCCTTTTTAATATGTTTAAAACCAGATACTTTTCGGGCTTTCATACAATTTTTAAAGGAGGCTGATGAAGCACTCCATGCATAATGCCATGGTGCAATATCCATAAATAACCATAAATTGCCCTTAGCAAAAGAATGTACTGGGTCTCGAATCATAGAATTAATAACAGGGGCTGTTAAAACACCGCCTATGGCACCAGAAATCACGGGTGCCCACTTATACCCCCATGCAGTTAATCCATGTTTAAAAATAGCAGCTACAGTTTTTGAGGCAAATGCTCCAAGTCCCATCCAATAGTAACGACCTCTAAATAGTTTAGTTCCTGAAATTTCTTGTTCTAAATAAATTCTGGCATAGACAGAAGCAATACGCCTTGCTCTAGCCTCATATCCAGGTTCAAGTTTGTAATGATTTGCACTTTTTAGATTAGAAACTCTTTTTATGGCCTCTTGCTGATAAATTTCCCAGAAAGTTAAGCAATCACATTGAACGGTTTTACAGCTATTTTCCGTAGTATTGGTATTACTATCCCAATCAAGACTTCCACTCATTTAGCATCACCATCATTGTCAGCAGAATCAGCCTCGAAACTTATCCAATTTAAATCCAACTTCAAATTTTCTTCCTTAGAAGAATGAATACGCTTAGACCTACCCTTGTCATCTGCTTGAGAGATGTACTCATTTCCATCGGTAGAAATTTTATAGTCTACTTTTTTCATGGGTTCACCAGAAGGTAATAACATTTGGAACTTTTCGTTATATGACTCAAAAGCAGGTAATCCTTGAATATTTACTCCTACTTCAGCCCCACCTTTAAATAAATGTTGCCCAGCTTTTACTTCAAACTTTGCTGGAGTAATTAATGTAATACCATTTTTATTAATAATGATCTGAGAACCGCCAGCCATATACAAAACCTTATCTGGTAAAAATTTATTTGTCTTCCTAAAATAGATTCCATGAAAATTAACTTAACTATCTTAATATTATGACCTTTATTCTTGCTATTCAACTTGAGGACAGTATTGTGATAGCAGCCGATACTCGTAGTGCCGTGCCTCATCAGGATAATGGCTCATATTTATATCAAGATGGTATTCAAAAGCTCTTTCCATGGGAAAACGGTATTATTACAGGAACTGGCGAATTAAACCTTATCCAAAATGTTATGCATTCTTTCGATAAGTTTACGAAACAGAACATTCATGAGCTACCAAATTTATTGAAGACATCTAAATTAATGCGTGAACAAGAAATCACACATTCACAATTAGAAATCACAAAATTATTATATTCGACTTATAGTGAAAATGGAGCACAACTTTACTCAATTCAACCTAACAAACTAGAAGAATATGAAGTAATTAGATGTAAGGAAAATGAAATTTTACTATGGACATTTAACCCAGATATTCGACCTATTATTAATGCACTTGCAGAGTTATATTCCAGCTTAAAACCATTAAATGTATTTACTAATACGGCTGACTGTATTTATTACTATTTAAACCAAATATCTCCTATCTTTCATAAACAAGCCCAACATGATTCTATGATGAGCAAAGAATTTAACTTCTTTTTTCAAACCAAAGATGAATATTTTTTTGGAGAATATTTAAATCATAACTCTAGTACACAGAGTAATAAAATAAATAATTTTTAAAAGCAGACCCAACTCCCGTCGGGCCTCCCCCCATTAAACCCGACTTAAAAAATAGTCGAGTAATGCATCCCTTTCATCGGTGTTATTGGTCCCTAAAAGCTGGACCATGGCTCCATCAATCACAAATAAAAACATGTGCGCATCTGCAACTGTAGAGGTAGGCTTTACGGTTAAAAGCAATTTATGAATTTCATCAATTAACCATTTTCGGTAGTCAATCACGAGTTTATATGCTGCTGGATAGATCTTTTCAATTTCAAAAATAGCTTTAAATGGCAAACGATAAAAGCCATCTAAGTTCACATGTAAAAGGTAAATTTTCTTGAGTTTATCGAATGCCATGAGTTCACGGTACGAATGAATAATTGAAAACACCTCATGTTTTAATGCATCTATTTGAAAAGTTAAGCTCATCTGAATGAGCCTTTCTTTGGAGTGAAAATAGTTATAAAAAGTGGCTTTGGGGATTTTGGCTTCCTCAATAATTCGATCTATCCCGATGTAAAACCCATTTTGATTAAATAAATCTTTTGCTGCGTGGAGCACGCTTAATGCTCTAAATGAAGCTTCTAAATTTGGCATTGTTATACCGTTTAAAATAATTTTTTGTTGTATGTAAAAGAGATAGAAATGCCGTCGCTCTTAAATTGAGCGCTAAAAACAGGCATGCAGAAGCCACACAAGAAATGGTGTGCTCGCCTATCTCGGGTTTTATTGTTGCTATGATTTTTTAGTCGTAATGACCTATGACTTAAAACCTAGAGTCGGTTAAACCGTTTTAAAGACCAGTTGGGTATAGAGTCAAAGATTTTGGCGAAGATTGCCAATGAGAGAGATGAAATAGTACGCATGTGCGGACTCCTTGTGTGTAAAGGAGTTCTACCCGATCACTGTCAAATGATGGTGGTAGAACGAGAGAAGGTTGACAGACTGACACACAAGAATCAGCACGCACAAGGCGTCCCTCCCTCGCCCTACCGCTACGAAGGGGGACGAACGAGTTCGCCACCAAAAAGAGAACTTTTTGATGTCTTGTGTGTTATATCGATCTGTCAAAATCGACTGGCAATGTGGCCAGCAGGCAAAGGATAATCCGCGCATTTTTGAGTGTCAATGTGATATTGGCTATTCATTTATAAAGATTATTTTTATTTTTCATTAGCATAGTGATTTAGGAATATATTTTCTTAAAGTTTAGTTTGTCTGATCATTTCATTATTAATTTATCATTCATTTTCAAAACTGCTTAAATGAACAGATTGATCGCGCTATAAATAAAAGCTACAGTAAATAAAGTTTGAATTTTATAACTTTAAATAAATTGATAACGCACGCAGGCAAAGACATGGAAACCATACATGATTTTTATCGCCGCTTTTCTTTAACCAGAGATAGCGATTACTCGGTTCCATCGACTTCATTTGGACATTTCAATGTGTTCCAACGCGATGCCTGCTCGTTTCTCACACCTTATAGCCGCCGCGATTATTATAAAATTTCACTGGTTTTAGGCACAGGCGAACTTCACTACGCCAACCGTTGGATAAAGGTAGATCGCCCTGCTTTACTGTTTTCAAACCCAATGGTTCCCTATGCATGGGAAATTAATTCGCCCGAACAGGCAGGCTGGTTTTGCCTATTTACCGAAGAGTTTGTAAACCAAGAATCTAGACAAAGCTTTTTAAAAGACTCACCGCTGTTTAAAGTCGACGGCGACCCGCTGTATTTTTTAAATGACCAACAGGTTGAGGAAATTTCATTTATTTTCAAAAAGATGATGACTGAAATAAATTCAGACTATATTCACAAATACAACGTTTTAAGAAACTATTTGCACCTGATTGTGCATGAAGCCATGAAAATACAACCGACCCAACAGTTTGAAAAACATAGCAATGCTGCGGTTCGGATTTGCCATTTGTTCTTTGAATTATTAGAACGCCAGTTCCCAATTGACTCGCCCCATTTTCAGCTCAAACTCAAAACTGCAAATGACTATGCCTATGGTCTGTCGGTGCATGTAAACCATTTAAACCGAGCTGTAAAAGAGGCTACAGGTAAAACCACATCCGAGCATATTATTTCGCGCATTACTCAAGAAGCCAAAGCGTTGCTACAACATACCAGTTGGAATATTTCTGAAATTGCCTATAGCTTAGGCTTTGAATATTCAGCGTATTTCACCAACTTCTTTAAGAAAAATACGGGCTTTTCACCTAAAAAATTTCGCGAAGACTGTGTAGCCTAAAAACAGATTGTTTGAATTTTATAATTATTGGTTTGAATGTTATACGTCAGTTTGAGCCAAAGCATTTTATAGTTTTTCTACTCAAGTGATTTTGCAAAAAGAGTGTGAAAAATGAAATATAGAACTTTAGGACAAACAGGCGAAAAAGTATCAGCACTTGGTTTAGGTTGCATGGGAATGAGCTTTGCCTATGGTGCCTCAGACGACACACAAAGCATTGCAACCCTAGAAAAGGCATTAGACCTCGGCATTAACTTTTGGGATACCGCCGACATGTACGGCAACGGCGCAAACGAAGTTTTGCTCTCAAAAGTTTTAGAAAAACATCGCGACAAAGTGTTCTTAGCGACCAAATTCGGCTTTCGCTATAAAGAAGACAACCTTAACCCACAAAACTCTTTAGAGTCTTATATCGACGGTTCTCCAGAGTGGATTAAAGTTGCGGTCGAAAACAGTTTAAAACGCTTAAATACAGACGTGATTGATTTGTATTATGCACACCGCATTGACCCAAACATTCCAGTTGAAGACACGATTGGGGCAATGGCCGATTTGGTCAAACAAGGTAAAGTTCGTTATTTAGGACTCAGTGAAGCGTCAGCTGAAACTATTCGTAAAGCGCATGCGATTCACCCGATTGCAGCGGTTCAACATGAATATTCATTGCTTACCCGTGAGCTGGAAGATACGCACTTTAAAACCATTCGTGAGTTAGGCATTAGCCTTGTGCCGTATTCACCGTTATCGCGTGGTTTAATCACCAATACGCTTGATGTGAGCAGCCTAGACGAAAGTGATTTCCGTCGTCAGTTACCACGCTATCAAGGCGATAACTGGAAAAATAACCAAAGCTTGGCGCAAGCATTTAGCGACTTTGCTCAAAGCAAAAATGCGACAGCAGCTCAACTGGCTTTGGCTTGGATTTTGGCGCAAGGTGACGACATTATTCCAATTCCGGGTACGCGTAAAATCGAGCGTCTCGTGGAAAATGCGGGTGCCGTAGACCTTCATTTAACAACAGCAGACTTGGCAGAAATTGAAGCGATTATCGCGAGATATCCAAACATGGGCGCACGCTATAACGCTCAGCAACTTGCTGCGGTCAATCACTAATATCTAAGTCATAAAAAAGTCCGACTCAGTGTCGGACTTTTTTATTTAGTCTTTGCTATATGTGCCTTGTTGGCGTCCCCCTTCCCAAATCGCGTCTAATGATTTGTCAGAAATCGTTAGGCTTTCAGGGAAAATACTTAAATCTTTTTTAAATTTAGCCTCTGGTTTTAAACCAATACAGTCACCATTTTTCCACCATGTACCTTCGGCATATTGGTCTAAAGCACCCACAGCAAGCATCCATTTAAACTTACCGTCTGGCTGAAGTAAAAGCTCTGAACCAACTTCCATCACGCCATTTAAATAATAGTGCCCACTCCACGCCTCATCGGCTTTTTGGAATTTCACTTCTTTGCATGTGCTGGTTGGCTCGGCGTAAATTTGAGATGAAATGGCAATCGTAGAAACGAGTAGCAACCGTGCAAATTTATTCATCATTCAATTCCCTATTTTTAGGTTTATTTCCCAGACTCAACTTTTAAATATGTACCATCTGCATAAACGTTATGTCCAAAGCCACAGCCCGAGTTACCCTCGTTTTGTTTGGCTTGAATATAATTTCCTAATTTCGCGTTGGTTTTAAAGTCGAGTTGAATACGACAGTCTTCGTCTTTATAAATGGTTTGCTTTTTATTGCTCGGCATTGTGGTCCCAAACTCACCCATGTTCGGGCCGTAAATTAAGCTTCTAAGACCCATATATAAACCAGCATAGCTGATTGCATATTGGCTCTTCTCACGGCTTACCGTGATGTGATCCCACTCACCAAAACCTGAATAACGTACATACTCACCTGACAAATCATTTGAGGCCTTAGGTGTAGGTAATTGCTTAAGATTAAACTGGCTCGATTTTGATTTGTCATCGAGCATAAACCACGATCTCGCCCAAAGTGGCTGACCCAATTTTGCGTAGGCTAAGCCCACATTATTGTTAGCAACTTCAACATCACGGTCGGTAAATTTAACTGTGGTTTCATCTGCATTGGCTTTACAAAATGCAGTCCAAGAAGCTTGGTTCTGGAAATTTTCGAGCGCTTTTTTATATTGTTTTTGGTCGTAATTTTTCTTACCTAAGCTCGCGTATTGCTTCACTTTATTACAGCCTTGTTGTAATTCTTGTTCAAAAGAAAACTCTGCATGCGTGACCGCCAAAGCCGAAAGTGTAAGAACCGCACAACCTGAAATAATAGATTTAATCATTTTTAAAATTCTTTAATAATTAACTAATTATATAATATGAGTAAGTTTTATAAATCACAATTCTCTGAAACAAAAGTCCCTTACAATGCTATTTAAATTAGGTACTTTCATTACACCATTTAAAAAGGCCTGAACATTTTAAGTCCAAGCCTTTTGATTTTTAGAATTTAGCCAAATCTCAACTAAGAAGATTCACTCAGACTCAAATTAGAATGATGATTTTGACAAATTGCGCTTTGCAAAATTTTCATACTATTTTTAATCGCATCTTCGACCTGTATTTGGCTATCTCCCATGAAATGAATTTTGGCAGGGATATTTTCATAACTAAAATTGTTATGGTCACCACTTTCCTGAATCAACTGATAGGTAATGGTTTCATTTTCGAGCTCTTTAATCCCATTAAATAAAAAGCCTGAACTATAAGGATTAGGCATCATTAGAAAGCCCGTAATTTTCGTGTTCACTGGCTCTTGTGGAATTTTCATGGCTGCCTTAATCCACATTTCATATAAGTCGACTGACTCATTGCGTAATGTGATGAATGGAATTTCTCCACCGCCTACTCGTCCACCCACTTCCAAAAAGACCAACTCACCCTTCGATTCAATAAATTCAAGATGAATCGCCTGATCTTTTAATTTTAAGAATTTACATACCTCTAAAGTAAATTTTTCTACTTTATTAATAAATTCAGAATTATCAATCGTTACAGAGCCTAATGGCACACCATTTCTGAAATCTAAACAGGTATTAATATATTTTGAGACTTTAAAGTAAGGCATTTGATTGTCTGAAATAATCGCATCGACGTGATAGATATCCCCTTCAACAAATTCTTCTACTTCATAGCCCGCATATGAAGATAAACGAGGAATATCGGCCAACTCACTAATTTTAATTACCCCTTCAGAAGCCGCGCCTACTTGAGGTTTTAAAATAATCGCTGAGCCAATTTCCAGCAAAAACTTTTCAATATCTTGATACGAAGACACTTCCGAATATTTAGGGTAACGCACAGTCGAATGAGCTAAAGCATCTTTCATTTTTTTCTTGTTACGGCACAACAAATTATCTTCGACAGTTGCACCCACAATATTCAATTCCGTTCGAATACGAGCGGCAGCGTCGAGGTCATATTCTGAGATGGCAATAACGTAATCTATAGGTTTTTTCTTATAGATTTTTTTAGCTTGATCGAGAACGTCTTCTTCATTTAACTGCTCTAACCCAGCTATGCAGTAACAGTTTGAAGAAGTGATATAACGCATCGTTTCTGTTAATGAAATATAAGACACATGCACGGCATCGTGATCTATATATTTATTATAATCAGATAGTTCATCGTCATATCTATTGATGATTAATACATGTTTCATATGACTTTCACCTGCTCATGTATATGTTTGACTAAACTACGAATCTTATCTTCGCTTTCGGAACGGAAAATGAAGTAGCCTAATCGTGAGGTCCAATCATGGTTGCACGCCAATTCATCGTTTATTTCATAGTAGAAGTGATGATGTACACATTCAGGTGCTTCTAACAGTTGATCTAAACTACTAAAACCTTTGAACAGACGGTGATTACCTTGGGGCATAAAGGCAATTGCAGAAACCAGATTTTTTTCTATTGAAGGTGTATATGGCAGGTCTAAGTATTCGCTCAATACTGCTTGAGCAAGGTCAAAATTAGTCGCCAATTTAATTAACTCAACAATATTGTCGCCCGGTAAACGTGCTGCTAACTCAATTGCGACTGCTTTTCCTTGAGGTGTAACTCGCAGTTCTAAGTGAAAAGGCCCAATATTTAACGCTAAGGTTCGAATTACTTTTTCTGCATAGTCAAAAACATGTGCAGAAAATTGACTGTCATATTGATTACCCACAATATGCCCAATTTCGACAAAGTAAGGTTCTGGCCCTAATAGTTTTTCTGTTAGCGAAGCAAAGGTTATTTTTCCATCTGTATGGATAATTCCTTCAACACTGTATTCTTTACCTACAATGTATTCTTCAACAATTAAATCACCACTGGCATAGAAACCAATATCGTTAGGCTTAGCTTTCCAGATCGCTTCAACTGTTGTTAAAAGTTCCTCAAAATCTGCAACTTTTTTAACAGACATACTGCCCGCCATATCAACTGGCTTTACTACAGCAGGAAACTTAAAGCCTTGAGGTAAGTCAATTTCTTTAGCCTGTGAAATCAAGGCATATTTAATATCGCTTAAACCTGACTTGGTTAGCTTGTCACGAAATTTAAATTTATTTCGAACTGTTTGAGCTGCCCTATATCCAAGAGAGTTTTTGGCAAATGAGTTACCGAGCTGTGCTGCCATAGGTACAGCATATTCAACACCGGGTAAAATGGCTTTTATGGTCTTTAACTCAACAATTTTAGAGAGTTGACTATGAAAATCACTGGTATCTATTTTTATTATTTCTTTTGCTTTTTGGCGCATTGTTCCATCAATGCTGCACTCTCCTTCATCAGTAGAAAAAACATATAAATCTATCCCTAATTCTTGAGCGGCATTTAAATAAGTGACGCCTGAAGAAATAGGTTCTATAACTACTACTGTCATTGTTACAGTCTCCGTTAGGGACCAAAACTTTCTAACTCACACAGAGGCTGATTTAAAATTTTATTAATTATTGGGGTAGAACCAACACCCACTGTTAACTCGTGAGAGTCCAAATAATTTGAAAAATCAAATCCATTATTCGTCCACGTACAAAACGGGATATTTATAATATTGACCTCAGCGGTAACTTGTTCTCGAAAAACATTGAAGCAATGTTGATGATAATCACTTAAAACCGACCGATTAATCGCATAGATATTTACTTTAGAAATAGGATTTTTTCGGATGAGATCTAATCCACGAGTAAGTGCAGCTCCCATGCCGCTTCCACCGCTTACAATATTCAGCGTAGAGATATTTTTCTCGTATTCAGGTTCTATATGATTATTCAGGTTGTATTCTAATTGATCACCAATCGCCAGCTTTTCAAATAAGTTAGAAAATATTCCATTTGGTCTTAATTTTATGTGCAAAACAAAAAAATCATAATTTTTCACACCCAGTGAAACCACAGAGTAACTTCGAATTAAAGGCTCTGATGGGTGTTTAATATTCACAATTGCTTTAGAGCTAAAGAACGTCCTTTTAATTTTAAATGTGAGCTCAACAATATTTTCAGCAAGAAAACTTTTACTGACAAGTTGAGCGACACTAAAATTATTAACCAATGGTGCGATTTCGACATCGCTATGAGCATAGCTAATACAAGGTAAGAACTCTTTCCCTACGGCAACCTGATTTCCCGACTCATATACGACTCCACCTTTTAGCTTACATCGACAAACCCGGCACACACCTTTTAAACAGCCTTTCATCACGGCGCTCTCAGGCACCGCATCGATGAGAGGCTGTTCAGAATCAGCAATGTAAATATGCTCTTGAGTGCGGATATTTACCATTGGCATATTCTAAGTCCATTGCTATGAAAGCGTTTCAGCACGTACAGCCTGAAAATACTCACCCACCATTGGAACAAAGCTATTGATATGCTTGATTGCTAAATCAAAGTCTTCTTGTGTCTTAATTACAGAAGAAAGCATCTCTGTCATCATGCCGCTATGGTCTTCAGCTTCATCAAATGCAACATGCGAAGCTGCACCAGATACAGCCTGATTCCCCATATGAACACCCGCTTTTTGGGTAATAAAATTATTAAATTTGTCGCCATAATATTCGAGGAACCAGTCCCAAACGACTGCTGGTAATGCCCCAAATTTCTCTACACAAAAGTTTAAGTACCCCATCAATTTCCATGTTTCAGGAAATGCATTTTTTGAAACGATCTGATCTGAAGAATAGCCATATTTAGTCAAATCCTGACCGAACATTTCATCGTGACCAAATTCATCATATAAATAATATGAAAGCTGTTTTGCGGCAGAGATATTATTGATTGCTGCAACACGCACTGCATTTGCATCTAATTCATTATTCATATGAATGCGAATAACACACTCTAAAATATGACGTTTATAATAATTTTCATCAAACCAGTCTTCATTATGAAATTTATGCATAATCTCATCTTTTTTAAACTCGCTATGCATAGCATGATCAACCGCACTTTCTAATTTTTTCAAACTTTCCTGTGAAAAAAACACGAATTATCTCCATTATATTTAAATTATTATCTAAGTATTAAATACTTATTTAGCTAGAATTAAGACTGTTATTAATTAAACTTAAAACAATCAAATATTATGTTTAAATATATTTTTAAAAATGTCAACAAAATATTATTTTTAAGAATTTCTAATTAAAATTAAATAAAATAATTTAATTAACAATCGAACAACAAATAATTTTTAATAAATGGATTAATTCAAATTAATATCCATCACCAACAAAATTTAAATAATTTATACTTCATGGAAAAGAAGGAATTTGACAGGGCTATATTGCGGAAAACAATGTAGACTCCTTATGGCTAAATATATGGAAGTATTAGAAAAGTGAATAATCTGATTATTGGGACTCTATTTGCACTTTGTGCGGCTGCACTCAATGCCTCTATTGGTGTGATCAGTAAACTGCTTATGCACAGTGGCTTAAGCCCACAAGACATTGCTTTTTTAAAAACAGTCATCGCCTTCTTCTTTTTAAGTGTGTTTTTATTTAAAGTTCCTGTTAGCCAAAAAATTGCTTTTATTAGCAATACTCCCAGCAAACTGAGTGTTTTTGTCCAAATTGCAATATGTGCTTTTTTAGGGATTTTTTCACTATTCTTTTTCGAAACCATTGCTTACAACCATGGTGCAGCAGCCAATGTAGTTGTGGTGCTCATGGCTTCAGCCGCTATTTCAGCTTTATTTTTTGGTAGATTAGTTTTAAAAGAAAGTATTTATATTCATTCTATTGCTGGAACATTATTAGCTGTAGCGGGTATTAGTTTAATTTCATGGAAAGGTGAAAATAGTTTATTAATGCTTATCAATGCCTCTATTGCAGGCACTGGCTATGGTCTATTTTCAGTATTAATTAAAAAATTCAGATTAAATGGTGGTTTATTCCTAACGAAGTATTTATTACTTTTTGGTAGTGTTTATCTTGCCGTTCCCTTTTTAATTAATTTTCAAAGCATTAGTTTTAATTCCAATATTATTTTAGGTTTAATTGGCTTGGCAGTTCTGCCGACCATTCTTGGATTTTATTGCACAACCAAAGCGTTAACATATCTACCCGCAGCAAAAGTACAAGTGACCGAACTTTCCGAACCCATTTTTGCAGCACTAATGGCTTGGGTTTTCATTCATGAACAGCCAACCTTATCGTTTTTGTATGGTGCAATTTTCATTATTTCAGGCATCTTTTTAATGAATAAAGCGCCTAAAGCCTAGTGCAAATTTAATTTTGATAAGGGAACAAAATCCAAGCTCTCTTTAAAACTCAATTTATCTAATTTTAAAAATATTATTGATAAACTTTAGAGAGCTTTATTTAATTTAGACACAGTTCTACTTTAAGTTGGGCAAAGAATTTTAGACACAGAAAGTAGTAATATTTCGATTTGCTGTAAGTCTAAACCTGCCCTAGCACGAATTCCAATACTATGCGCGGCAGAAGTCATTAAGAAAACTAATGCATCAATATCAGTATCATGAGGCAATTCTAGATTTTGTTTAGCTAGGCTCAATCGTTGATAAAGCTGTTCATTCATTTCTGTTAAAACTTCTTTTAATACAGATTGGATTTCATTATCAGCCAACGCATCAGCCATGGCTGTTGATATAACTGCACATCCGCTCAAATCGATATCTTCATGATATCCATCTACTTCGAGAGCTGTTCGCAAATATCTCAAAATAACATCGGCAAACGACCTATCCGTATCTTTACGTTCCAATGCTTTGCCAAATTCTGTCTGGGCATATTTTTGGAAATAATGCATCGCTTTAATATAGATTGTGCGTTTATCTCCTAAGCCAGCATAAAGACTTGGTCGGTTTAAACCTGTGGCCAAAGCCAAAGTATCAAGAGAAGTTCCTGAAAATCCACCTTTCCAAAATGCATGTAATGCCCGCTCTAATACTTGCTCAGGGTCATAAGAGCGCGGTCTGCCTCGAGATTTAATTTCCATTTGCGATCTCCATAAAAAATTTATTGACTATTTTATACAAAACAGTACAAAATTCAAATATTTTGCGAACCAGTACAAAAATACTCCTCTGAAAACTTTAATTGTTTAAAAATCCCTTTAAGGATCTACGAAATGCCTCCGATTGAGTTTAAAAATCAATTAAAATCATTAGAAACAAATATCTACATGATTTTTATAATTTTATTTCTTGTAAGTATTCTCCCCCTAGTTGGTTGTAGTAATAAAACTGAAGAGCCAGAAAAGGTTATTACTGTTCAACTCACCACAGCTCATCCTGCCAGTGAGCTCTCTAATTTATCTTTTTCAGGAAATATTGTACCGAGAGTTGAAAGCCAACTTTCTTTTCGGGTAGCAGGTCGTATCATTAAACGTTTAGTAGATACAGGAGCTTCTATTACAAAAAATCAAGCCTTGGCCCAGTTAGACGATACTCCGTTTAGACTTAGTATTCAGGAAGCAACTGCTGAATTGCATCAAGCACAAAGCACTCTCACAAGACTACAAAGAGATCTTCAACGTAATCGTAGTCTGGTTAACATAGGCGCTATTTCCCGATCCGATCTTGATAGTCTTGAAAACTTATATCAAAACACTCAAGCACAAGTAAATGCAGCACAAAGTCGCCTTGATCGGGCACAAAACGATTTAAGTTATACGACTTTACGTTCACCAGCAGTAGGAACAATTGCAGAAGTTCAAGCAGAAAGTGGACAGGTTGTTTCAGCTGGCACCCCTATATTTAAATTAGCTCAAAATGGTGAAAATGAAGTACAGATAGATGTTCCTGAAAGTCAAATTAATGAAATCAAAATAGATCAACAGGTCAGCATAAAATTACTTAGCTTATCAGACCATACTTTTACGGGTCATGTGCGTGAAATAGCGACTGTTGCAGATCCAAATAGTCGTACTTATCGTGTTCGAATCTCTATATCAAATTTACCGGCTGCAGCTAAATTAGGTATGACAGCAACGGTCCATTTTTTAAATAATAATGTAGATCAACAAATTATTTTACCTATTGGTGCCCTCTTCCAAAAAGGACAGCAAACAGCCGTTTGGATATTACCCCACGGTGCAAAAAACCTTCAGCTTCGTCCTGTTAAACTTAGCAAAATCAATACTGAGACTATTACCATTGCCAATGGTATTCAGGTAGGTGAACAAATTGTTACTGCGGGTGTTCATCGTCTCGATAGCAAGATGAGTGTAAAAGCATGGGATGGGAGGTTACCGTGAAAGGATTTAACTTATCCAGTTGGGGACTCCAGCATCGAACATTAATTATTTTCGCGATGCTACTTTCTCTTCTTTTAGGTGCTGTAGCTTATTTTAAATTAGGGCGCGCTGAAGATCCAAATTTAACGATAAAGGTCATGACAATAGATGTAAATTGGCCAGGCGCTACTACACGAGATTTAGAACAACAGGTTGTTGAAAAAATTCAGCGTACACTTCAAGAAGTACCTAATTATGATTATGTACAAAGTTATGTACGCCCAGGACAAGCAACCATCTTTTTAGTTCTGAAAGACTGGACACGTAAAAGTCAAATTGAAGAAAGTTGGTATCAAGCACGTAAACGAGTAAACGACATACGGCAAAATTTGCCTCAAGATATCCAAGGACCATTTTTTAATGATGACTTTGGAGATACCTTTGGGTCTATTTACGCATTTCATGCTGACGGATTTGATGATGTCCAAATGAAGCAGGTTCTTCTTTCTACAAGAGACCATTTACTTCAGGTTCCTGATGTTTCCAAAGTCATTCTATTAGGCGTTCAAGAACCTCGCTTTTATATTGAATTCAATTATGCCAAGTTAGCTCAATTGGGTATTTCTCCCTTAGACTTAGTTAATGAATTACAAAAACAAAATGCAGTCGAACCAGCAGGAACTTTTGAAGGTCCTCATGCCCGTATATATGCTCGTGTTGATGGAGATGTAAAAAGCGTACAAGACTTAAAAAATATCGTAGTTCAAGTCGGAACACACAATATTCATTTAGGGGATGTTGCTCATATTGATAAAGGGTTTATCGATCCCCCACAAATGTCTATGAGACGAAATGGTGAACGTGTCACTGGTCTTGCTGTTTCAATGACAGAAAAAGGCGATATTCTTTCTTTGGGCAAACATCTAGATCAACGTATTAAAGAGGTACAAGAAAACTTACCTGCGGGTATTTTTATTGAAAAAGTAGTGGATCAACCTAGTCTCGTTGAGCATTCAGTTAATGAATTTCTCGGACACTTTATTCTAGCTTTAGGCATTGTTCTTGCCGTCAGTTTATTTGCTTTAGGCGTGCGGACAGGGATTGTGGTTGCTTTATCTGTTCCACTAGTTTTGGGTATTACCTTTTTCTTTATGTGGCGCCTAGATATAAATTTACAAAGAATCTCCTTAGGTGCACTTATTATTGCCTTGGGCTTGTTAGTCGATGACGCGATTATTGCTGTTGAAATGATGCAAGTCAAAATGGAAGAAGGTCTGGACCGTTTTAAAGCTGCGAGTTTTGCATGGAGTAATACAGCTTTTCCTATGCTAACAGGTACTTTAATTACAGCGGCGGGCTTTGTTCCAGTTGGCTTTGCCTTATCTTCAACAAGTGAGTTTACCGGATCAATTTTTTGGGTGGTTGGGATTTCTTTAATTGTATCTTGGTTTGTAGCAGTACTATTTACTCCTTTTTTAGGCACAATTTTACTTCCCAAAGTACAGCCACATCATTCTCATTCCTCGAAAAATTCATACAGAGATAAACTTTCTCAATGGTTTAGTCGTAAAATTGCATGGTGCGTCAAAAAAAGGAAATGGGTTTTACTGACCACTGTTCTCAGCTTTGTTCTCGCTTTAGTTGCATTTCAATTCGTTCCTAAACAATTCTTTCCAGATTCACCGCGTGCAGAAATTCTAATTGATGTACAGCTCGAAGAAGGTGCTAGTTACACGGCAACGTTAAACGCAACGAAACAGGTTGAAAAATTACTTTCCAGTGATCAACGGGTCCGAGACTACACAGCTTATGTAGGAAGTGGTTCTCCTCGTTTTTATCTATCTCTTGATCCAGAAACACCTAAAAATAATTATGCACAGTTAATTGTTTATCCAAAAGATATTGAACAAGCGAGTCAATTAACTTCTGATCTACATAATCGTCTCATTCAGCAATTCCCTCATATTCGAACACGGGTTTATCGTTTAGAGCTAGGTCCCACCGTTGGTTACCCTGTACAGTTTAGGGTACGTGGTAAAGATCCTGAAAAAGTTCGTGAAATTGCTGCTGAGGTTCGCGACATTATGCGTCAGCATCCAAATGTACGTGATGTCAATTTTCAATGGAACGAACGTAGTAAAGCCATCAGATTTATCATTAATCAGGAACGTGCCCGTAGCTTAGGAGTAAGCTCGCAAGATATTTCACGTACCTTACAAATGTTATTAAGTGGTTATACAGTTACCCAGATACGAGAAGGCACAGAGTTAATTGACGTTGTAGCAAGAGCCAAAGCAGATAATCGGCTTGATACAGCTCAAATGGGCCAAATTACGATTCGTGCATCAAATGGAAAAAATATTCCTCTAGATCAAGTCGCTGAACTCAGACCTGTATTAGAAGAAGGAGGAATCTGGATACGTAACCGTTTACCAACTCTCAGCGTCCGTGCTGATGTGTCGGGTGCTCAAGCACCAGATGTCTCAAAGCAAATAGAACCAATGCTAAATGATCTTCGTAAAATGTTACCCATTGGCTACAGTATTGAAACTGGAGGAACTATTGAAGAAAGTGCTAAAGCAGATGCAGCTATTCAATCTGTTATGCCGGTGATGTTATTACTTTGGGCAATATTCTTGATGTTACAACTGCAAAGCTTCAGTCGCATGTTTATGGTGGTATTAACAGCTCCACTTGGCATGATCGGAGTAAGCCTAGCCTTATTGATTACTCGTGCACCATTCGGTTTTGTGGCCACATTAGGAGTAATTGCTCTAGCTGGTATGATTATGCGTAATTCGGTTATTTTAGTTGATCAGATAGATAGAAATATTTCTACCGGTCAAACGCCAGAACGAGCGATTATTCAAGCCACTGTAGGTCGTACTCGTCCTGTTCTATTGACAGCTTTAGCAGCAATTTTAGCAATGATTCCTCTTACACTTTCCACATTATGGGGCCCAATGGCAATTGCGATTATGGGGGGTTTAGCAGTAGCAACGATACTTACTTTATTCTTTGTCCCAGCACTCTATGCCGCTTGGTTTAGAGTGAAAAGCTAAATTTATTTAGCTCGATAGAACTAAAAATTTATAGCTTAAAAGCACAAATAGATTTTTCTATTTGTGCTTTTTTAATGGTTTATAAACTTCTAAAGTGAGGAAAATGATGAGTCACTTGTAAATTTGAAGTAGCTCATTATTCAAATTTTATAAGAAGAAAAAATAGTGTTAGACAAGATAAGCCGCTAAGAAAATTTCTACACCTGATTGTACAGAGTTTTCAATTTCCGCAACTCCCATACGGAAATTTTTAATTTTTTTACTACACATCACTTCAGAAATGAGACAAATACATTTGGTAAAAGAGTCCCTATATACTAGGTCCTATTATAATTCCGGCTAGAATTTCACCTAGTGATTCCATTTGAGCTAAAAACCTTTGAGCAATCTAGGCAATGATTCTGCTGATAAGCAGAATCACCACCCACTCAATGGAAAATCTGTCCTAATAACTTCAGCTGAAGCACTTGATCCATTAACATTTTCCATCGATTTTTTTCTATCGATTAGTTACAAGATATGGACACGTTTTAAATGTCGATTCACATTTCCCTCAACTTTTGCACGGCCATGTAATACCGAATTATTATCAATCAACATGTAATCGCCACTGACCCACTGATGTTGGTACATGTATTTAGGGTCATATAAAATCTCTGTAATTGACTGAACAATTTCCTGTGATTCTACGGGTTGATGATTTGTATCTTTAATGGAGAGCTGTACAGGATTCACTTCCTGATTATCTTCATTTTCGATTTCAATAAACCGGATAACTGAATGGCCTTTATGAGGATGGTTTTCAATGAGGCTTACATCAATTGAGCCGCCATAATGTGCTTTTTTTTCAGTCGAATAAGATAGCTTAATTTTCTTCCAGTCTTCTAATTGACTAGAAGGTATATCTTTCAAAATACGTGTGGTATCAACAAAAAGTGTTTCCCCACCTCGCCCATCTTCTGAGGATACGGTACACTGAAAAGCATTAATTCTTGGAGTTTGTTTCGCAAAAGCTCCATCCCAATGCAATTCAACTCTGCCTTTTGAGAAAATATGGTTTTTAGGATCTTGTTCCATTTTTACATTGAGTAAAGCACCAAACTCCCAATACATCAGATTGCCCAATGACTCACAAAAGTTAATATATTGTGGATCTGGTAACGCTTTAAATCCACGAAATACTAAAACTTTATATTGAGACAACAAGTTATTTAAAACCTCGGCACCGATCTCATTAATATTGTCATGATCACCAGATGCAGTTATTAATGCTCCAAATGGAGATAAATCTTTTACACTAAACATTATTCAAATCTCTAAATATAAAACCATATTTACTTACATTTCTTGTTGGTTATTACGCAAATAATGGCTAGCTTTTCCGTTTTTAAAGATTAATAAAGCATTTTCTTCTTCGGCTTTATGTCGTGGAACTAAAGTAAATCCATCATCATCTTGTATAACGACCGAATGCCAAGGTGTACGCCAATTGTCATCCGAGTCCATCAAAAATATTCCAATTTTTTCTGAAACTCGAGGTTGTGGATGAATACTAAGACGAACCGAATTTGGGAATTGCTCCTTCAATAAATTAGTCCATGCATTGCTTCTTTGAATTACCCGGTAAGCATTCATACGAGCTACATTCAATATCTGGTTTTTTGACCAGCCTTTGAATTCATTAAGACCTGAAAAATCCTCAGTCAAAAAGCGACAAATCCCGCGGTACATTTCAGCTGCTGGTTTTTCTTGCTTACATCGGTGTTTTAAGCTTAGTAATGACTCTCCATATTGAACCATCAACTCTTCACGCAGTGTGCTATATTCTGGTATATCTTGAAAAACATCATCTAAATCAAAGTAATCAATATTATCTGCATAAGGTTTTCCCACTCTCTCTATAAGATCATATTTATAAGAAGATATGGCCTCATCCGGGATTCGTACTAGTTCAGCAAAAACCCTTCCATCAGAACAAATAGTTAACTTTGCTCCAGGTGCATAAATATTTTTTATTTTTTCACATAATTTATTCAATGTTGCTAAAGCTAATTCCTCACCTTTATCAGGAAAAATATCTAAAGTTTTTTTCCTATTTGGTGATTTAGCTGGAAAAGCAGGTAAAATCATATGAATAGGTTGTTTATTTTTGACAAAATTCAATACTTTTTGAATATGTAAAAAAGCTTCTTCTTGAAAGTTCTCTTGCTCTGAGTCATTTGCTAATAAACGTCGCTTATGAAAAATTAATTTTACGATCTGCTCAGCTAACATTAAATCATTATTTAAAATTTGTACCACAACAAAAACCCTTATTTCCTTTATACATTCACAAACTTTTAAATTAGACTTATTTTTAAGCCTTTATTTAAATTTTCAATATTACTTTATAAATAAATTTCACTTATTTCATTCAGCTTTCTCTCCAATAATAATTTCTATAGTAGTTAATCCTATTTTTGATGATATTAACCTTTTTATTTAACACAAAAAATTTTCATAAAATTTAAATTAATCAATCATTTTTATACAAACCATTAATAAAAAATAAGACCCAACTTTTAACTCATATATTTCTAATTTTAACTATCAAAACAAATAACTATCGAACATTTAACCACCAATAAAATATATATATTAGTTAAAATCTGATTATTTCCCTTAATTATAAAATTTTATTTATATTAAGCTTTCTAAATCAATCACAAGTGTAGCATTTGCTTTAACGTAAATCCACGTCCTAAAAATTGATTAAAACACTCACCAAAAAAACATAATTATTCAGTTTAATTTAATATTAATTCTTTAATACAGAATAAAAAATAAATAGACATAAAATAAAATTTTATTTTCATTAAATTAATTAAAATTATAAAAACTTATAGTAAACCTTTGCTTAAATTTAAATTACAAAAAAACTCTAACAATTGATTTATTATTTATAATTAAGAATAGATTCAAACTATTAATTAATTTATTAATAAAACTAATATAAAAATTTTACAATTTTTCCGAATATTTAATATTATTAAGTTTTCATAAATTTTGTTAAAAAAATAGAATAATAATTTTTATAATTTATAGATAAAAACTTCGTTCATAAGCCTATTTTTCAACCAAAATTAAATAATTTTTGTATAAATCCAGACCTATAAATAATTATATATTGAATAAAATTTAACTGCCTTTTCATAATATTTAATTAAAATGGAGAATATCTTGCACCACACTGGCAAAATTAATTGCCATTTGTGAAGGGGCATGTTTTTTATAAGCAAGCCCTAAACCCACGGTAGGTACAGGTGCTTTCAAAGAGCAATAGGCCACGCCCTGTATTTGCAATTGTTTGGTCGACTCCGGCACCAAAGATACCCCTAAGTTTGCAGATACTAACGATAAAATTGACACAATTTGCGGAGCATTTTGTCCAATTTTTGGTTCAAAACCACGCTCATGACAGGCTTGTTTAATCGCATCGAAAAGCCCTGCACTAATTGAAGGTGGCGAGACAATAAAATCAAGTTCTCGGAGTGCCGTTAAATCAATTTCTTGTGATGAATCGTCTAAATTAAAAGACTCCGAAGGTAAAGCAGCAATTAGGGGTTCAGCCAATAACTCTTGAATAATTAAACTGTCTGGAATATTGCGTGGTGACCTTATAATCGCAACATCCAAACGGTCTTCGAGTAATAAATCGATGAGCAGCAAGGTGTTTGCTTCTTCAAGTTTTAAATCCACTTTAGGATATTGCTGCTGGAAATAGCGAATGCATTTAGGAATTAGGGGGTTCAACATAGATGTACCCGTAAAACCCAATCGCAATTGACCAACTTCACCATTTGCTACCTGTTTAACCAAGTTCGCTGCATCTTCTACACGTTGTTGTACAGGCTGAATCGCATTTAAAAAGGCAAGCCCAGCTTCGGTCAGCTCCACCCCATGTGGTGAACGAATAAATAAATCTGCGCCTAGCTCTTCCTCTAAGTCGCGTATTTGCATGCTTAAAGGCGGCTGACTCATGTTTAAACGATGCGCAGCTCTGGTAAAGTTTTTTTCTTCTGCTACTGCTAAAAAGTAGCGTATATGTCTGAGTTCCATCTCTATATATAAAACATATCATGACCTATTGTTAAATATATTAGAAAAATACCATCTAAATTGCTAATTTTAATTTATCGAATTTTCTCGATGCAGCATGCCCACAAGCACTGCTATTTCTTTCTGTCATGGTCATGATATGAGTTCTTCATCTACACCCAGTACCTTAAACACTGAGGCAACTTCTGTTCTTTCCCGCGAATGGATTCACAAAGGGACTAAAGCCTATAAACACGCAGGATTTGCTTTATTCCTCGTGGGCTTTGCCAGTTTCTCTCTGATTTATTGTGTACAGCCACTCCTGCCCGCATTTAGCCAAAGCTTCCAGATTAGCCCTGCGAGTAGCTCTCTCGCACTATCTTTAACCACTGCCTTTTTAGCGATTTCAATTGTGCTATCGAGTGCTTTTTCACAGGCAATTGGTCGTCGTGGCGTGATCTTCAGCTCAATGCTGTGTGCAGCTATTCTTAATATTGTGGCTATGTTTACACCTAACTGGCATAGCTTACTCATTGCACGAGCACTAGAAGGTCTATTGCTTGGCGGCGTACCAGCCGTAACTATGGCTTGGATTGCCGAAGAAATCGCACCTGAACACTTGGGTAAAACCATGGGCTTATATATTGCAGGTACGGCTTTTGGTGGAATGATGGGCCGTGTCGGCATGGGCATTTTGATTGAATATTTTTCTTGGCGAACTGCTTTAGGCTTACTTGGCGCAATCTGTTTTATTTGCTCGATTGCCTTTTTGAATTTACTTCCTGCTTCGCGTAATTTCGTACAGAAAAAGGGTTTGAATTTAAATTTTCACCTGCAAATGTGGCTGACACATTTAAGTAATTTAAAATTGCTACGCCTGTTTGCAATTGGTTTCTTGCTCACGAGTGTTTTTGTGACCTTGTTTAACTACGCTACTTTTCGTTTAAGTGGAGTGCCTTATTCGCTGAGTCAGACTCAAATTAGCCTTATTTTCTTGTCGTATAGCTTCGGTATGGTGTCTTCATCATTGGCAGGTACGCTAGCCGACCGCTTCGGTAAAAAAACCATGATGATGAGTGGTTTTGCCTTAATGATTGTGGGTAGCCTCATGACATTACTCACCTCTCTTTTCGGCATTATTATTGGGATTGCATTTATTACCACAGGGTTCTTTATTACCCATTCACTTACCAGTAGTTCCGTTGGCGCTGAAAGCAAACAAGCCAAAGCCCATGCCAGTTCCCTGTACTTACTGTTTTACTACATGGGTTCGAGTATTGTCGGCTCAGCAGGTGGCTGGTTCTGGTTACACGGTGGATGGAGTGCAATCGTAGGCTTAACCGTTGTACTGTCGTTACTTGGAATATTTTTAGTGGTTTATATATCACACGCAAAAGCTCATTAATTTTTAAGTTAAAGGAAAATCACATGTCGAGTTTATTTGTTTATGGCACTTTAGGCCCAGGTCGTCCTAATGCACATATACTTGAAAATATTGGCGGACAATGGGCAGAAGGTTGGGTCAACGGAACCTTACATAATGAAGGTTGGGGAGCTGATTTAGGCTATCCGGGAATTATGCTTGATGATAGTACCAATCAAGTTCAAGGTTTTGTTTTTAGCTCAGAACATTTAAATGCAAACTGGAAATTACTTGATGACTTTGAAGGCGAAGAATACGAAAGAGTACCTGTCCAAGTCACTTTAAATAGTGGCGAACGTGTTGATTCTTTTATTTATGTATTGAAGTCTTAAGCTATTTCTAAAGCTCAAGCCCATAAACATTTAAAAATTGATAGAAAAAATTTAAGTGGTCATTTTTTGGCTTGTATTTTTTTAAAGAAACTGTAGAATTCATTCCACGTCGCCGACATAGCTCAGTTGGTAGAGCAACTGACTTGTAATCAGTAGGTCCACAGTTCGAATCCGTGTGTCGGCACCATCATTAAACCTCATGAATATTTGATTTATGGGGTTTTTTGTTGCCTGTAGGTTTAGCTCATTTTTGGTCCGACGGACTATTTTGTGGTCCATTTGATCAATAGTCTGATGGTCCAAATAGGTCATTAGACCTACTCAACTTCCCTCCCCAACATACTACCCACACCGTTTTCAGCTCTTTGGCTTTCCATGCGAATTGCGATGTCGATACATCAACTTTTCATAGTTGCTATCGCTGCACAGAGCAGGACGCATGGAAAACTTAAGGCGTTAGGGGAGTTTTCAAGATTATTTGAACTTCCTGTTTCAAACAGGACTAGGTTCTTTCCATAGTTCCTATAGAGTTTTCTTTTTTAAACCCAATAATATCTAAATTTAATAGAAGTTAGTAAGTCCCTACTTTAAATAAAGAAAAGTAAATATAGACCTCTATCAAATTCTCAGTATTATACTAAGAAGTATAATTTTTATTCATGAGAAATATTTAAAATGAGTGATAAATCTAATAACTGGAAGCATACATATGACACTATTCGAGAGTCTGCTGGAAATAAACATATAAATCGTACATACAAACGCTCATTTTCAGTAAATATTTTTCAAATGAACACAATAGAATTATTACAACTGTCACAACGAATTAATGATCCTAATGAAGGATTAGACCTTATGATGGCGGAAAACCGTGATGCTGGAAATCAGACTCATCGCGAAGTTACACGATTAGTTCATAATTTTGTAGCTTCTGCCAAAACATTAGTTGAACATACTAGAAACTTTATGAAGGAACATTATCAAAATACATCAATTTATAATAAATATATCGAAAAAATTAAGTTAGATTTTGGAAATGAACCAGTCATAAAATTTGTGGAAGATTTACGTAATTTCCTTTTACACAATGGCCTGCCTCCTACAGAAATGTATTTGGAGTTCAAATCTAATCCAAATACAAGTAATGGTGACGGAGCTATGAAAACAGGTATTAGATTAAAAACTAAAGAATTATTAAAATGGAAAGGTTGGACAGCTCTAGCGAAAAGATATTTAGAAAATTCTAATGATTTTATTGATATTCATAATTTTGCTTCAGATTATGAAAAAAAAGTTATCAATTTTCATAATTGGCTCAACAATGAGCTTAATAGCTTCCATTCTAATGACTTAACTGAGTACAATAAACTAGTATCTGAGCTTCATTCCACGCATGATCTGAATAAAGGTTCTGTGATAAATAAGGAGGAATCTTCTGAAAAATTACCCGAATCAAATCAAGAAGAGTTATTTGATGACAATACAAAAATTATACTGAATGACAAGACTTTAGAAATTTTATCAAAAGTAGAAGAGTTATCATTCCCTGATCCTTTAAACAAAAATCATACTAGTGATCGAATACCTAGCGCTATCATAAAAATAGAAGAACTAATAGAAACTCCCATATTATGGACATACAATAAAAATACTCCAATGGTATTTTTTATTAAAAAATCTAATAAAAATTATGGCTTAATGGGTGAACCAATTGCTGATATAGAGGAGCTAATCAAACAACTATTAGAATTCGAATTAATTAAAAACTCATTAAGTGAGGATTACTTAAAAAATGAGATACTAAAATGGATCCGCTTACGATTTCTCGGGCTAGAATCAACAGATTTTGTCACAAAACTACTCTCTTCAATATCTGAAAGTATTAGAGAATATACTGTATGGGTACCTATATCCAACCTTCAAGTTGAAGAGGTAATTGAATTTGGGCCTGCAAGAATTATTCCTTTAAATAAAACTACATTTGACTCGCTCGAACTACAAGTTACAAAGATAAGTGAACAGGCTCAGCACCAAACAGCATTATTGTTTTCAGATTTGAGAAAAGAAATGCAGGGTTTATCGGCTCTTGAGTTTAGAGTAAATAAAGAAAGAGAAAAAGTAAGTGAATATACTCAAGCCCTTGCAGAAGTTATTATCAATCTTTTATGCTTTTTATCTCCAGCGGCTAAATCATATCCATCTACTGTTAATATTAGTTTACTTGGAAATGAAATTAAGCCAGTATCAAAAATAATTATTTATAATTCAGAAACTTTCAGCTACACCTCAAACCTACTTTCACCTTCTTTTGATTGGTATATTTCTGAAAATAAACAGAAAGAATTGCAAACTGACTTATCTCTTTTGGAAACGCTTATATATCCTGAAAAATTAAATCAGTTTTCTACAACTGTTCGTTCTAGTTTATTACTATTTAGTTTGGGTTCTAAGTTATCCAACCCAATAGATCGTCTTACCTATTGCTTGCTATCAATTGAAAACCTTCTTCTAAAACACTCAGCTGAACCTATAGAATTTACTATAGAGAAAAGAATGAAAGATCTTATTAAAAATGATAAATCAATTAATGTTCAACAATATGTACGAGAGGCATATCGTATAAAAAAACGTAAATCGATAGAAATACTTAATGAATCCGAATTACAATTTTTAAGAGGATTTATTTATATTTCCTATTTAGCAGTTTATATTGCCTTCAGAAATATTAACCAATTTGAGAATTTATCAGAATTTATTGATCAAATTAATCACCCATAAATAAGGCTAAATATTGAAGTACCAACTAAATAATACAAAATAGTTTATTTCAGTAGATCAGAAGAGAGAAGCTAACTTAACTCCTAAACATTATTGAATAGCATTATCAGGCCTATAAACAAATTACTCCCCTATTACTCAGCTGATTAATAGGGGCTTTCTTTTGCTTTTGTTGATGGATGTTTTTAGTATGGCATTTAGGGAGTTTTTTAAGGTTACTTGTATTTCCTGTTTCGGACTGGACATCAAGGGGGAATACCTGATGGTTGTGGGGATTTTCTTTAAAATAACCACTCTTTTTATGGGGTGAAAATCGCTTGGCTCTTATGGATGGAGAGAACTGTTTCTGTATTTGTCTTGAATTTGCATAGATATTATCTACATGGTCTATTAACCAAGGAGTGACCATGAAGAAATACTTTCCTGAGCTTGATACTGTTTCCGACATCCTTGCATCAATTCCTCATCCACAAATTCAATCCATTGCACATGCTATTCGTATCTGCAATGACCAAGATACGCATGTTCTCACCAAACTACATGCTGTAGTTGGGGTTATGATCTAAGTACATGGAGATGAAAATGAAAGCTTTGAAAGAGTGGCTCAAACAGCAACGTGAACTCAATGAGCTGACTCAACAGCAATTAGCTCATAAGCTTGGAAAACCTTTGCAATACATTGAAGATGTGGAACATGGTGATTATCGCTTGGAGGTCATTGAATTTATTTATTATTGCCAAGCCTTGAATATTGACCCTTATCAGGGTATTCGCTTAATTGATCTTGATCCTCAAGACCAAAACAAATAGGTCTCTTCTTAATAGTTATTATGATCCATATCAATTTTTTTATGCTGGAATCGCTTGCCTAATCTGCTCTAACCCCTCCTCTGGGGTAATTCCAAGTATTCGGCAATACCACACATACTCGACAACATCTAACCGACGTTCACCTTGTTCAACCTTTTGAATATACGAGTGCGGTTTACCCATGCGTTCAGCTAATGCTCGCATAGTGAGATGTTGTTCTTCCCGCATTTGCTTCAACCACTTAGTTAAAGCCTGCATTTCTGGGGTATTAATACTTGCTGTCATGTACCTATTATCGATACAATATATTTTGTACCCAATATAGATACATGTAATATGTAACTAATCCTGAAATCAGAACTAAGTCTTCACTTTCTAACGAGAAAATATAAGGTGCATAAAGATGGGGTTTTCAAATTTACTTAGCTCTGCACTGACTGCAGTAGCTACATTCTCTGGTAATCCAGATGTTCAACAAGTTGCTAATTCTGCTAATGAATTGGTGGTTTCTTATCAAGCTCAGCAACAACAGGAAATGGCTCAACGAATCATAAGTTCGCCTGACGGTATTATCCCTGTAACTGAAAAAGGTAAAACTGTCTGGCGAGCTTTGAAATATAACGCTGATGGAGAAATTACTGGCTTTGCT
Source organism: Acinetobacter sp. V116_7 (assembly GCF_056735735.1). Taxonomy (NCBI): domain Bacteria; kingdom Pseudomonadati; phylum Pseudomonadota; class Gammaproteobacteria; order Moraxellales; family Moraxellaceae; genus Acinetobacter; species Acinetobacter sp. V116_7. The sequence continues at coordinate 50,407 of NZ_JBWZIF010000012.1, forward strand.
GACTTTAATACTAAAGAAGAATATTTAGTGTTGAAGCAGCAGGAACTTCGCGCTCAACAAGCATTGGAACAGCAAAGGAAAGCTGAACAAACTACCCAACGTCAGTCTACGACTCAAACCAAACGTGCAGGTGATGTCTCAATTGCTGATCTTGATGCATATGGGCAAATGCTTGGCACTATGCAACAGGCTTCTATGGGTGCTTTGAAAAATTGCTCTCAATATGTTGAAAGCTCCCCCCCTTGGAATGCTTGCGTACAACGTGAAGTACAAAAGGTTGAACAGCGCAGATAACTAAATCTATTATCAATTTATTAGTCCCGATGATCTTTACAGGTCATCGGGATTTTTTATTTCTAAGGAATTTCAACATGCAACAACGTGTATTCGACAAAGTGAATCAAACCCTCATCAAAACCTTTATTTGCAACAAGCTTTCTGAACGCTCTAAAGGTCAATTGCATTATCAACTTTGGCAAGACAATGAGGATTTATCTCTTGGTATTGCTTTGAGCCATAATGAATCATCGGGTGGATTTAGTTCTGAACTCATCAAGGTAGATGACATCCTCAAAACGATCAAAGAATTATTGCAGTCAGGGAAGCCCTTCCATGCAACTGCCTTGAAAGGCTTATTCATTGGCAAATCAGTCAATAACTATAGTTTCTTGGGTGCAGTTTTAGTTGATCAACAGGTTATTCGCTTACATCCCCAAACAGCCCGTTTACTGGAAGTGATAGAGGAATATGAATTATGGCCTCTTCGCCTTGAAGAAATGGTAGGTAAAACTGATATTCAAGAGAATATAGTGACTAAGATTCCTGCCAAACGTGGTCCAAAACCTAAGAATCAATCTATCGGATCCGAAGTTGGGGAAGAAACGCATGATGAAATGCATTAAGACCAAAGATGATTTATCACATCTAGAGAATGAAGCGATTAAGGAAAATATTTCCAATCACATCCTGACTTTAGAGCAACAGTATAATGAACCTTATCAAGCCACCCTACATGGGTGGTTTATTATTTGTGAAGATGAATCTGATTTATCTGAACCACTTGCCAATCTGACCTTTAGCCTTAGCGATAAGCTTCACTTAGGTGAAGTGGAATATATCGAAAAGAAAGAGAACTGGTATGAGGTTTATGTATTGCTCAATGATAATGAAGGCATATTAATCTATGTTCCGGAAGACATATTCGACAATCATTCTTTGACAGCGATCTAAAGCTGTTTACAGCACACTCCCCTACCAAACCTTTTACTAATTTTTATCTAAGGCTATTTTATGACAAGGCATATCTTATTCGCTTTGGGACAAGTCGTGGCTACTAAAAATGCAGTAGAGTTCATGACTCAAAGATACATTACTCCTTTCGATTTACTTCATCGACATCAACATGGCGACTGGGGTGATTTAGATGAACCTGACCGTGAAGCAAATGAACAGGCCTTGATTGAGGATCTCCGGATTCTCTCAAGCTACAATTTTGACAATGAGAAAATTTGGGTTATCACTGAGGCAGATAGGACATTAACAACAATTCTATTACCAAGTGATTACTAACAGAACCGTTGATAGACCTTAAAGCTTTAATAGCTTAAGGTCTTTTTTTATTAAGACACATCAATCAAATACTAATGAGTTTTAAGAATAAATAGGCAAACGTTTTAGCAGTCCGAAGATCTTTATTTCTTCATTTTGTCTTGGTTCTTTTTAGATTGTCTTTTTACCGTATAAAACCCTATAAATTTATTTTTGCTTTTATAAATAACTCTTTTATATTTCTTTCGATTCGGCTTATGTTTATCTCTAAACTCCTTAAAATAAGAATTAAACGTTGAACGAGATATTCCATTAATCTTAAGTACTTTTTCATATAAATCTTTTGAAGACCTAAAACCTTCATTTTTTAATAACTCAATCATAAATTCGGCAAACTTTTTTCGTGAAATTAACCTCTGCCTCTTATTTTGCAAAGGTATACCATGCTCTCTGTTCGCTTTAAATTTCTTTATATAGTTGTAAGCAGTTTTTCTTGATAACTCAGGAAAAAATGCTCGTAATCTTTGTGCACTAGTTTCCTTTTCTTCTGCATAACGTTCTGACAAGAATTTCTCAATTTCTTTTTTCATTAGAATACATTTACATAAAATTACAAAACTAAAGGTACGTTTATTCCTTCACTAAAAACTGGAAGAGGACCAATTTTTGATGGTGAGTTATTAAGCTTAAACTCCGATATTCTCCTTTGTATTGATATTTAAAAATACAATAATTATTTAAAAATATCAATTAATTATAAAGAAATACACCCAACTATAGGTAAAAAACTATATTTGTTATAGTGGCCCAACTTGAGCATTCAATGAAGAATTTATTTCTTAGCTCAAGCCTCCCCAATCCATTTAAAGGAACACTATTATGTACATCACTCCTCAACCTAAAAATTACCCTGATTTTTATGAAGATACAGATGACTTATTACTACATGAATATCATGTTACAGAGGTTGGTAAAAAAATACTTTATGACTATTTCTATGATGAAGAGATTAAAGATGTTTTTAATAATAAGTTAATCAGCAGAAACTTAAGATATTTATCATCTACTACAAAAAAAATAAGTAAGAAGTCTCTTAGATTTCCTGATCTTAAAGCTACCTGCAATATTGCATATAATAAGTCTTCACAAGCAGAAAGTATGTTCGTTGATTATTTATTATCACAAATTATGTGGACTCTGTCTCATCATATGTCTAAGTTTATTAAGAAAAATAATTGTAATGCAATGATAGGCTTAGACTGGCAGGAAAAAGTTTGGAGAAACGTGAAAGGTGAAAGTTTTAATCCCCTTTGTATAGACGATTTAGAGATAATGCTTTCCCACTCTAATCCCTCTACACTTATTTTTCTTGATTATCGTATTAAAGAAGATGATCCATTATCTGGCTTCGTTTTATATTTATTTGATAAAAGTGATAAATTAATATTTAAAACTATCTATAAATTTTTTGATTTAGCAGATGCTCCTGATAATTCTTTTCGTTTAAATTTAACGAAATCTCCTGATGACTTTGCCGATACATCAAGGTCTTTTTTAAGTTGTAATTTTACAACGCCATAACTCACTTTCCCCTAGCGTACTTTCTCTGTAAGTAATGAATTTATGGTTTAACGATCAGGGATTAGTACGCCTTATTTTTGTCTAGATTAATTAAATCGAATCAACAAACAGGATTTAAAAAATCAAATAAATATTGGTTTTTTAACCCTTTTTTAAACACATATTATTTTTTTGGCACATCAATAGAAGGACCAAAAAATGGTAAAGTTTTTAGAGAAAAATACCCAACTCAACCAATTTGAATCGGGTAAAGAGTTTGATATTCGCAAGTATCGTCCAGACCTAAAAGTGACTGGATTACGCTTTGTGATTACAGCACACCACGTACGTACTCTAGCGCGTTTAACCTTTCAAGGTAAGAAAATCTCAAAAAGTTTAGGTACATTTTCTCATGCTGATTTTGACCAAAACTTAGAGAAACTGATCTCTCAAATGCAAGGATTTCATCAACGAATCGCTCAAGGCCTAGCGCCATTCGAAGATGAGGTAAAACCTGCAAATACATTGCGTGAGTTTGCTTTAATGATCTATATGCCAAGTGCTGAGATGCGTAAAAAGTCTTATAAGGATGATGAAGCAAAATTACGAATGCATATTTTACCAGTCATTGGAGATTATCCGTTTGAAGATATCAATGCTGGGATGCTCAATAAGCTATTGACTGAACTTCGTTCAAAAGGCTTAACGAATGCCTCAATCAATCGGGTTCGGGCACTGCTCTCTGTCATGTTCAACATGGCAATTAATCATGACTTGATACAGGTTAATCCTGTAAGCAAGGTAGCTAAATTTAAGGAAAATAATCAGATTGAGCGTTATCTCAATGCTCAAGAGATCAAGCGTTTAATGGATGTGCTGAATGCACCGCATCAGCATGGCATAGACAACTTGATTATTGTCGCTATCGTCAAGTTTTTACTGCTTACAGGAGTACGTAAGCGTGAAGCAATGGACATGAAGTGGGCTGATGTTGATCTCACTACAGGTGTTTGGCTTTTAGGTGAAAACAAGTCTGGAAAGGCTCGACGTATTACTTTGAATCAGGATGCACTAACGATTCTGCATTCATTATCACGGCAGCATGTATTTATTTTTGCGAACCCGATGACAGGTCAACCGTTTAACGACATGCGAAAGACCTTCCAACGCATCATGAAAGCTGCTTCGATTCGAAATATCCGTATCCATGACTTAAGGCATAACTTTGCCAGTTTAGCTGTGAACAGTGGCCAAAGCCTATATGTCGTTCAGCACCTGTTAGGTCACGCCTCACCACAGACTACTCAGCGCTATGCACATTTACAGTCCAGCACATTGAAACAAGCTTCAGAGGAAGTTGCTGCTGCTATACGTGCCCAGAGTACTCACCCAATTCCAACGGCGAATGTCGCTTAGTTAAACCTCTTCTCACTTATTTTAAATTTTGAATGGATATGCCCTTACAGGCATATCCAGAGGATTTTTTATGTCAAATTTACCTAAACCAATAGAGTTTCATCTTAATTCTAAGCAGTTTATTGCTGATGAAATCCCAGCACTACTACATGGAAATACTTTAATTGTTGGAGGTACTGGAACAGGCAAAAGCTCCTATGTATTAGAAACCTTATCAGAGTCGAAGCAAGTTATTCTCTTATGCCCTTTAGTCGCACAAGTAAAACAGTTAGAAGACCTATATCAAAGTGATCGATTCGTTTTTATTCATGGTAAGAAAAATATACCTAAAGATGAAATTAAGTCGATTACCAAAAAACATTTGGTAATGACCTATGATCAATTTTCTAAATTCGCTCCTCACTTATCAAAGGATGCTGTCATCGTCGTAGATGAAGCTCAAAAACTATATGCCGTAGGCTACTATAGGGAACAGGCTATTCAATCCATACTGCACATCATTCAATCTCAAAAATTTGATCATGTACTCTTTCTAACGGCAACATTAACCAAGTATCTTTTTGAAAAATTAGATATTCAAATCAGTCACTTTTATAGTTTTTCAAAAATATCTAATAATAAAAGAAGTATCAGGATTATTAATCCTCAAACGGCAGAACCTCTCTCATGGATATGGGAAGTACAAAAACGTTTAGAAAAAAATCGCAAACAAAATGTGAAAAAGGTAGTCATTGCACGTGTTAATGACATCAAGTTAGCCAATCAAGTCAAAGAGATGTATGAGCAAAAAGGATATAAAACCCAACTGATTAATCGTGAGCAGATTACTAGTCATAGCTGTATGGATTTATTGAGTCTTGAGCGTATTAACACTGAATTTGATGTAGTCATTTGTACTTCTATATTAGATGAGGCAATTAACCTAAAGAATAGTAATGATGAGGTCGATAGTGTACATATTATTGGCAACAATGCTCATCCAGAAGAAATAGTACAATTCATAGGACGATTACGGACAGCAACACCACCTGTATATATTCACTTACCTAGCCCGATTGATGATTATGAAACTAATTGCGAAAGGCTATTTGCAAAATATAGGAAATCGAATAAAAGTAACTATATGGGACTGATTGCTTTTTTACATGGCATAGAACTTTCATTAGATAAAGAAAAGTTCAAAGAATTTTCGGATATTATTAATACTAAAATTGATAAAACCCAAATCATGAACGGTCTGACAACTGACCTCATCGAATGTAAAGGGTTTTGGTCAGATAACAATATTATCAGGCACAATACAGCAAGTATCGTGGCTCGCTTCTATCGATTAGATATTCAGCAATGCTATAGCAATCTCAATTACCTTAAATATCGGCTATTACAGCTTTTACCAAATGGAACAGTCAAGATCATCAATTCAGATGGATTAATTCCTGAAGCAATAAGGAATGCTTTTGAACAGAGTGAGAAAACATTAAAAGATCGTCGTGAGGAAGGTATTCCAAAAGTCATAGATCTACTTTTTGAGTGCCTAAGAACTACTAAAGGCTTTAAAAACCTAAGAGAAAAAATAGAGGATTCAATATTTGATGATGACAGTATTTATTATGAGATAGAAGAGGAACCTATCTATAAAGGTATTTTTGATGAAGCCATGATTCTTTCAGAAAAGTTAGATAATCTGAAAGATGTACAAGAAAGCCTTATAGCAAATAGAACAAATCATGTTATTAAGATATCTCATGAATATGAAAATAACCCTATAGTCCTCAGCGTCATCCAGCACTTAAGAAAAGCTTTTGATCGAAAAGATTTTAGAAATAAAACTCACAGCTATTATGATATTACGCAGCTAATGAATACAGCACTTCAAAGAATTTCTAACACAAAGCCTCTTCTTGAAACACTAAGAAAGTATCCGTCTCAGTACATTGAAGTATTTGATGATGATTCGATCTTTTTCCAAGACGGGAAATCTATCAATTTCCTTAAGAAGTATTGTCACGTAAAAATTTTTAATGACAAGAAACATTACAAGCATAAGAAAATTAAATTCTTAAACTTAACAGCGTTTGGGTATAGCTTTTATGATGTTTCAGTTAGGCAGAAAAAATTCATCACGATTAACAATATAAGGTATAACGCTCGTACAGGTTATGAAGATACACTATTAGATGATATCGATTGATGTTAAGAAGAAACGGCACACTATGTGCCATTTCTTAGCTACTCATTTATATAAATTCTGAGTAGATTATGAAACCATTGATTCATGTTTTAAGTTTTGAATTCCATCATCTAAAGATAAAATATCTCCAATAACTAAATAAGTATAAATCACATACCTATCTGCTTCTTCTCTAGAGGAAATTATATCATGTGATCCTTTTTGAGCTGCTTGAAAAATTGCGTCTAATCTTTCTCCTAAATATTTCATATGAGAACCAACGATCTCTTCAAATCTTTTGGAATCAGTGTTTTCCTCAACGAATGCAATTAGTCTATTGATATAATTATCTGGACCTAGCTTAATAGTTTTAGATTTACCATTTCCTAAATCTATAACCTTATCTTCTCTAGATGGATAAATTACATCAGCTGTATCCTGTAAAATTCTACGACAACTATGTACTGCATTAGACCAATCTTCAGTATTTTCCGAATTTAAATTTTCATAAACAGATGAAAACTTTTGAACTGAAAGAGGTATAAGATCTCCTATCTTTGAGTCAACAATTCCTCTAATTCGAGAGAAAATATCTGATGTAATTTTTGAATATTTTAATTCATAATTTTTATTAGCGACATAATCATAAAGAAAGGCCCGTCTTTCATTTAATAATTTCGAAAGTTGTAAAATACGAGTTCTCAATTTCTGCCTTTCATCTGCATTTCCTGTTTTCCCTAAACCTACAAACTGGGAGGGATTGGCTGAACTCAGTGATATATTGGGATCATAGGCTACTCGTAAATTTTCTTTTAATGCTTCAATTTCTGTCTCTACAGCTCCAAGAGAATCAAGCCTTGTATATTCCTCCTCTTTTTCAACACCATCCTTAGTTTCTTTTACTGTATATACTCTTTTAGCTTTTTGACAAAGTTTCCAAATGTCAGGACTTACCCCATTAGGAGTATTAGGGTAACCACTACTTTCAAAAGCAAAAATTCTCTGATGATCAAAGTCATTAAGTAGTCTAGCCAATCGACTGGCTTTTAAAGTGCAACTTACTAAAGAAGCCTCTCCCAACTCTATTCCATCAAGTATTTCTTCACTTAAATTTAAAGCTTCTTCTAATGATTTTTGATTAGTTGGTAAATCGATCATTGTATATCTTCTATATAAATTAACCTCTTAAGCTATATTAATAGTAGATTTTTTCACTCTATACTATATCTTGATATTAATATTTAATAAAAATGGGGAAATCTATTAGGGTAAAAGATTTTACTCATTAGCTCAAACTCAACTGTCTTCATATATTATATTCATAACTTTTCCATGAGGAAAAAGCTAAGTTAAAGACTGGGGATATGATGAAATTTACAAATGCCGATATTCTTAAAGTAGACGAAAATTTTGCAAAAGAAGGTATTCCATTTCATGCCCGTCCACTTCAAGCAGCTAAAGAGATTCTTGGTAAAAACTTTTCTATAAATTTTATGGAAAATCCTTTAGTAATAGAAATTAAAGAAGCATATGAACGTCTTATTCCTGAAGTAAAATATACTTGGCCTGGTATGGGAACAGGTTTAGTTGCATCTGTTGATCAAGTTAAAAAAGTAACTATTGCCGTCATATTTGGCTCAGTAAATATTTCTATCGATAAAGGATTAGGTTTTTCTAACCATCAAGAATGGAGTAAGTGGTGTCGTGGAAGCCTAGAAATTGCTAACCGATCTGCTTTCGCTTTTGCTGATATGTATGATCTTTTCTATGGTATAGATGAAAGTGACAACACCTCTAAAACATATTGGGGGCTCGCATCTGAGCAGTTAAAGTTAGTAGCAGAAAGCCTTTGTCAGACAGGGGCAATTAGCAGTCCAATACTCCAACCTATCTGTTTAACTGTCGAATTAGCTATTAAAGGCACTCTCTTATATCTTGGGATTCCTGAGAAAGATTTAAGAAACTCAAAATTATTTGGACATAATCTTGTTAAGCTTGCACAACGAATGATCCAAGAGAAAAGTCATAGAGATGATCAGTTAATACTAACGATGTTAAGTAAATTTCCTGATTATGTAAGTGACCGCTATCGTGAAACAAATTTGACTAGATTAGAAGTTATTTCTTTAGCTCTTTCAGCTCAATTTATAGCTGCCTCTGCTGTACGACGAATTTCTGGAAGGGACATTGCCGAGCAAATAGAAACTTCCATAATAGTCCCACGTAGTAATTATTTTACTTAATAACAAATTGCATAAGTGAAATTTATACAGGTCTTTTAACTATAAAAAATTAGCTAGCTTTTCATTTATATTCTTTAAATAAATAAAATTATTTTATCCTTCCTATAAATCTTATCAAAAATCATAAACGTCATAAGCTGTCGTAAATGTTCGGTTACTTGTTGTTCTACCATTAAATTTTGAGCTACTTTAATGCTGACATTCACAAGGAAAAAGATAGAAATATGCCTTTACATGAACAAGCTTCATATAAAAAAGACGATATTTGGATAACAATTACACCGCAGGAGTTAAGAGATCCAGAAAAATTAGCACTTGCTAGAACTCAGCAATTATATGATTCAGAAGATTGTAATTATGAATTATTCATTAGAAATAGAGAGGATCTACCTCATTTCTATAGAAAAGGTGTTGTACGACATAATCTAGACAGACAGAAAGACTCTCAAGAACATGATCGAACCATTAAGAGTCTTCTCTCATATTTAAAGGCGAATCCGTCTCTAAAGTTAAAATCCTATTTCTTCCGTAGCTTTACAGATAAAAAACTTCATACTATTAAAACTATAAAAGATTATGAATGGAAGGATGAAGTTTCGTTCGCTGTATCAGAAAATGGCTATGTACGATTTGATTTATTAGGTAGACCTAATACGTTGAATTGTACTAATCACAACCCATTTGTTGCAATTGAAGTTGTAGATACACATTTCTCATCAAAAGCATCATTCTTAGCATTGCTAGAACTAAGTAGAAAACTACCATTTGTCATTGGGTACTTCTTTGTAAAATCAGCCCCTTATTACAGTGCTCCAAACAAAGCAGATGGTAGAAAACTTCCATTCATTAGGGTCACTTGCTACATCTTTGATGGAGATTTTTGGATTCGAGATGAACGTGTTAGTGACATCGTTAGTATCGAAATTAAAAATAATCATGATGCATACTATGAATATATTTTTGAAAAAGTTAAGACTGAATACATGATAAAAGTATCTAGATAAGCTTTATTAAAAATCGATAGCCGTTACAGCCTTTTGATCACTCTAACGGCTATATTTTAATTTTCTAAAATCCATCAATTGATAAAAATTGAGCATAAAAGAAAACTTAATATAAAAGTTGATCGTCCATTGCTGATAAACTGATAGCACTTCTTTCAAAATACTGCATTATTAAGGTGTTTAACGATAAGTATTATCCAGAATAAGGAAGTACAACTCTTATGCTTAATCTGAGAGTTCTCTTGATCTGATTGAATTAGATACTTTTTAATAAATGAGATTCTGCCAATAATAATTTTAATTCAGAGCAGTAAGAAGATAAACATTCAATTGCATGGTCAACAGCTCTCTGATCACCAAAAGCGAGGTTTAATGTACCATCTTCTACACACCGCTGTATTACTTTTTGATTTACAGCCTCAAAACCTAATTTATCAATAAGAATAAGCATAGCTAGTTCTAAAGTATAGACACGACCAGTTAAGCTATTTGCAATTTCGCTTAAAGATGGTGTATTTAATAGCGATGCTAAACAACGCTTATCGCCCGTAGCAAGTTTAGAGGTGGGCTGATTATGAACTGAAAGTATTAATTGAGCTTCGCCGCCATCAATGTTTGGAGTATCGATTAATTCATCTAAGAGTTCAGCCTGTGGTATAGCCTCTTGAATAGTACTTGTACGTCCAAGAAATTCAGTTAATTGTTGAAGAGACTGTGGGTCACTCAATTTCTTTCGGCTTTGTTTTGGAATCGCGAATTTTGCACTAGGTGTAACAAAAAAGTTATTTTCCTGTATTTGTAGAGCTTCACAGAATGGGATAAGTAAATCACAACCAGCTAATTTAATTAAAATATCATTATCAGCAAATACAATCACATTTACACCCCAATGAGATGGCGTAAAGCTTTTTCATCATCAAGGCGATCTACATCAACGTATTGCATAAAAGTTGATTTTGCAATTTCTTGATCGGATTCACTAAGACTTAGTTTTTTTACTAAGGTTTGGCATGCACTATTCGCAGTTGGCATACACTTATTTGTATGCCCATAATTCAAAACAATGTGGAATGGATCCACCTTACGATCACGCCCTAGGCTTAATGCAGAACTTGCTAAGGTACTTGGATATAACTTACTTTGTGACTTATATGCGGCATCACCACTAGCAGTCAATAATTCTAATGCAAATTTATTAGCGGCTTGTTCATTATCTTCATCACTATATTCATTAATTTTTTCATCAATAATCCAGTGATCGTTTGTAACATGCCCTAAAATAATATGCCCTAATTCATGCGCTAAATGAAAAACTAAATAACCATGCTTATGCTTACTTGTAAGAATAATAACAGGCCGACTATCCAACTGTAAGGCTAATCCCTGCATTTTAGGTGAAGGTAAATTCTCCACAAAAATAACAGGAATACCAATTTCCCAACAATAATCGAGTAAGATATTAAAGTTTATCCATGGAAAATTTCGACTAAGTAATGTTTCACGAATACTTTGAGCAGATAAACTTTCTAATTGAGCTAAAGGTGAGTCATAAGCTTCCAATGTCAGTCTTCCAGCAAGAGAAGAAAGAACAACAGCTTTATTTAAATCATGTTCCTGAACATTTTTAGCATGTTTAAATTTATGTTGAGGTAAATTAAAACATGGTTGACCTTCGCCGACCAAACTACTGTATCGGATACTTAAGTACTTAGATAATATTAATGATGCTTCTTGCAAACCAGCAGGTGTCTTAGCAATATCATCATTCCACCATTCGGGCAGAAGCTGCTTAATCGTTTTTTGGGGAAATCCTAGACTCTGTAGCTTTGTATATAGGGTTTGCATTGGGCTAATTTTTTTTGTAGTCATAGCAACCTCCTAAAAATGCCACTTAAAGATGTGGAACATTATACATTGTTTTGTGGAACGATAAAACCATCCCTATTTGTTTTATTTTAACAGTTATGCTAAAGGGAATAGATGACAATTTGCTGTAAAGATACTTAGTTTTTATTAGTACCATTCTTTCTTAATTTTTGGTAAATCTGTGTTTTTTTACCTTCTCACTATTAGACCAATTAATCTAGACGCTCTTACGGCCTCTCTATCAAAACTGTTCTCCAGAAAATAAAAATCATTCTTATATTCTATATTAATGAAGTAATTGGACCCAGACCGAATTATCTTCTTTCTCATCTACAAGTACTTTATATTCCATGGAAATATCAACTAATATTTCAGCTATATCAAAAAATCTATTCATATCATAGGATTTGCTATTAAAACACTGAGCCATTTCACTAAGAGCATCAAATAGTCGATCAAAATACCTGCAGAACCAAGATCTACTTATTTTTTTTATATAAATATCCGTTTCCCTATAATCAATCTCTAATCCAATACATGTTCCCAAATAATAAGATGAATATTTAAGTAATGTATGTATTACGCCATATAGTCTTCTTAATAATACACCCCAATCTGATATTTCTGATTTTGCTTTTAAAATATTATCTTCAAAATTCAGTAAAGTATTTTCTAAAATATCTGTATATCCCTCATAAGGATTTTCACCGAATTTAGCACATAGTGAACATACTCTGTATTCCTCCCAACATGATAAAATCGTTTTCCACTTCAATTCTTCATGTATGTTTTGAGGTATAATTTCCGTTAGTAACTCTGGATAGCTTGTGTAAAGCTCCGTTCCAACATAGACATGCATAAATTCATGTGAAATAGTATGAATTGCACTATCTAATAAACTTTCATCATTCTCATAATGTGCTTTTATTAGCCCCCAAATACCTAATCCACTGAAGAAAACTCTGAATTTTAAATCTTTAGGATCCGAAACTACTGTCATCCCTGCACCTACTGCTAGGGCATCATTTGTTGCTTTTAATTCATGCCTGAATTCTGACAATAAAAAAGTATAATCTTCCTCAGAACAACCAATGCTTATGAGCTCTAATCTACTGATATCTATATACTCATTCATTTGATTGAAGCAAGATAAGATGGAGTTTCCTACTAATTTCGCTATATTTTCATCATTGAACCCTCTAAGTGATATGGATAAATTTTGAGTCATGCTTAATCCTACCTATTAATTATATAAATCACAGAATATTATTTTTTTATAATAATTAAAATCCAATAACGTCATAGAATGACGCCTTAATTTCTAGTTATATTCGATATAAATATAAAATTATTTACTAAATAATTGAAGGTAAATAAACAATATATACAGTTTATGGATAAGAATTTAATCCTACAGAACTAGAAAATAGTCCAATTGAGAATTAGCAATATAAATTTCAAAGGTTTGAGTAAATTTTCTTCTCCCCATTCCATTTGTATTCTCTGATCATAGAGACTTCTCTCATCAATCTCTCGGAGAGCAGAGAATACAAATGCGGAAAATACTTTCCGCATTGTAAATCTCAAAATCTCTCTGAAAATTATGAAAAAATAGTAAAATTTAGGGGGAGAAATTCATATAAAAGAAAAAATAAATCCCGTGCTCCCCCTCTTACTCATCCCTATCCATAAAAATTTAATCAAGTTGAACTCACTGTATTTCTATTTGAAGGCAAAAACAGCACTTGACGGTACTATCTCATTTTCTTCAATAGCTCTACGCTTTGATCAAGGTCCGCTATGGTACTCTGTGAAAAGTGTTAGTTTTCTTCAATTTTCTGTTTACGGTCCATCAACTCGAAGTCAAAAAAGATATGGTCTGGTGATGGTCTATTATTAATTATGCCTGTTATTTTTCTTCTACTTAGCCATCATCGTTTTACAAGAGATTTTGGTATTCACCAACCTACTCCCTTAACTTTCAATACTTTAGCAAAAATATCAGGTCTCATTGATTCTATTGAATTTCCCATCAACAAATAAGTACAAATCATTGTTTTTATTAATAAATATATAGATACTTGTTCGTACTTGTAATCAGTAGGTCCACAGTTCGAATCCGTGTGTCGGCACCATCATTAAACCTCATGAATATTTAATTTATGGGGTTTTTTGTTGTCTGTAAATTTTGAAATACTTAAAGATTTATAATTATTACCAAAAAATTGAGTGCAGACCTATTGATCCACACCCTTCAAATTATTTTTCATATTTCTCTAATTCAATAACCATTTCTTTTGCTGCGGCTATAATTTTAGGCATAGCTTCTTTAGTTAGATCTTGGCCCAATTTCATGCTTTGCTCCATCACTAGAGGCATTTTGTTTATGGCTGCTTGACCAACTGGTGATTTATAAAAATTAATTAATCCATCGATTTCTTCTTGAGTGAAATTTGTCACATAAATACGAGTAAATTCAGGCTCAAGTTTTTCCCAACCCATGTCTTCTACAGTAATGTTAGAGAACTTTTTAGCAAAATTTGCCACGACCTGTTTTTGTTGTGAATTAAGGGGTTTACCTTGTTGTATTTCAACTTCAGAGATTGTTTTTGAAATCATCTGCTCAATGTACGAGTTCATTTGTTTATATAAATCTTGGGATTTTGTGACCTTCATTAATTCTTTTACAGACTCACTAGAAGCAGGCTGTGCAAAGGTTGGATGAGTGAGACATAAACCAATAACTAAAGTAGATAATATTTTCTTCATCATAATTAATAACATATTAAGAATATTTTTTAAGGATAATAGTTGGGATAGACAATTCTTGTCAAAGGCTTTGTTTTTTGTTTTTAATAAAGACTTATTATAAACTTAAGCTTCAAAATAAATTTATAAAACACATTTTCTCTTTTAAAAGCAAAACAGGATGCTGCTAATTTATTAAAAAATATAAGATTAAAATAAGAAATATTAAAAAGATATGATTATAATGCGCCCCCAAATAAGGTCATATGAATAAGACCTATTTTATAAACTTTAATTCATTAAGATACCAATACGGAAAAATATGAAACTTCGTTTTATTTTACCTGCTTTATTTCTAACTTTGCCTTTAACAACATATGCTCAAGACACTACATCTCAAGCTCAAATGCAAACTACTGCAAACCCACCCATTTGCTTAATTGAGGGTACTCCTTCAGCAGAGCACTATAAATCTATTAAACGTATTAAAGCCGCGAAAGGAACCTATGGTGGTTTTGAAGAAGTAAAACCTAAATTAGCGATCGTTGCTCGTAAATACGGTGCAGATGTGGTGATTAATTATCATCAAAGCCAAAGATTTGGTTTCTGGCCGTGGCGTATTGTACGTCCAGTACTTACAGGAACTGCCGTAAAATGGAATACACCAGTTGATTGCACAGCATTAGGCGGCAAACAAATTTATTAATACAAAATGAAAAAAGCCCAACATCCTGTTGGGCTTTTTTCGTATTTCGTTACTAGGTACACTTCCTGTAATACCTCACGTCCTGATGCTTAAACTTATTATTGTTGTTTTACGTTTCGGAACTTCCTGTTCCTGATGAGTTCATCATAGGCAATTCATCACGTCATAAAAAGACGCCAATTTCCCGAATGTATGTAAGAAAAAGCGTACATGTTTCTTTTAAATTTAAAACTTAATTTACTATCATTGAAATAAAAATATGAATTTATAAACAAGTTCTGTTCGTCAATTAAATAAGAAGACGATATAATGAGTTTATTACTTTATTTGTAAAATAAATTTAAAAACAACAAGGAACGAGATGTTTACTTTGCCATCAAATCTTTTTCAACCTTTAGTGACCATACTTGCATGCCTTATTATTATTGTAAGTAAAATGCCTCAGCTAAAATTTAGAAAAACTATATTATTTTTAGCCTTTGGCAGTTTTACTTTAATATGTGCTTTGGCAATATTTGGTTTTTTTAATTAAGCCTTATTTCTTACTCTTCTCTATCATTTTTTCAAAATGTTTAAGGTTTGGGTTCAGCGTATCCCATGCGTAGGCTTGGCTCACAAACACCTCTGCTCTAGGCTGATAGAGACTCGGGTCATCCAAAGTACCTGCACGTATTGAAATCATTTCAGGGGCAATTTCAGGTAAGCCAAAAAGCTGAGAACCACAAGTTGGGCAAAATGCTCTTTTAATAGGTCGGCCAGAAGATCCTAAAGTCTCAAAATATTTAAGTTCACCACTTACTTTCAATTCAGATTGGTGAAAAAAAGCGATTGGTGCATATGCTGAACCTGTTGCCTTCTGACAATCTCGACAATGGCAATTAAAGCTATAACGTGGCTCCGTTTCGCTTTGATAGCTCACAGCTCCACATAAACACGATCCTTGATATTTAGCTGACATGGCTCATCCTATTTTTTTATTGCTGTGATTTGAATATAACGTACATATCCATTTTGGTAGAGTTGTTGGCATAACTTTGCAGTCATTTGAATTTTAAAATTTGCCAATCCTCGGCTTTGATTTTGTCTTTGCTGATTTTGAATATACCGCGAAAAACCGAGTAATACAGGCTCGGATAAATCTTCAATTTGAATATCTGCAAAACCTTGTTGTTCCAAGGTTGTTCTTAATATTTTTTCAATCGGCACAGCATCCCAAGCGACATTTGCTGCTTTGAGTAAATAACGATGCTTTTGTTCTTGCAGGACGGTCATGTTTTGACACGAGTCAGCACGCATTAGGTAATGAAAACCTAATCGGCCTTTTGAATTTAAAATTGGAGTGACCGAATCTAGAAATGAATTTAAATTGCTGTGATAAGCCGCATCAATACATAACACAGCATCGAAGTGTTGTTTAAATTCAAATTGTTTTAAATTTAAAAATGAACCACAAAAAATCTGGCTTATTTCAGGAATAAGCTTTTGAATTTTATTAACACACTGGGCTTGTAAGTCAACTGCACTGAGGCTTTTGGGTTGATAGTGCTGTAGCCAGTGCAACAAACTTGCACCCTGTCCGCAACCTAAGTCTAAGAGATGATCTTTTGAATTTAAATTGACGGCTTGTGCCAAATGATCTGCCAATAGGCAACAAGCTTCACGGTAGTTTTGGGTATTTTTCCAAAAACCCAAATTTGTCCAAGCAAGCTCTTCATCATCTCCCAAACTTAATGCATCAATTGCATATTTATGGGGAATAAGTCGAGAAAGAGCCGCTCGAACTTTTGTTTTCACAATTTTAGTAACCGAGTTCTGGGGCAACTTCAACCTGAGGCTTTAAACCTACAAATGGTAAAGGTGCACCTAAAATTTCAGCAATATGCATTGCGGAAGTAACTGCCGATTCTAGAATTGGTAAGCCGTCACATGACCATGAACCACAGTAAAATACTTTACGGTTTAAGTCTAAATGGCGTTGTTGCAATTCTTTATTTAGAGCAACTGTTTGTGAGTCAACGACTGCACGCGTTAAGGTCACTTTTGAAATGATTTTTTTAGGATCAATATCAGTTACTGGGCGCCACGTCTGGAACACTGGATTTTTACCCACAAGTGAAGGTTCAACCGCATTCATCCAAACCGTGAATTGCTGACGGGTAAACTTACGATCCATCATATAGCTCAGCACTGACCAGTCTTTACGACGTGGTGGCATTACTGTTGCATCTGTATGAATAACAAGATCACCTTGCTCAAAACGGAATTGCTTAAGCAAATTCATATCTTCAGCAAATTGTTCAGGGTTCAAAAACTCATCAATTTTAGACGTTGGCGTTGCCACAATCACTCGATCAAATAAGTTCTTTTCACCTTGGCTGTTTTCAACCAATACTTTTTCGCCTTGTAATTCAACGTTCTTAATCGCTGATCCGCTATGAATGTCGATATCTTTAATTAAGCTGTCTACAAATGCAGGTGTACCACCTTTCATACGTAACAACATATCGCCATCAGTTAAGTGACGTAAAAACTCAAGAAGGTTTTTTGCAGGCCAATCGCCAATTGTTTTTGGATTACACGTACAAATTGTATAGAGCACCGGCATTACAACACCATGCCAGAATACTTCTTCTATATCGTTCTGATTAATAAATTCAGCGAGGGTAATATCTTGATTTTTAGATTTGAAAAACTGATGAATTGCAGTTTTTAATTGCAACATTCCTTTCACAAGACGCCAGCCATATTGCTGGATGCCTTTACGGTTATTGATAATTGGGAAATTACCAATACGACTACGAGATGTCGTTAACCATGTTTCCGTACGATCTTCGAATAACCAGCTACATGACATATAAGTACGAACTGGGAAGGTTTTAATGCCTAAATGAGCAGCAAGGCTGAGTGTATTCTTCCACAGATGTGGATTCATCACACGTAGCGGTGCATCAATAATTCCACCATCGAATTCAATGCTATGGCTATCCATTCCCCGGCCAGGAAGTGCTTCAAATATCGTGATCGTATGCCCTGCATCTTTCAGAATTCTTGCTGCCGCAAGACCTGCCATTCCACTGCCAATAATTGCGATATTCAAAATGATGTCCCATTTTTCGAGAATTTTTTTGATTATCACTCATACCCTAAAAAAACACCGTATTAAAAACTACCAGATTTTTATTTTTTGCATCAATTTATATAGAAAATATTTAACTAAAGGACAAGCTAGCTTTGTATATTTTTTTACAAAAATATACAGTCATATAAAAACTTATATTTTTTATAAATTTAAAAAAAATCTTTTAAATAAAATAAGATAATTTAACTATATTTATATCATATGTTTTACAACTATCTTATTTTGAGATATCATAGAGCCACAATAATGAGAACCAAATCACATAAAACAATGCCGCAACAACAATGAAAACCATCATAAAAACAGAATCTTTACAGCGAAAAAGCCCGCTATTCACACTTGATAGCGGGCTTTTTATTACTTTGTTTTAATAGCCGATTAAGCGCAATTAAACAATTTATCCTTCTTGCATGATTGAACCGAATTTTCCACGATTAAAATCATTAATCGCTTCCATAATCTCAGCTTTGGTATTCATTACGAATGGACCATAACCTTCGATTGGTTCGTTAAGTGGTTGGCCAGTCAACACTAAGAATTTAGTGTCTTCTTCTGCATTTAAGCTAAACTCAACACCCTCACGAGACAAAATCGCAACGGTTTTACCTTCAAGACGATTTGCATCATTGACCACAACCGCGCCATCTAATATCACAACAAGCGTGGTGTGCCCTTCAGGTACATAGAGGGTGTGTTTTTGGCCTTTAGCCAATTTACCATCCCATACATTTAATGGACTAAATGTCGTTGCTGCACCTTTTGCATCTGCATATTCACCAGCAATCACACGTAAATGACTGCCATGCTCATCTAACGCAATGTCTGGAATCTCTTTCGCTTCAATTGCTTGATATTTTCCAGGCGTCATTTTTGAATGAGCAGGTAAATTTACCCATAATTGCACCATTTCAAAAAGACCACCATGCTCTGCAAACTCAGGAGAATGGAACTCTTCATGCAACACGCCTGCACCCGCAGTCATCCATTGCACATCACCAGTTTTAATGGTTCCGCCGCCACCACTTGAGTCTTTATGAGTCACTTCACCTTGATAGGCGATGGTCACTGTTTCAAAGCCACGGTGTGGATGCGAGCCTACACCTTGCTGTTCAGTCGTTGGTGAGAAGGTATAAGGCGCTGCATAATCGAGTAGCAAAAATGGGCTTAGGGTTTGGCCTAAACGGTCATAAGAGAATAGGTTATATACAGGGAAACCATCACCCACCCAATGCATGTGGTTATTTTGATATGCACCAAGAAATTTCTTCATCTGATCTCTCCTATATATGTAGGATTTTCTTGAACTGAGATTGATTTTACGCCTCAATAATTGCAGTTTATAGATCAGGATTAGCAACACATTATTTCATCTATGAGACAATCATAAAGTTTGAGGTACTCTTTTTAAGATCGTCCTATTTTTAAAATTCTTAATCCTATTTTTTAGACTTAATCACGACAACAAACTCATCTAGCATAATTTTAGGCACTGATGACCTACTTAATAATTTTTGATTATTTATTTTGATAACACGAGGACATAAAAAATGGCTCAAGATTACGTACGTTTAGACAAGGATAATGCTGCGGTTCTTTTAGTTGACCACCAAGCAGGTTTACTTTCTTTAGTTCGAGATATCGATCCAGACAAATTTAAAAATAATGTATTAGCACTTGCAGATGCTGCGAAATATTTTAATTTACCGACTATTCTTACCACGAGTTTTGAAAACGGTCCAAACGGTCCTTTAGTTCCAGAATTAAAAGAACTTTTTCCAGATGCGCCATTTATTCCACGTCCTGGTCAAATCAATGCATGGGACAATGAAGATTTTGTAAAAGCGGTTAAAGCGACAGGTAAAAAACAACTGATTATTGCCGGTGTGGTCACTGAGGTTTGTGTGGCATTCCCAGCTTTATCTGCACTCGCTGAAGGCTTTGAAGTGTTTGTGATTACCGATGCTTCTGGTACTTTCAATGAATTAACGCGTGATGCTGCTTGGGACCGTATGTCAAAAGCAGGCGCTCAGCTGATGACTTGGTTCGGTATGGCATGTGAGTTACACCGTGACTGGCGTAATGATGTAGAAGGTCTTGGTGCACTCTTCTCAAATCATATTCCTGATTACCGTAACCTAATGACCAGCTATAGCTTTAATACATCGCAAAAATAAATTCTATTGCCAAGATTAGAGTGCTTAAGCGCTCTAATCTTAAATTTAAATGGATTGATCTGACATTGATAAGTTCTTTTGATGATTTTTATTATTTCTATTTAGTCGTAAAACACGGCGGCTTTAGTGCGGCCAGTGAAGCCGAAAATATTAGTAAATCTAAGCTCAGCCGACGTATTATTGACCTTGAAAATAAATTTAACGTTAGCCTCATTCAAAGAACAACCCGACATTTTAAAGTGACCGATTTAGGCCAAGAGTTCTATGAAGAATGCTGCAAAGTCATTGCTCAAGTTGAATGTGCAGAAAACGTTTTGTTAAAGCAAAAAAGTGAACCTCAAGGGTTAGTCAAAGTAAGCTGCCCACCTTTAATGATGCATTTTCAAATTAGAAAAATTTTAAATCAGTTTTTAAAAACCTATCCAAAAGTTGAAATATCTCTTGAGCTAACCAGCCGTCGAGTCGATATCTTGCATGATGATATCGATCTCGCGATTCGGACCAATTTTGAACCGAATGAAGATTCAAATTTAATTGTTCGTGATGTGATTAAAACAGATCACTGTCTGGTGGCTTCGCCTGAATTACTGCAAGGCCGTACTATTGAGCATTATTCCGAATTACAAGACTTTCCAAGTATCAGCTTAGGTACTCAAAAACAAAACCCTATTTGGCATTTATGCAATATTCGTAACGGTGAATCAGTTGATGTGCCTTATCAACCACGAATCAAAAGTAATGACTTAGCAGGGGTCTACTATGCAGTGATGGACGGATTAGGCATTGCCGACCTTCCTTTTTTAACCGTCGAATCTGAAATTCGTAAAGGCACACTTATTCATATTCTTCCTGACTGGAAGTCAAATATTGGCATGCTTCAACTGGTCTATGTGTCTAGAAAAGGCCAACGTCTGGTGGTCGAAAAACTCATTGAAACACTGATTGAAGAACTCAGACGTTTACCCGAAAGCCATGAAGGATATCTGCCGACTTAAATAAAAAAACCGGTCATGAATGGGCATGACCGGTTTTTGTGAAACATCACATACAGCATAACTGCATGTTTTCGTTCAGAACAAAACGAACTCGTTTTATTCCTTACTCAGATAAGTCTACGCATAGGTATTTCATTTCAACATATTCTTCGATGCCGAATTTTGAACCTTCACGGCCTAGACCTGACTGTTTTACGCCACCAAACGGAGCAACTTCATTTGAAATCGCGCCCGTGTTAATGCCGACCATACCGTACTCAAGTGCTTCACCCACTCGCCATTGACGAGCTGTGCTTTGAGTAAACAAATAAGCAGCTAAACCAAATTCGGTATCGTTCGCCATTGCCACTGCTTCATCTTCAGTTTTAAAGCGGAATAGTGGTGCAAGGGGACCAAAAGTTTCTTCTTTAGACACTTTCATGTCTTGCGTTACGCCAGTTAACACAGTCGGTTCAAAGAATGTACCGCCAAGTGCCGAACGCTGACCACCAATACGAACTGTCGCGCCTTTCTCGGTTGCATCTGCAATATGAGACTGAACTTTTGCAATTGCATCTTCATCAATTAAAGGCCCTTGAGTTGAACCTTCTTGACGGCCATCACCAACTTTCAATTTAGACACGGCTTCAACCAAACGGTCTGCCAAAGCATCGTAAATACCGTCTTGAACATAAATACGGTTAGCGCAAACACAGGTCTGACCACTGTTGCGATATTTACTTGCCATAATGCCCTGAACAGCTTGTTCAAGATTGGCATCGTCAAATACCACAACTGGCGCATTCCCACCGAGTTCAAGCGAAAGCTTTTTAATGGTTGGCGCACATTGTTGCATCAAGATACGACCCACTTGGGTTGAACCTGTGAAGCTTAACTTACGAACAATATCGCTTTCGCATAGGGTTTTACCAACTTCAACCGCATCACCACTAATGTTAATTAAAACATCGGCTGGTAAGCCTGCCTGTAAAGCCAATACTTCAAGTGCATAGGCGGTTAACGGCGTTTGTTCTGCTGGTTTAACCAACATTGAACAACCCGCAGCAATCGCTGGACCTGCTTTACGCGTAATCATGGCAGCTGGGAAGTTCCACGGCGTAATTGCAGCAGTAACACCAATTGCTTGTTTAATCACGAGCAGACGTTGATTTGGCAACGTAGGTGTTAATACTTCACCATCAATACGGCGAGCTTGCTCGGCAAACCAGCGTATGAACGATGCTGCATAACCAATTTCACCACGTGCTTCTGCCAATGGTTTACCTTGCTCAGCTGTTAAAATTTGAGCTAAATTTTCTTTGTGCTCAAGCATGAGGTTGTACCATGCCAATAACACATCAGCACGAGCCAAGGCAGTTTGCTTTTTCCAAGCAGCCTGCGCTTTTGCCGAACGGTTAATTGCAGCTTCAACCCCTGCGCGGTCATAGGTTTTTACCCATGCCAAAGTTTCGCCCGTAGCAGCATCATTTACCTCGATATAGTCATTTGATGCAGGTGCTTCTAACGCAATATCAGGATGTTTTAACAAATACTGCAAAGTATTTTGAATCATGCAGATTGCTCCGTTGCTTTTGCACTACCTGCTTTTAGTGTTGCAAAACCTTGTTTCAAGATATCAAGACCTTGACGGAATTGCTCAGCAGGAATGGTTAATGGATATAAGAAACGAATTACATTACCGTATTTACCACAAGTAAGAAGTAACAACCCGTTTTCCATTGCATAGTTTTGTACAACTTTTGCTTGTTCAGCTGTTTCAAGTTCTACTGCAACCATTGAACCTAATGCACGAATATCAGTTACGATGTCGCCTGTTGCTTGTTGAATATCTTTAAGTGCAACAACCAACTCTGCACCTAATTCATTTGCGCGGTCGCATAAGTTTTCTTCTTCAATCGCATCAATAACCGCGTGTGCAGCAGCAACCGCAATCGGGCTACCTGCGTAAGTACCGCCTAGTCCACCTGGGTTTGGTGCATCCATCACTTCTGCACGGCCAACAACACCTGAAATAGGGAAGCCGCCGCCCAAGCTTTTCGCCATGGTGATGAGGTCTGCTTTAGTCTCGTAATAGTTCATTGCAAACAATTTACCAGTACGGGCAAAACCTGATTGCACTTCGTCAGCAACCAACAAAATGCCGTGCTTGTCGCAAATTGAACGTAAACGTTTTAAGAACTCAGCTGGCACCACATTGAAACCGCCCTCACCTTGTACTGGCTCAAGCACAATTGCTGCAACATCATGTGGTGCAATATCTTCACTGAAAATATCTTCAACGCTTTCAATTGCCGCGTCCACTGAAATACCTTTAGCAGGTACTGGGTAACGCGCGTGGAACACACCCGCTGGCATCACACCGAAATCACGTTTGTAAGGTGCAGTTTTACCTGTCATTGCCATCGTCATAAATGAACGACCGTGAAAACCGTTACCAAAAGTGATAATGCCGTGACGACCAGTGTAACAACGAGCAATCTTTACTGCATTTTCAACTGCTTCTGCACCTGTAGTGAAAAAAGCTGACTTCGCAGGACCAGCAATTGGCGCACGCTTATTAATACGCTCAGCTAAAGCCACATAGCTTTCATAAGGTGTTACTTGATAGGCAGTGTGAGTAAATTTAGTAAGTTGTTCAGTCACCGCTGCAATGACTTTAGGGTGGCGATGGCCTGTATTTAAAACTGCGATACCACCAGCAAAGTCAATAAATTGGTTGCCTTCCTTGTCCCAAAGCGTGGCATTTTCAGCTTTTTCTGCATACCACTGACACATCACGCCTACACCACGTGGAGTTGCTTGCTGTTTACGTGCGTTAAGTGCAGAATGTTGATTATCCATTTGATTCCCTCATATTTTCATCATCAGTTGCAGCTTTGGTTTTTGCATCCTGTGCTTAATTTTCAGGGTGCTTTACAACGACTGCCTATGCATGTAATTTCGCTCGTCTGGCGGCAACTGACGAGAGCCATTTTTTAACTGTAGGAGAGAGCCAATTGCGTAGTTTACTTGGAGATCATTTATTACAACGGCTCCAACAGGACACCGAAGGTAAACTACATCAACGCCTTTTCCGTTGTCTGCGTGGTGCCATTATTGATGGCGTCATTCAGCCTAAAACACGCTTGCCCGCTTCACGTGACTTAGCTAGTGAAATTCATGTTTCGAGAAATACTGTTCTTACCGCCTATGAACAGCTACAAGCTGAAGGCTATTTAGAGGCTCGTACGGGACACGGCACATGGGTTGCCGAGAAACTACCAGAGAGTTTTTTAAATACACAAAATAAGAAAAAAGCAGTTTCAAGTCCGAAAGTTCAAAACTCTTATGCGCTCTCAAATCGTGGTTCAAACTTATTAGGCTATGCCGCGGCCTCGCCACACCAATGGGGTGCTTTCGTACCGGGAGCACCCGACGTAACAGAGTTTCCACATCATATTTTTAGTCGTATTCAGGCTCGCCTGAGCCGAGAACCTGACATCAACCGCTTAATTTACAGCAATGCTGGTGGTTGTATTGAACTTCGAAGTGCGTTGGCAGATTACTTGCGCGTTGCACGCTCAGTTCAGTGTGATGCTGACCAAATTATTATTACCGAAGGTATTCACCAAGCGATTGACTTAGTTTCGCGTGCACTGAGTGATATTGGTGATCGCGTCTGGATTGAAGATCCAGGCTATTGGGGAATGCGTAACACTTTGCGTATTAATGGCGTAGATATTCAACCCATGCCAGTCGATGCCGAAGGCATTATCCCCGAAGAAAATCCGGTTAAACCACCTAAACTCATTTTTGTCACGCCATCACACCAATATCCACTGGGTTCACATTTAAGCCTAGATCGTCGACGCAAACTGATTGAGATTGCCCGCCAGCACAATAGCTGGATTGTAGAAGATGATTACGACAGTGAGTTCCGTTTCTCAGGCCAACCGTATCCGTCTTTACAAGGCTTAGAAAATGATGCACCCGTGCTGTACATGGGCACGTTTAGTAAAACTATTTATCCATCTTTAAGAATTGGGTATTTGGTGGTGCCTAAACCCCTCTTTTCACCCCTACGTATTGTGGCAGCTGAACTGTATCGTGGTGGACATTTGCTTGAGCAAAAGGCCCTAGCAGAATTTATTCGTGAAGGTCATTACGAAGCGCATATTCGTCGTATGCGTTTACTTTATGGAAAGAGACGCGATTATTTAGTCAGTCTGATTAAACGCTATCTTGGCCCCGAATTTATTCATGAATATGACGAAGCAGCAGGGTTACACTTAGTTTTAAAACTGCCAAACTCTTGCGATGATGTCGCGATTGCAGCAACCGCACTTGAACGTGGTGTCAAAGTTCGCCCACTTTCACAATACTACATGCAATCGCATGCACACGCTGAGCGCGGACTACTGATGGGCTTTGCCTGTGTAAATGAAAAAGACATGGTGATGGCTTTTGGCGTCTTGCTCCAGTGCTTACGTGAAGCAGGCGTACCTACGCTGAATTAACTGTTTTCTCGTACTAAGCCAAATAAAAAAGAGCCTCATTGTGAGGCTCTTCTTTATTTAAAAATTTAAACTAACTTTTCTTCATGCGTGTGGGTTAAATGGGTCGCTCTACGCTCTTTACCCCAACCCAATTTTTCAGACAACAATCCGAAGAACACAATAATGCCGAACAATGCGGTGGTGTAAATCACTTCTTTAAAATATGTACCTTCAATTAACATAGTCAGAATTGCACCAATAATTGCAAAGATCACCACATAGGTTAAATAAGGGAACATCCACATTTTAAAGTCAATTTTCACCCCTTCAGCTTCTAGTTTTTTGCGCATGCGAAGTTGAGAGTAAGCAATGGTAAGGTACACATAGAGTGTTGCTGCACCCGTCGTTAGCATGAAAAAGTCGTAAACATCCATACTCTTAGTTGCAGTTAAAACTACCGCAATCACAGAGAAGAAGCATGACACAATCACACCCACCCACGGACTGCTTTTACTGTTTACAGAGCCAAAACTTTTCGGTGCGTCACCACGTTTAGCTAAAGAGAACAGCATACGTGAACACGTATAAAGTGCTGAGTTAAAGCAACTACATACCGACGTGAGAACCACAAAGTTTACGATATGACGCGCGCCAGGAATGCCCAATGCAGACAACGTTACGCTATAGGTTCCCCAA
This sequence comes from Acinetobacter sp. V116_7, assembly GCF_056735735.1. NCBI lineage: Bacteria > Pseudomonadati > Pseudomonadota > Gammaproteobacteria > Moraxellales > Moraxellaceae > Acinetobacter > Acinetobacter sp. V116_7. Next base: position 77,147 of record NZ_JBWZIF010000012.1, read on the forward strand.
GTTGAATCTTTCAAAAGTTCATTGTTGTGAGGAATTAAACATACCGCAACGAACATTGAACCGACGTAGAATAAAATAATTCGCCAAACCACCGAGTTCGATGCTTTACGAATTTCTTTAGATGGATTTGCCGATTCTGCTGCCGCTACAGTGACAATTTCAGCGCCAATATAAGCAAACATAACCCCAAGCAATGCAGTAATAACGGATGACCCTCCATTTGGCATAAAGCCTTGAGAGGTTAGATTACTAATACCAGAAGCAGCTGGATTGCCCCAAGGCCACAAATGCATAATGGCTAAACTACCAATCACCAAGAAGATAACAATCGCGATGACTTTGATGAGCGCAAACCAGAACTCAAATTCGCCATAGTTTTTCACGTTTTGTAAATTGACTGCGACCAATGCACCAATCACGACAACCATATAGGCCCAGATCGGTATAAATGGGAACCAATTATTTAAAATTTTACCTGCCACATAGGCTTCCCAGCCCATGAGCATTGCGAGCGTACACCAGTACAACCAGCCAATTGAGAAACCTGCCCAACGGCCAATCGCACGGTCAGCATATGTTGAAAAAGAGCCACTATCAGGGTTTAAAACGGCCATCTCGCCTAACATACGCATGATGAACCAAACGAGTAAACCACCTAAAGCGTAAGTTAGAAAAACTACAGGTCCCGTATTGTAAATAATACTGCCCGAGCCTACGAATAAAGAGCCACCAATTACCCCTGCAATCGAGATCATCGTTAAGTGGCGTGATTTGAGTCCATGTTTTAAACTTTGGGAGTGATTGGCTTCAGAACCATTTTGATGAGCTGCCATATCATTTTCCTTAATATATGGAGGATATCGGCTAGTCTCGGAAAACATCCGAAGCCAAAAAATATCCCCTAAAAATTTAGCCGTTCTGCCCAATTCCTAAAACAGAAAAATCACTGAGCTTATCCGGCGCTTCCGTATGCATACTTCCAATGGCTTTAATTTGTCGTTTCGGCAGTGAAGAAACGAGAGCCATTTTTCGAATAAAAGAGAGAGCCAATTGCAAAATTTATACGCAAAATTGGCTCTTTTTGTCTGAAATGCTGGTAAATGGTTTTAAGTTTTTATTCTGAAAATAATTAAGTTTTACTTTAATAAGGTTGAAATTCTTTAGTTTTGTTCAGAGATTAATAACGCTTTTGTACCTGTTTCCAAGGCTCTAAAGATATGTTTCTGGTCGGCAGGGTAACAAATATAGTCTCCAACACCGAGCTCAACAGCTTCATCGATTAAGCCCACTAAAGCTTTACCTTCGACCACAATAATGTGCTCCACAGAACCAACAGGATGAGGTTCTGAAAGACGGTCTTCGCCCGGCTCAACAATCAATAAATACACATCTCGGCGCGCATGCGGTGGACAAGTCGCTAGCAAAATTGCTTTGTAATTAGCAATCTCCGAACTCACTGTTGGACCATCGCCACAGCGAATGACTTGTACTTGATTGCTCGGTTCTTCCATCAAACGTGCAAATGGAATATTTAACGCCACACAAAGTGCCCATAGCGTTTCAATGCTTGGGTTCCCTTGCCCTGCTTCTAATTGTGAAAGTGTAGACTTTGCAACGCCTGCACGACGGGCAACCTCTGCCAAAGAAAGCCCTGCTCTTTGACGTTCACGATTTAAACCTTTGGCAATAATTTCAATTGGCTGAGACATTCACCACATCCGTTCTATAAAAAAAACGATCGTTCGTTTTGACAAAAAAATCAGACTTATTCATTATAATGGAAAATCGTTCGTTATATCATGCTATGTCCACATACACTCTCATTAAGAAACTTAGTAAAGACACCACCCGCTCGATTTTCTTTGTCTGTCTAGCAACCAGTGTTGTCGGTATGTCTTTAGGTTCACTCGCCGCAAGCTATGGCTTAGCGCTCTGGATCCCGCTTTGCTTATCTGTATTTGTACTCGCAGGAACCGCTGAATTTATTTTTATTGGCTTCTTGGCTGTAGGTGGTAGCCCAATTGCTGCTGCGATTGCAGGACTACTCGTCAATTTAAGACATTTGCCTTTTGGGATTGCGATCAATGAATTAATCAGAGGTAAATTCTCTCAATATTTCGGTGCTCATATCATGAACGATGAAAGCGTTTTGTTTGGCATGGCACAGCCAGATTTCGAGACAAAAAAAGCCGCTTACTGGCTATGTGGTATAGGCATCATGCTAACTTGGCCACTCGGTGTCACTGCGGGTTATTTTATTGGAAGTGCTATTCCAGACCCTAAAACATTTGGTCTAGATACCATTTTCCCTGCCATTTTAATTGCACTTACTTTTAATGCTTTAAAGAATAAATCGACTCGAAAAGCTGCATTTGCCGGATCAACTTTGGCACTGATTACCACACCTTTTTTGGCCTCAGGGCTTCCAATTCTGATTTCACTTTTTGGCTTAATATTTGGTAGAAAAAAATGAATCAACAATTACTCATTATTTTGGGAATAGGCTTGTTAGCACTTGGAACATATGGGATTCGTTTTGCTGGTTTTCACTTAGGCGCCAAGTTTACTTTTTCTGAAAAATACCAAGTTTTACTCTCAAACGGTGCGACTGTTTTACTCTGTGCGATTGCAGTCACGACGACATTTTTTGAAGGTCAAGATTTCGCAGGTTTCGCGCGTATATTCGGTGTTGGGCTAGCACTTCTCTTGGTTTGGAAAAAAGTACCGCTTTTATTGGTAATTTGCTTAGCAGCGGCTGGCACGGCCCTGATACGTTTACTCGGAATTGAGTAATAAAAAAGGCGAGATAAACTCGCCTTTTTTGAAACTTTTGATTAGAACGGTAAATCGTCGTCTAAATCAGCTGGTGCAGACGCTGGTTGTTGTGGTGCTTTAGGAGCGAAACCACCACCTTGTGGGCTGTTGCCACTATTACCGAAACCACCTTGGCCACCATAACCACCGCCATTGTTTTGGCCGTAGCCGCCACCTTGGTTGTTATTATTTTGATAACCATTACCACCTTGTTGAGGTGCGTTAAAACGTGGTTGGTTAAAATCATTACCGCCAGCGAAACCTTGTTCACCTTGTTGACGACCATCTAACATTTGCATCTGTTCGCCACGAATTTCTGTTGTATAGCGCTCTTGGCCATTTTGATCAGTCCACTGACGCGTGCGTAATGAACCTTCAATATAAACCTTAGAACCTTTACGTAGGAACTGCTGAGCAATTTCACCTAAACGGTTATGCAAAACAATACGGTGCCATTCAGTTTGTTCTTTACGCTCACCTGAAGTTTTATCGGTCCAAGCTTCACTTGTTGCGATTGAAAATTGAGTCAGCGAGCCCCCATTTGGAAAAGTTTTTGTTTCAGGATCACGACCCAAAGTACCAACCAAAATAACCTTATTTACACCACGCATTAGCTGTCTTCATCCTATTCATTTCTATGTTTTACTTTATAAGAGTTATGCTTAAATGGCTACCTCTTTACCGAACAACTGCGTTAAATCACGTCGCGCAGCCTCATCAAGAGTCTGTTTATCGACTTTAATATAAGCAACTTGCTGGTCAGGCATCACCACAACTTCTTCTATACCACGAATTGCCAATAGCTGTGTGGTCCACTCATTCACCTGTTGCACTTGCGGTAATGGCAACACAATCGATGACAAATACCGCGGCTGAGCTAAACCAAAACTAATTAGCAACCATATTATAGCAATCCCTGTTAAGACACTCCATCCAATCGCAGTATTATGTAACATCAATAATTGACCACCTAGTGTGCCACCAAAAAAAGCACCTAAAAACTGGCTACTGGCATTTACACCCATAGCGGTTGCTTTTGATTGAATTGGCGCACATTTTGATAACCAAGATGGTAATAAAGCTTCCATCACATTAAATGCAATGAAGAAAATACCTAGGCCTGCGAGTAATACATATTTTGATTGATAACCAAATATAAGCAGCAACAAACCTGCAATAATACCTGTAATAGCAGTTAAGAAAATGCCTCGCATTTTGCGATATTTTTCAGCCACGATAATGCTTGGAAATGCAAAAAACAGACTAATAACTAATAACGGTAGATATACCAAACCATGACTGGCCAAAGGAATATGGGCAAACTCAATAAGCTGTGAAGGCACATAAATAAACATGGCGGTAAGCAATAAATGCAATGCAAAAACCGAAACGTGTAAACGGTTTAAATCACCCATTTGAATGACTTGCTTAAGCTGCGCTATGTAGCCTTGCTGATAATTACGATGATGACGAGTTACTTTAGGTACAAGTAATAACATCAAAATCGCGATTAAGCCCATAATGGTTGTGACAAAGAACAAACCAGAAATGCCGACAAGACTTGTGAGCCAAGGCCCAAGACTAAACGCCACCACAAAAGACAGACCAATACTCATGCCCATGGCTGCCATGGCTTTAGTACGCTGCTCTTCGCGCGTCACATCAGCTAAAAGCGCCATCACGACTGCAGAAACTGCACCCGCACCTGCTATGGCGCGGCCAATAATCACACCATAAATCGTGTCAGATAAACCCGCAATTGCACCACCAATTGCAAACAGCAATAAGCCAAGCACCACAAGAGGTTTCCGGCTAAAACGGTCAGCCAGCAAGCTAAATGGAATTTGTAAAATAGCCTGACTTAAACCATAGACACCCACAGCCAAACCAATGAGTGCTGGAGTTGCATATTGATATGACTGCCCGACTACAGAAAAGACAGGAATAATCATGAACAAACCCAACATGCGTAGCGCAAAAATACTACTTAAGGCAAAAGTTGAGCGACGTTCCAAAGCATTCATCATATCAATACACGTTTATCAAACTAGGCAAATTATAAGCCGATTCGTTTCTAAAAATACGGGACACCTTATTTAAATTAACGATTTCAGCTTAAAAAAATAAAGAGGCATTCAGCCTCTTTATTCTATCGAACTTTACTGAAAATTAGCTTAAGGCGACTGTTGCTCGCGCTTGGTATATTGAATTGAAGCAATAACGGCCCACACAATAAACGCTACACCAATTAAACCTGTCACAACTTCAGGTACATGTACGCCTGTACCACTTGCAATCATAATGAATGCTAAAGCACCAATTGCGTAATGCGCACCATGCTCTAAGAACACGTAAGCATCTAGCGTACCTTTTTCAACAAGGTAAACTGTCATTGAACGGACAAAAATAGCACCGATTGCAAGACCTAGCATAATCACAACAACGTCGCTAGTAATTGCAAAAGCACCGATTACACCATCAAAACTGAATGATGCATCTAATACTTCAAGATATAAGAAACCACCTAAACCAGCTTTAACCACACCAGACGCAGCACCTGAGCCATCTTGTAATACAGCATTACCATTTTCATCAATTTCAGGCTCACCACCTAACAAATGACTTAATACTTCAACGCCAATGTAAACCACAATGCCCCAAATACCGGCCATGGTCACTGCTAAACGTTGATGGTCATCTACATAACCAGCCATCACAATTAAAGCGATCAAAGCAATAAAAACAGACATTGCAGGTACGCTAGCTAAACTTGAAAGTTTAGATTCAAGCCATCTAAACCAATGCGTTTCTTTTTCATCATCAAAGAAGAAGTTTAAGAAAACCAATAATAAGAATGTTCCACCAAAAGCTGAAATTTCAGCGTGGTGTGCCATTAAGCGCTCAGAATAAGTTTTCGGATCATTGAGTGCCAATTTTGCCACTTCAATAACACCCATATCAGCGGTTACTGCAACAATCACGACAGGGAAAATCAAACGCATACCAAAAACGGCGATTAAAATACCTACCGTTAAAAAGATCATTTTCCAGAACGGATCCCAATTACGTAGAACCGATGCATTTACGACAGCATTGTCAAAAGATAAAGAGACCTCCATTACCGCTAAAATCGCTGTAATTGTTAAAGCTTTAAGCATGGTAGACACGCCAGCTTCAGGTCCATGGGTAAAACCCCAATACGCGGATAGTGCTAAACACACCACCGTAAAAAATATCGAAAATCGGAAATGCTTCATGGATCAGACCTATACCAAGAACTAAATTTAATCTTTCTTAAAACCGCGGCTATTATATCGATAATTAACCACAAAACGATGTTGTTTTGTGCCGTTATTCCCGTTACTTTATCTCTCTGTTTAATAAAGAAATTTATAATTTTTAATTAACTTGTTAATCGTATTAAATATTTTCTTGCGATATATCTATCATTATTTTTTTTGTATTTTAAAATTGATTTAAAATCAGGTTCAGCTGTCTTATTTTAAATGGAATGATTTTATGCTTTTTTCTCAAGAACTCTGGCAACGTAATTTAAATTTATATCAGAAAATTCTCGACCTGCCTTTTAATCAGGAACTTGCTAACGGTACTTTAGATAAAGAAGCTTTTTGTCATTATGTCATTCAAGACGCCCAATATTTAGTGGCGTATGGTCGCGTACTTGCTGTTGCGGCAGCAAAGGCGTTTGAGGCCGATGATATTATGCAATTTTCAGATGCCGCTAAAATTGCAATTGTGGTTGAACGTAGTTTGCATGATGACTTTATGAAAAACTTTGGGGTAACCAAAGAAGAATTTAAAAATACGCCTTTGACCTTGGCAGGCCATCATTACACTTCATTCTTAACAGCAACTGCTTGGTCTGAAAGCTACCCTGTCGTACTCGCAGCACTATTACCTTGTTTCTGGATTTATGCCGAAGTCGGTAAAGATATTGTAGATAAATCAATTCCTAATAACCCTTACCAAGCATGGATTGATACCTATGCAGGCGAAGAGTTTCATATAGCCGTTCGTAATGTGATTGCGACTGTAGATAAAGTTGCTGCACGTTGTGATGCAGACACTTTAGAGAAAATGCATGCCGCGTACACCATGGGTGCAAAACTTGAATGGTTATTTTGGGATAGCGCCTACCACCAAAGACAATGGCTAGGTTTAGACCATATTTAAAACTTCAGAAGAACCGGTCAGATCGTTCAATACGCTGACCGTTTTTAATAAAATGCGAGACAGATATGTATATCGGCGAATTAGCATCTTTAACGGGAGCCACTCCTAAAGCCATTCGGCATTATGAGAAATTAGGCTTGCTACCAGTCGCAAAAAGAAAAGGCAATTATCGTATTTATGAAGAGATTGATGTTAAATCAGTTAAGATGATCCGCCTTGCACAAGCTGTTGGATTTAGCCTTGCCGAGCTTTATGACCTGTCAGCTTTAAAATATAAAAATAATCGCTTTCCTGTAGAAATTGCACAGCAGCTTATTCAAAAAAAGAATCAACAAATTATTGAGCAAAAAAAAGCGTTAAACCGTTTACAAGAAGATTTAAAAGAACTGGAAGATGAGATTATTCAGACTTATATTACCGATAAAATTTCTGCCTAAAACAGCTGGTTAAAATCTGCAAATAGCTTTCAAAATGAGTGCTTGACTCTGCCCTTAGGGACAAGGTTTATCGTAATGACTTCTTTTATTACGGACCAATAAAATGAGTGCTCATCTTTCAATATTTAAAAATTCAACAGCATTAATTACAGGCGCATCTTCAGGAATAGGCAAAGCCTATGCTCAAGAACTTGCATCTTTAGGAATTCATTTAATTTTAACAGCACGATCTGAACAAAAACTAAATGATTTAGCCAATGAACTCAGAAAAAAATATAACGTGAATGTTGAGGTGATCGTTTTAGATTTAGCTCAACCTAATTCAGCTCAAGACTTATTTGATGAAATACAAGCTAGAAACTTATCGGTAGAAATCTTAATTAATAACGCAGGATTTGGAAAATGGACTAAATTTTTAGATCAATCTGTATCTACCTATCAAGAAATGATCACGCTTAATATCAGCAGTGTAACCTCTTTGTGTTATTTATTTTTGCCCCACATGCTTACGAACAAAAAAGGCATCATGATTAATATTTCATCGACAGGTGCGTTCCAGCCGTTACCCTATATTGCTGTCTATGGTGCAAGTAAATCGTACGTATTGCAGTTTACTGAAGCACTTGCAGGAGAATATAGTTCTTCAGGAGTTAAATTTCTGGCAGTTTGTCCGGGCAATACCGAAACCAATTTTACTCAGGTCGCAAATGCCGATACGAGTGGTATGAAAAGCTCTACAGTTGAGGACGTTGTGTCGGCAACCGTTAAAGCATTAGATAAGAATAAAGCAACAGTTGTGGTGGGATGTAGCAACTATTTGACGTCTCAATTGCCCCGAATTCTTTCTCGCCAAAAGATGATTAATTTAGTTGAAGGCATGCTCAAAACCCGTGTTGTTGAGCATTCATAAAAATAGTTCAATTTAAAAGATTAAGAGATTTCTCTTAATCTTTTAATGCTGAAATAGCTGCCAGCCATAAATTAAGCCTGCCGCAGCAACCACCCAACATAGAGTTGCCAATCCTAGACAAGACCACATCGACATCCGTGTTGCCAGCACATAAACAGCAACTAAATAAATGGCATAAGGAATAAGTGACCATAGGCCAAACAGAGCGGTTTTTTGTAATGCCTCCGCCCCTTTTTGCTGAAAAACAATCACATGAGCAATCAAAGCAAAGGTAGGAAAAAGCGGGACTAAACCAGCAATATAAAATGCCTTACTTTTCGATAAAATCGAAATAATGAGGACAACCCCAGCCCCCAGCATACATTTTAAAAATAACGCCCACATACACTGATCCTACCTGATCATTTCCATTTCAAAACGCTGTATTTTGCGCTTTTTAAAGAAAATTAACAGCGACTAAAGCAATCAATGCTGGAACTGCCTGAATATAAATAATCTTTTTACTGGCAGTCAGACCACCATAGATACCTGCAATGAGTACACAGCCTAAAAAGAAATTAGCGATTGATGTCGCAAACGGTGCATCAGCCAATAAAGACCAGAATAACCCCGCCGCTAAAAAGCCATTATAAAGACCTTGGTTTTGTGCCATGACTTTGGTGAGTTTTGCTTTTTCGGCATTATTTCCAAATGCTTTCATGCCATAAGGCTTGTCCCACAAAAACATCTCTAGCACTAAAATGTAGACATGTAAGATCGCGATAAGCGCAATGAATATTTGTCCGATCATATAGTTTTCCTTTTTATTTTAAAGATATGAAAAAAGATCAGTCTCTCGACTGATCTTTTAGTGTGTTACGGCTTTAGCAATACTTTGCCTTGGCGAGCACCTTGTGTTGCTCTTTGGGCAGCTGTTTTAATCTCATCAAAACTAAACACACCTTCTACAGGTAGGATTAATTTTTTCTGAGTTGCTAAAGTTAATAACTCAACAATCAGTTCCTTTTTACGAGCTGCCGGCATTTCTTTATTGACTACACTCGCCCAGAAACCTTTTACTGTCGCTTGTTTGAAAATCAAATCGCCCGATGAAATTTGCATGGTTTCACCAGTCATACTGCCAAACGAAACCAATAGACTATTTTCACTGAGTAAATTCAGCATTTCCCCACTTGCGTTGCCACCAATCGAGTCCACACCCGCAATGAGAGGTTGGTCGCCATGAATCTGTTTAACTTGCTCTTTCCAGTTTGGCTGATCAGTTGCAACAACATGTTGAATACCTAATGCTTGCATCTCGGCAATTGCGTCAGTACGACGAACTAAATTAATTACAGGTAAACCACGTGCCTGTGCAATCATCGCAACTGTTTTACCTACTGCACCATTCGCTGTGTTTTGAATGAGCCATTGACCCGGTTGAACGTTAACAAAATCTAAAAGCATCAGGGCACTAATTGGCATACCAATCAGCTGTGCTGCTGTCTCATCATCAATTTCATTATTGAGTGGAATAAGCCCTTGAGCCGGTGCAATAAAGTATTCAGCCCAACTGCCATGCACAGATGCAACTGCGATACGTTGCCCTACCTGTACATGAGTAACGCCTTCACCCAGCGCATCTACAATACCAACGGCTTCACTACCACCAATCGCAGGTAAAGTTGGCTTGTAGCCATAGCTTCCACGTACTGTCCATACATCATGATTATGAATTGGAGACATGATGGTTTTAATACGCACTTCGCCTGCTTTTGGTTCTGGCTTTGGCATATCCGCCTGCTCTAAAACGTCTACAGGTTCGCCAAAATTACCATGGATAATACTTCGCATTCTTTATTCCTCTATCGGTTTTAAGAGTTGTTGGGTCGTTTCTAAAGCTAGATGTAGATGTGCTTTGTCTTGCGACAATTTTGTGAGCAAAGCGGCACCCAACCATAACTGATACATGACTTGCGCAGTTTTCAAAGGATCAATATGTTTTGGAATTGACCCTTCCTGTTGCCCTTCTTTGAGGAGCAAAGCTAGACGCTGCGTTAATTTGTACACACCGTCATTGAGAATTTGGCGCATATCTTCCGACAAATCCGAAACCTCTGCCGCCAATTTCACAATCAGGCAGTTTTCAGCCCAGCTGCCATATACGGGATCATCAATCCACGCCTGCCACAACGCCATTAAACGGGCATGGGCACTTTGCTCACTGTGCTGCCAAAGCTGTTCCATACGAACTTTATAGTTGGCCATGTATTGCTCTAGCAAGGCACAACCAAATGCCTCTTTCGAAGCAAAGTAGTGATAGAACGAACCTTTGGGTACGTCACAAGTCTTTAAAATTTCTTGCAAACCAACACCGACAAATCCTTTGTGTAATACCAGTTCAAAGCTCGTATCCAAAATATGTTGTCGCGTGGTTTCGCTTTTATTTAATCGTTTCATGCAAACACCATACTCCACTATTAGACCAGTCGTCTAGTAAAATTATGTTGCTCAATAAAATTTGCCAAGAAGTAGAAATCAAAAGAAAGGAATGTTAAAAATACAACCTGCTTATTTAAACAAATTTTGTCGATTGTCGTTTAACCGTCACAATTTGTCGCTTTAAATCATTTTGTACCACTTGAACAATTTTAAATCGTTATCATATATAGGGTCTGTTGTTTATAAATAGCCACATCTCCCTGTGCTAATCAAAACAACACCTAAATTTTCATTAATACATAATTGAGATGTTTTATGAGCCAAAGTCATATCCGTATTCGAGGCGCACGTACCCATAATTTAAAAAATGTGTCTCTCGATATTCCACGCGATAAGTTTGTGGTAATTACGGGGTTATCAGGTTCAGGAAAATCTTCTCTTGCCTTCGATACCCTGTACGCCGAAGGACAACGCCGTTACGTCGAATCGCTTTCGGCCTATGCTCGCCAGTTTTTATCGCAAATGGAAAAGCCTGAAGTCGATTCGATTGAAGGTTTATCTCCAGCGATTGCTATTGAGCAAAAATCTACGAGCCATAACCCACGTTCAACGGTAGGTACGATTACCGAAATTTATGACTATTTGCGTTTGCTTTATGCACGTGTCGGTACACCTTACTGCCCTGAACACGACTTGCCGATGGTTGCGCAAACTATTTCTGAAATGGTCGATGCGGTAAAAACACTTGAAGAAGGCACAGCACTCATGTTGCTTGCCCCGGTCGTTCGTGAGCGTAAAGGTGAATACAGTAACCTCTTCGAGCAACTACAAGGCCAAGGTTTTGTTCGTGCCCGTGTTGATGGTGAAATCATTGATATTGATACGCCACCCGAACTCGACAAAAAGAAAAAGCATACTATTGAAGTTGTCGTTGACCGCTTTAAAGTACGTGAAGATTTAGGTAACCGTATTGCAGAATCATTTGAAACTGCACTGCGTTTAGGTGGCGATATTGCTGTTTTGTCATGGATGAATGGCGAACATCCTGATCGCGTTTTTTCTGCGAAGCATTCATGCCCTGAATGTGATCGTGCAGTCGCAGAGCTTGAGCCACGTTTGTTTTCATTTAACAACCCGTTCGGTGCCTGCCCTGTTTGTGATGGCTTAGGTACACGCAGTCATTTTAGTTCTGAAAAGCTCATTCCAAATCCTGATCTTGCAATTAGTGAAGGGGCTATTCGTGGATGGGATCGTCAACGTCCATATTACTATTCGATGCTGCAAAAAGTTGCCGATCATTTTGGTTTTCAACTTGATACGCCTTGGAACCAGCTAGATAAAGACACTCAAAAGAAATTCTTACAAGGCACTGGCAAAGAAAAAGTTGATTTAAGCTATATCGATGAGCGTGGCCGTAAACATACTCGCGTACAACCGTTTGAAGGGATTTTGCCTCACCTTGAACGTCGTTACCGTGAAACTGAAAGTAACTATGTACGAGATGATTTAGCTCAATACCTTTCTAATGCAGCGTGTGATGCATGTGATGGCTCACGTCTAAATGAAATTTCACGCCATGTTCGCGTTAAAGATAAAACGATTGCCGACATTACTCGCATGTCGATTGGTGATGCTGAAAGTTATTATCAAGATTTAAATCTTGAAGGTGCTAAAGGTGAAATCGCCGATAAAATCTTTAAAGAGATTCGAGAGCGTTTACATTTCTTGGTGAGTGTTGGACTTAACTATTTAAGTTTAGCTCGTTCTGCCGAAACGTTATCGGGTGGTGAAGCACAGCGTATCCGTTTAGCCTCACAAATTGGTGCAGGTTTAATGGGTGTGATGTATGTCCTTGATGAACCGTCTATTGGTTTGCATCAACGTGATAACGATCGTCTATTACAAACGCTGATTCGCTTACGTGATTTAGGTAATACGGTATTAGTCGTTGAACACGATGAAGATGCTATTCGTGCAGCCGACCATATTATTGATATCGGTCCGGGAGCCGGGATACATGGTGGCGTGATTATTGCCGAAGGAACTTACGATGAATTGGCTAACCATGCTGACTCACTCACAGGTCAATACCTTTCAGGTAAACTCAAAATTGAAATACCAAAACAACGGACTCAATCACCGCGCCCAGATGAATTCATCAAACTTTCTGGGGCAAGTGGTCATAACCTTAAAAATGTCGATTTGAAAATTCCGCTCGGCATTATGACTTGTGTGACTGGCGTTTCAGGTTCAGGTAAATCGACACTCATTAACCGTACGTTACTTCCATTGGCTGCAACACAACTCAATGGCGCAACCACATTAACAGCTGAAAAGTTTGACTCAATTGATGGTCTACAACACCTTGATAAAGTCGTTGATATTGACCAAAGCCCAATTGGGCGCACGCCACGCTCTAACCCTGCAACTTACACAGGGTTATTTACGCCAATCCGTGAGTTATTTGCTCAAACGCCAGAGGCAAAAGCCCGTGGTTATAGTGCAGGCCGTTTCTCGTTTAACGTGAAAGGCGGACGCTGTGAAGCCTGTGAAGGCGACGGCATGATTAAGGTCGCAATGCACTTCTTACCAGATATGTATGTACCTTGCGATGCGTGTCATGGTAAACGTTATAACCGTGAAACGCTTGAAGTCGGCTATAAAGGCAAAAACATTTCTGATGTTTTAGAAATGACGGTTGAAGATGCTGCTGAATTCTTTAGTGCAATTCCAGTCATTCACCGCCGCTTAGAAACCTTAACTCAGGTGGGCTTAGGCTATATTCGTTTAGGTCAAGCTGCGACTACACTCTCTGGTGGTGAAGCACAACGTGTAAAACTAGCGCGTGAGTTAGCTAAACGTGATACGGGTAAAACTCTTTATATCTTGGATGAACCAACAACAGGTCTACATTTCCATGATATTGCTAAGTTACTCGATATTTTGCATGAGCTACGCAACAAAGGTAATACCATTGTGGTGATTGAACATAACCTTGATGTGATTAAAACAGCGGACTGGGTTGTGGACTTAGGTCCTGAAGGTGGCTCAGGCGGTGGGATGATCATTGCCGAAGGTACACCTGAACAAGTGGCTGAGGTTGAAATTTCCCATACTGGCCGCTTCTTAAAACCAATGTTGAAGTAATTTATTGAATAAAAAAGCCGGAACTCATTTCCGGCTTTTTTACCCCTCAACTGCATTCCGACCTCGGGCCTTAGCTCTTAATAGTGAACGATCAGCTTTCTCTAAAAGCTCGATCCAACTCGCCGCGCCTATGGCAAAACCAATACTGACAGACACATGCAATTTTTCATCTGAACCAGATAAACAAATCTCTTCTAAAGAAATCGCAATCCGAATTTTCTCTGCTAAAAGACGAGCATCTACAAATTGCACTTGTTCTAATAATATTAAAAACTCATCTCCACCATAACGAACAATTAAATCCGAACTTCGAATATTTTGCTTTAATTGCTCGGCAATACTGACAATCACATGGTCGCCTACAATATGCCCATATTGGTCATTCACCTGTTTAAAACGATCAATATCTATAATCATTAAACAGGTTTGCATAAATTTTTGAGGGTAACTTTCAACAATTTTTAAATATTCAGATAAAGCTAGACGGTTGGACACACCAGTTAATGGATCTGTATTGGCAATATTCTTTAATTGGAATTCAAAAGCATCGCGCTGCTGCAACATACGCTGTAATCGATCAATCGCTTCAAACAGGGAAAGAAATTCACCTTTTGTTGTCATATTCATCTCATCTGTCCAATGATTAGAACTACGCGATAAATCTAAAATTAAAGTCCTTGCTTTTATTAAAGGAGAAAATACCCTTCTTTGTGCATAATTCAGCGTAAGTAACGCTGTGGCTAAAGAAATTAAAGATATTAATAAAGTTAAAAGAAAACCTTTTCGGGCACTTATATTTTCTTGAGTTGCAATTGCTACACTTTCATCAAGAATATAACTTTGTAAATCAACCACTGTAGTAAATTTACCTACGATTGCTTCTGTCAATTGGGTGCCATTTAAATCATATGGCTCCCCTTTTTGGCTTTCATCTAATAGGTTTTGTACAATCGGAATACCCTTATCTATAAATTCTGATTTCACTCGGGCATATAACCGACGGTATTCAGGAGTCTTTGCCTGTTCAGGCTGCAAGGTATCGACCAAAATCCATAAATATCTAGATTGATGCTGAGTTTGCAGAGAACGTGCGCGATTATTACTTGGAATTTCTTCATTAAAGCTCACAGGAGCAATAATATTAGACGCCATCCGTCCCGCCTGATCGCGCATATCGGTTAGAACTATAATGAGCGTAAAGTAATTAGAAATACGGCTATCTTTACTTTTTAGCTGCAACATCAGTTTTTGCAGTATTTCCCTGCAATGATCCCAGACTCCAAACATCCCTAAAATAGCGTTATCCATTTGAACGGAAGTTCTGGCTCCATAAGGAGTTTCACCATAATAATCAACGACACGTCGGGCTTGCCTAAGGTTTTCTTTGAAATTAGTTTGCAGCTCATTTGCTAATGAAACATAGCCTGCTTGTTTTAAGATAAGAATGCTTGTATCAATTTGCGCATCAACAATTAAACGAAACTTTTTTAATTCTTGCTGATTCTTTAATAAATCACTAGGGCTGCTCGACATCATCTTATTGGCAGGAGCACGCTCCTTAGAAATTTTATAGGCAATATCAGCTACTGCTCTTAAACTTTTTATTTCGGCTAAGGCTTGTCTAGTTTTTATATAATCCTGATAGCTTCCCACAATAAGCGGTACAGCCATGAATAATAAGGACAAAATAATAACCAGCATAAAAAAGAACAGTCGATTACTAATATGCTCTGAACGTAATCCTGACATTTCTAGCTGGTACTCCGTAAATGTCCTGCCATTTTTAATACGATATAAATTAGGCTTAAATCCATCCTAGCATTTTAATAACTAGAATTTCATCAATAAAACCTTCATTTCTCTTTTAATAATTATACGGCTTCTAGATTTTAGTAAGCTTAAATAAATAGTATCGAAAAATTAAATGATTTTTATAAAAAAACTCTATTTTACAGATTAAAAATTTTTAGCAATGATAATAAACATATCTAGTTATCCTCTTGGATGCGCTTCTCCCAGCATCCACTGCCCAGCTTTAAGCTGGGTTCTTTTTGTTCTATTATTTTCCAATAAAGTTCATATAAATTTTCTTATAATTTTAAGATTTTCTTATAGATAAAAAAAAGCTCAACCTTGGGGAAAGCTGAGCTCGTAAAGTCTGATGTGATACACACATCGTATCTGGGAAAGCACTTTAAATCCTAAAAACGTTAGGCAGTGAACTTTGCGATTGAATTATGTGACTTATCTCTACTTTTGTAAAGTCGATTAAATTAATCAGAATTAAAAATTTAATCGATTTTTCAACTTAAAATAGAGATTTCTTTTATTTTATTCACTTATATAATAATTAAAAATAGTTAAATTTTTTAGTTAAACTAATCTAAATATTGTTAACTACTCCTCAAAATAGTATGAATACGATAATAAATTGGTGATTTTTTACTCAGCATATAAGCAACTCTACAATTTACTTAATGTTAAAACCGATCGTATTAATCATTTTTTCCAATCGTAATTGTAATAACTTTTAAACATTTATTTCTAAATTCGTTATGAAATATAATTATTAGCCTCTTGTAAATGTTCATTTTTTTATCAGGTTGACAATTTACTTTTCATTTGATTAGTTTTTCACCAATTTTAACATAAGTGTCAAATATCTTTAACATTCCTTTTTTTCATTGTTGACTTCATAAATTGTTACAATACAATGACCCCAGCTTTATCTCTTGTTATTGCTGGAAATGATTATGAAAAAACTTGGTTTAGCCACTGCTGTATTATTAGCCATGACCGGTGCTCATGCTTATCAATTTGAAGTTCAAGGTCAATCTGAATATGTTGACACAACTGCAAACGATAAAAACTTCACTGGTGACGTTGCTGGTACATACTATTTAAAAAATGTTGATACCACTAAAGGTCCTTTAGCTGAAGCAGCTTTCTTGAACCAAGCTTCTAACGTATCTGTAGGTTACAGCTACCAACAGTATGACCAAGGCAACGTAAACTACCACGTTGGTACTTACGGTGTTAAAGGTGAGGCTTATGTTCCTACTCCTTACCTTCCTGTATATGCTAGCGCAACTTACAACCACACTGATGTTGATGGTAAAAACAACTTCTCTAAAGATGACAACGGTGACCGTTATGCATTAGAAGTTGGTGCTATGTTGTTACCTAACTTCTTGATGACTGTTGGTTATACAAGTGTTGCTAACCAATTCGCTTTAGACAACTTTGGCATCATCAGCAACGGTATCTACTCTGCTGTAAACCAAACTGCTGCGATTCAAGACGACCAAGATGCTGTTACAGCACGTGCTAAATATGTAGGTCCAATCGATGGAACTAACATGGCAATTGGTTTTGAAGCTGCTGGTGCTTTCGGTCAAGAAAACCAATACGGTTTGAAAACTGACCTTTACTTAACTCCTAAGTTAAGTGTTGGCGCATCTTTCATTGGTAATGATGGCGTAGCTGACATCAAAGGTAATGACCTTGGTGAATTCCGTCAAGCTTGGGGTGGTAACGTAAACTACTTCATTACTCCTGCTTTAGCAGTTGGTGCATCGTACATGAAAGCTGACGTTAAAAATGCGTCTACTAGCTACGATACACAAACTATCGGCTTAAATACTAAATTCCGTTTCTAATTTAATTTAGAAATCGAATTAAAAAAGGACTCAATTGAGTCCTTTTTTATACCTAAAGATTAGCTTCGCACAATATTTAAGAAATACAGATGACGTTCATATTGATCAATAATGTCTTGAATTAAATCTTCTTGCGTCCAATCCATTACATCATAGTTCTGACCACCCTCCCTTAAGAAAACTTCTGCTTGGAAATATTGTCCGTCTTCGGCTTCAGTACGTCCAATTAAAAAACTTGGTGGTACTGTTTCACGTGGAACAACTTTATAAATAAAATTAATTTCATTGTGATGGTCTACTCGAAGTTGCATACCATCTTCAAGTTGGCTAATTGAAACCTCAAGATGACGGCGTCTAAATTCATGTTGAATATTTTCAAATGCACCAGCCACTTGCTTCTCAATGTATTCACGCACTTCCTCTTCATTATGAGGATAATGCATGATTAACCCTAGACGCTGTTGCCAGCTCCTTGGATTATGAATCGCGCGTGGTGTAATGCGTGCTTCCTGAATGGCTGTCATTTTTGTGACATCAAGATGCAAGGCCTTTATTAATCCCCAACTCATTAAGAGCATGACGACAGTAAAAGGTAACGCACTCATAATGATGGAAGCCTGAAGTGCAGCCAAGCCACCGACTAGCAATAAAATAATTGCAAGCACAGCCATGAGTACCGTCCAGAACAGACGCTGCCAAGTTGGTGAATTTTCAGATTTAGCAGTTAAATAGTCAGTGACTAATGCCCCTGAGTCAGCAGATGTCACAAAAAATAAAACCACCAAAATAGTTGCCAAGACATTCATCACGCCAGACCACGGTAAGTGACCTAAGAATTCAAATAACGCAACTGACGAATCTTGCTGAACAGCCTGAATTAATGTTGTTTGGTGTTCATGGATAATGCTAAATAAGGCGGCATTACCTAAAAAACCCATCCAGATAATGGTAAAGCCTGTTGGAATGAGTAAAACCCCAACAATAAATTCTCGAATGGTACGACCACGAGAAACTCTGGCAATAAACATTCCCACAAATGGCGACCAAGAAATCCACCAAGCCCAGTACAAAATTGTCCAACCACCAATCCAGCCATTCGGCTGATAGGCATATAAGTTGAATGTCATGGTAAATAGGTTAGAGATATATTGCCCAGTGTTTTGAATTGTCGTTTGAAGTAAATAAATACTTGGACCAGCAATGAAAACAAATAACAATAATATTAAAGCTAAAACTAAGTTTAACTCCGACAAACGTTTTACACCCTTATCAAGACCTAGAAACACAGATAAGGAAGCTAACATACTCACGAAAATAATGAGTAAGACTTGAATATTGGTGCTTTGCTCTACTCCAAATAAATAATGCAAACCAGAATTGATTTGTGTAACACCAAAGCCAAGAGAGGTCGCTACACCAAATACCGTACCAATGGTCGCGAATATATCGATGCTATCGCCCCATGGCCCATAAATTCTCTTACCAATGAGTGGATAGAGTGCTGAACGGGTCTTTAAGGGTAAATTATGCCGATAAGCAAAATAAGCCAAAGCTAACCCAACTACAGCATAGATTGCCCAAGCATGTAGTCCCCAATGGAAAAAGGTAACTCTTAATGCTTGCTGTGCTGCATCGATCGTTTGAGCCTCACCACTTGGTGGATTAACATAGTGCATGACAGGTTCGGCAACGCCGAAGAACATCAGCCCAATCCCCATCCCTGCTGTAAACAGCATGGCGAACCAAGACCCATTGTTATAATCAGGCTGACTATGATCTGGTCCTAATTTAATGCGTCCAATCGAAGAGCAGGCAATGTAAATCAATAAGATGAGAAAGAAAGCAACAGATAAAACATAGAACCAACTAAATGAATCAGTGATCCACTGTTTTAATTGCTGTGTTAGAAGCTCAAAAGAACTCGGGGCGATCACAACCACTGCTAAAAACAAAGCAATAATAATGACCGTGCCCAAAAATACGTTAGGATTAACGTTTGCGAACCAACCGGACTGTTTGGAAGGCATAAATCCTCCATGTTATTTTAATGACGAGTGACAGGCTTAAATGCCAATAAGATATTCATAGAATGAACAAAGCTAGGGCTTTCAATAGAGAAAGCCGATAACACTCTAAATAAACTTAAAGAATATTGCAGTTACAAAGGTGTAAATAAATTAAAACACCTCCTCCATTATTTATCTGAATTTTTTTTAGGGAGGTGGGTAATATATTGTAAAGCAATTAGACGGGTGACGATTAAAGCTAAATACATGACTCCACAGAACATTTGCAGCATGGATAAAACGCGCGCTGGTGGAGTGATTGGCATGAGGTCGGATAAGCCTGTAGCCGACTGCAAGCTAAAGCTTAAAAAGAGTAAATCCAGCCAAGTTTGGAAAGCATGGGGGTTATTTGGATTTTGAAAGCTGTAAGGGAAAATAAGCTGGCAAATGTTATATAAAAATGCAAAACCCCATGCAATCAGTGTAAAGACTGCTGCTGCCGCAAATAGTTCATCTCTTGTTAAATATCGGTCAGCGAACATATAACGAAATAAACCATAAGCTGCCGAAAAATAGGCCAGAGCTTCACAGCTATGGGCAAATAGTTGAATATATAAATTGCTATATCCCAACACAATCAGTACTGATGACAGAATTGCACCGCTTACAAATGTTAAGCCTAAAAAAGTAAACATCGGGGTCTGGCGAATAACTTTGGCAATAATCAGCAAGGCCAGCACCCCTAAAGCCCATGTTAGGGTTCGATAAAATACATCATGAAAAGTCAGCATGGCCAAAATGAGTAAAATAAATTGCACAAGCAGCAACCATGCAGAAGGTAGCAGTCGAAAGCTCGCCCAGAAGTCCATGATAGATCGCATTTAATTATTTTCCTTTTTCATTATGCTTTGGATTATAGGAAATCATACTGTACAGAAAATAGGACAAACAAGTTGTTCTTTATTAAAGAGCTTCTTTCAATCTAAGGTATGAGATCAACAAAAAAAGCCCCGCAGGGCTTTTAATGAGATAGAGATATTTAATTCATTTTGATTTTAGTGATCTGAGGCACCAGAAGCACCAATACCTGTCATTGAACGAACATATTGGGCATCGAAAGCAGCACGCTCTTTCTTAGCACGTACAGAGTTGTCAGTTACCGAGAAGAACCAACAGCAAAGGAATGACAATGGCATAGCAAATAACGCTGGACCATTGAACGGGTTAATTGGTGTATCAGAGATTTTTAAAGTATCTACCCAAACTGCTTTAGAAAGAACAATGAGTACTACTGCTGTTACCAGACCAACCACACCACCAATAACCGCTCCACGAGTTGTTAAGCCTTTCCAGAACATTGAAAGAACCAGAATCGGGAAGTTTGCACAACAAGCTACAGAGAACGCTAAACCAACCATGAATGCTACGTTTTGCTTCTCAAACAAGATACCCAAAACCATGGCGAAGATTGCTAAGCCCAATGTCGCAATTTTTGACATACGAAGTTCAGAAGCAGGCGTCGTTTGACCTTTCTTAAATACGTTAGCGTATAAGTCATGAGAGATTGCAGATGCACCTGAAAGTGTTAAACCAGCAACAACAGCAAGAATCGTTGCGAATGCTACTGCTGAAATGAAGCCCATGAATAAGTCACCGCCTAAAGCGTCACTTAAATGCACGGCTGCCATATTGTTACCACCAACAAGCTCAAGTTTGCCTGTTACTGCCATTTTCGCAACATCAAGGAATTGCGGATTGTTTGATACGAAAAGGATCGCACCGAAACCAATAATGAAAGTTAAAAGATAGAAGTAACCAATAAAACCTGTTGCAACCACAACCGATTTACGTGCTTCTTTTGCATCTTTTACAGTGAAGAAACGCATAAGAATATGTGGAAGACCTGCTGTACCAAACATCAACGCCAAACCTAGAGACAAGGCATCAATCGGGTTTGCAGCAAGTTTACCCGGCCCCATAATTTTTGAAGCATCGGCCAAACTGATGTCGTGTACTTTACTGAATACTTCAATTGATTGGCTAAACATGTTGCTGAAGCTAAAACCAACTGCTTTCATCACCATGAATGCCATGAAGGTTGCACCACTGAGTAACATGACCGCTTTAATAATTTGTACCCATGTTGTTGCCAACATGCCACCAAAGATTACGTATGCCATCATCAATAAACCAACGATGACTACAGCAATGTTGTAGTTCAAGCCAAATAGTAATTTGATGAGCTGACCCGCACCTACCATTTGAGCAATCAAATAGAATGCCACCACAACAAGTGAACTGACTGCAGCTAAAGTACGTACTGGTTTCTCTTCAAGACGGAATGAAACCACATCTGAAAGGTTATATTTACCTAGGTTACGCAAACGTTCTGCAACCAAGAATAAAACGATTGGCCAACCTACCATGAACCCAAGCGAGTAAAGCAAGCCATCAAAGCCTGAACTAAACACAAGTGCAGAAATACCAAGGAAAGATGCAGCAGACATATAGTCACCCGCAATTGCCAGACCATTCTGGAAACCGCTGATTCCACCACCTGCTGTATAGAAATCTTGTGTCGATTGGGTTTGCTTCGCAGCCCACTTCGTAATAAACAAAGTGAAACCAACAAAAATGACAAACATAATAATAGCATGCCAGTTGGTTGCTTGTTGTTCAGCTTCACCCAGATCTGGACTGGCCATAGCCACTGTTGAATATAGCGATGCTGCTGCCAATAAAGCTTTCGCTTTTAATGAATTCCATTTCATATTAGTGTAGTCCTTTCTCATGCGTGATGGCTTCAACTTCCTTCAACGCTTCTTCACTCAACTGGTCAAGGGTACTATTCGCGATAAAAGAATACACACCACACAATAGGAAAGATAAAACGATAATTCCTAAACCTAGTGGGATTCCCCATGTCGTTACACCGCCACTAAATGAACTCATCAAAAATTCTTTGTTGTAGCCAACAAGCAGCATAAAACCCACATAAAGAACTAACATGATGATTGTGAGTGTCCAACTTAATGTACTTTTTTTCTTGACCATCTTTTGAAACTTTGGATTGCGTAGAATCTGTTCTACTTGGTTCTGATCCATAACCAAACTCCTTGCCCTGTGCCCAGCCTTGGCCACTTTTTAATAGTAGTTTCTCAGGATTAAAGTTAGCAAAATTACGTGTAATTCGTAACTTAGACTTTGGTCGTTAAAATTTAATCAATTTATAGCTTTGTTTCTGCTTGGGGTATGATAGGCACAAGGTTTTAATCATGTGAGTCATATGAACAGCTGGCTGATTATTGGGGTACTCACCCTTTATATAGCACTCTTATTTATTTGTGCTTTTTTTGGTGAAAAGCATGCCAGCCGTCTGAGTACACGTGGCCGCATGTTCTTGTTCAGCTTAACGTTAGGCGTTTACTGTTCATCATGGACATTTTACGGTGCGACTGGAGCAGCTGTTCGAGAAGGCGTCATTTTCTTGCCTATTTACTTAGGCCCTCTCTTATTTGTCTGGTTTGGCTATGACATTTGGCGACGTTTAGGTCGGGTACGCCAGCACCACGCAATTTCCTCAATTGCTGACTTTGTTGCGGCACGTTATGGGAAAAGTGGGGTATTGGCTTCACTGGTCACCATTTTGGCTGTAATCGCAATTATTCCCTATCTGGCTCTACAGTTACGTGCGATTGCTTTAAGTACTTCTGTCATTATGGAACAGAATGCTCATATCCATACAACCACCAATAGTGTTTTGCTTTTAACCAGTGTACTGGCTATTTTGGCCATGATTTTTGGTACAAGACAAATTGCCAATACCGAGCAACATGGCGGTCTCATGTTAGCTGTGGCATTTGAATCTTTTGTAAAATTATTCGCGCTGATTTGCGTTGCTTTATTTTTTATTTTTGAAACACCAGCGAACCTAGTTCAAGTTACATCCGATGTGAACCAAACATTTCAGGAGGTTCAACTATTTGGAGTGCCTGAAACTTTCTGGATTCAGACCTTATTGGCAGGTTTGGCAATTATCTGCCTGCCACGCCAGTTTCATGTCGCGGTTGTCGAATTACGAGATGAAAAACATATTCGCGGTGCACGCAAATGGTTTGCGGTTTATCTGATCTTAACGATTTTAGCCATTATTCCGATCGCAAGCTGGGCATTACATGCTGCACCGAAGTTCTTAACTGTACCTGATGTTGCAGTACTCTCATTGCCCCTGAGTTATAACCAAGAATGGTTAGCTTTACTGGCCTTTTTAGGTGGGTTCTCTGCATCAACAGGCATGTTGCTGGTTTCATCTGTTGCCTTGTCTATCATGCTCAGTAATGACTTGATTATGCCCGCACTCTGGCGTTTTAAGTTGCTATCACGTCACGATAAACATTTGCCTAAAGTTCTTAAATTCAGCCGTCGTATTAGTATTGTCGCGGTGATGCTACTTGGCTTTTTATTCTTCCATTTCTTTAATGATATTAACCAGCTTTCCGTATTTGGTTTATTGGCGTTTAGTGCCGTTGCCCAGTTTGCACCTGCTCTCATTGGAGGCTTATATTGGCGAGGTGGAAGCCGCCAAGGTGTCTATGCTGGCCTCATTATTGGATTTTTGATGTGGAGTTACACATTACTATTTCCAACGATTTTACGTAGTTTACCAGAGGCCTATCAGGAAACCGCTCAAAGTATCTTGCTTTTTGGCCCTTTTGGAATTAACGCCTTAAGACCAGAGTCACTTTTTGGTTTTGAATCATTTGCGCCACTTACACACGGTGTAATCTGGTCGCTTGGTTTAAATATTGTTTTATATATTTGGATTTCTAAACTTTACCGCCCAAGTGTGGCAGAACAAATTCAGGCAGAAAGCTTTTTCTACTATGAAACCAAACCCTTGCCATCACCGCATACCTCTACCGATTTAACTTATTTACCGCACGATGCTGCACGTTTAAAAGTAGGTGATCTGTTCGCTCTTGCTAAAAGAATTACTGGTGAGCAGCCAACAACACAAGCATTCGAAAACTTTTGCGAGCAAAATCATCTCACGCTCAACCCCAATAGTATCGCCAATGGCATGTGGTGGCGTTTTACCGAACAATATTTAGCTGGCATTATCGGTGCAGCCTCTGCCCGTACTTTGCTCACTACAGCAATGATTAATAATGGTCTTGCATTAGGACAAGTCGCTAATATTTTAGACCAAGCCTCACAGTGGCAACGTTTCAATCAAAACTTGCTCATGACCATGATTGACCATATGACCCAAGGGGTGAGTGTAGTTGATAAAAATATGTGTCTGGTGGCTTGGAATAACCAATATTTAAAACTGTTTGGCTACCCAAAAGATTTAGTTTATGTGGGTTGTCCAATTGCCGATTTGATTCGTTATAACGCTGAACGCGGCGAATGCGGCCCTGGTTCAGTCGAAGAACATGTTCGTAAACGTTTACACTGGATGAAAGTCGGAAGTGCACATGAATTTGAACGAATCCGTAAAGATGGACGCGTTATTCAAATGCGCGGTAATCCTATTTCAGGTGGAGGCTTTGTTACAACGTTCGCCGACATTACTGCTTTCCGCGCAAATGAGGCAATACTTGAAGCGCGCGTAAAAGACCGAACCCAACAACTTGCTGGTGCTTTAACCGAGCAACAGCTTGCACGCGAACAAGCCGATATGGCAAATATGTCAAAAAGCCGATTTATTGCAGCGGCAAGTCATGACTTATTACAACCCATGCATGCGGCTCGTCTCTTTAGTACCGTTCTTGAACAAAGCATTGCAACAGAAGAAGACCGTCAAACTTTGCAACAGCTTGACCGTGCTCTATATGGTGCAGAAAGCATGCTCTCTGCCCTACTCGATATTGCCCGTTTAGAAGGCGGTAGCATACAGCCAAAAAGACAACCTTACCCGTTACATGATTTACTCAGTGATCTTGAACTTCAGTTTAAATCAATTGCTGCACAGCGAAATATTTCACTCAAAGTTCACGATGTATCGTTCTGGATTGACACAGATCCACAATGGATACGACGTATTATTCAAAACTTTGTGAGTAATGCTTTGCGCTATACCGCCAAAGGCCGAGTGATTGTCGGTGTATTACGTTCGGCTCAAAAACCTAACCATATTCGTATTGGAGTCTGGGATACAGGTCCCGGAATTGCCGAAGAACAACGTATTAAACTGTTTCAAGAGTTCGAACGCTGTGGGCATTTATCACCTTGGGGTGAGCAAGGTCTAGGCTTAGGCCTCGCGATTGTGCAGCGTATGACAGGTTTGTTGAATTACCCTGTTCATGTCTACTCTCAACTCAATAAAGGCTCCTGCTTTATGATTGAGGTTCCCGTCGTAGAAGCGCCAAAAGTGATAACTCCAACCGTACAGGCAGTGCCTTTAAAAACTAAAGCCTACCGGATTTTATGTTTAGACAATGATGAAACCATTCTCGAGGGTATGAGTAGCTTATTAGGTCGATGGGGTTATGAGGTTTTTAAAGCCACTGAACCAGAACAAGCACTTGAGATTATTCAAAAAGAGAATATTCAGGTCTGGCTTATCGATCAGCATTTAAATAACAACCAACTCGGTGTCGATTTTATTATGCAAAATCGACAGCATGATGTTCCGGTTGCTTTAATTACAGCGGACTCTCATCCAGAATTACCTCAGCAATTGAAAGAACTGAATATCGTTTTACTCAAAAAACCGCTTAAACCGGCCTCTCTAAGAGCATGGCTATCGGGACTTAAAATTGCCAGCGCGGCAGATTAAACATTTTCCTCTCTCAAGCTTTTTATAGGTTTGGGAGAGATTTTTTGGCAAAAGTTATAGGTTTAATTTAAGCCAATAGGCAGAACTGCTCAAAAAGTCTACTTTTGTTGATTAAATAATTGGCTAAACTTTCCAACAGCCCTTTTTCTATGGCAAAGCCCATCTTTTTTGTAAGTGAACACTTGTATACTTAGTTACAATTTAATAAATATTTGTTTTTTAAAACTATTATCTAGCCAAAACCACCATATACGACTTTAGTCGTATTCTGCTTGCATTCTTGATGACACATAACTATTCCAAACGCATTTGATAAATGTATAACCATTTTTTAACCGATTTCTATATTAAGCACCCCTGCTCACGAATTAATGCAAAGGACAATTGCCATGAATATTTCTGATAACAGCCCACAAAACCAACTCTCATCTCAACAGTTTTATCGTCAATACAGTGCCAATGCTTTACTTCCTGAATTAGATTGGCAAAGTATTTTTCCCAACAGCAAACTGAATGAAGCCCATATCAAAGCGTTAAATACGATTTATCAAAGTGCAGTCCCACTCGCACTTAATGTATTTCATGATCTAAATTTTGATGTATTTGCACCTGCGGCTTATCATCCTCAAGGATTAGGCTTATTTGATAAATTGGCACAACAAGAAGAAAACTTCTTAAAAGTGCTTAGCGCTGAAAGTGAAAATCTTGATCATGACACACGTCATCAAATTTGGAGCATGTTACTTCGCGGTGGAGCTGTACTGGTTTTCAAAGCTTGGCTTGGTCATGTCAAACTTGGCGAAAATCAGCTAGATATGACTCAGTTTGATGAGCTTTCTGACTTACTCTTTATTAAAACTCATCCAGATCAACTTGCTGAACGACTACATGTCGATGAAAAAGCAAAACTCGACCATATCTTCTTAATGTATGGCAATGATATTTTCCTTGATCGCTTCAATAGCCTAGAAACAGCCGCACTTTTTGTAGATTTAGGCGTTTATGATGCAGCGTTTTTAAGCTTGCGTGATGACCGCGTAGCTGAATATTTAAAAATGAAAGGTTATGTGACTCAAGATCAAATTGATGATTTGCAATGTGCACTCAATCCTTTGTACTGCGACAGCCTAACACCAAAGCAAGATTGCCTTGCTTAAGTAGCACACATAAAAAAGACCTCAACTGAGGTCTTTTTTATTTTTAGATTTTCTTATCTTCAATATTTAATGCACTAATGGCCAATACGGCTTGTGTACGGTTTTGCACACCTAATTTTCTAAAGATTGCTGTCACATGCGCTTTAATCGTTGCTTCCGAAACATCAAGTTCATAGGCAATCTGTTTATTTAGTAAACCTTCCGCAACCATCATCAAAACACGGAATTGCTGTGGTGTTAAAGATTGAATACGTTCAGCTAAAGCAGTTTCATCTGCCGCTCTTGGATCAAGATTAAGGTTAGGTGGCAAATTAGGTGGTAACCAGATTTCACCTTCTAATACTTGACGAATCGCTTCACCAATATGACTTGGATGAGCAGATTTAGGAATATAACCCATCGCGCCATGTGCAATCGCACGCTGAATAATTGAAGTTTCTTCATGGGCAGAAACCACAATAATTGGAATAGCTGGATACTGTGCTCGTACATAGACTAGAGCAGAAAAGCCTGAAGCACCCGGTAAATTTAAATCGAGTAAGACTAGATCAGGTTCTGCCCCATTTTCCAAACGCTCATAAAACTCATCAACCGAAGCTGTTTCATGAATTTGTGCCTGTGGCAGGCTATAACGTACTGCTTGAATTAAAGCATGACGAAACAAAGGATGATCATCAACGATTAAAATATTCATAAGCGATTAAAGTAATCTTGAGCATAAGTATGGCCTATTGTAACCCTACTATTTAGATGAAAGATACGTTCATCTTATCCATTTTTATGCAAAATGTTGATAAATGCAGAACTTAGCTAAAATTTTCAGATGTTTTTTAACATTTAATCAAAATTAATCTGTTTTTTATATAAGCTTACTTTTTATTATAAAAAATATATCACCAATAATTATATAAAATAAAAACAGCAACTTAATAGATAAATAAAGTATAAAAATCCACTATTTATCTTTTATATTTAAAACTGATAAGGTTGACCAATTTCGTTATTTTACAGTTTGCCGTCGTTGTTGATTAATAAGTCCAATCTCTTGTTTTAGGCTTAGGAACCAAATTATGACTGGTATCACATCACCAAAACCTTTGAATATTGTTGCTGTTTCTGGTGGCTTAAATACCCCATCTAAAACGGAAAGTCTGGTTCAAGCCATTCTTGATGAGTTATCCGAAGCAACCGATATTAAAGTTCATTTTATTAAATTAAGCGAAATTGGGCCTTTATTAGGCGGTGCATTTTATCGCAACCAACTTCCACAGCGCGTGCAAGATGATCTTGCAGCGGTTGAAGCAGCTGATGCTTTAATTGTAGGTACACCAGTTTACCGCGCATCTTTTACGGGTCTTTTCAAACATTTCTTCGATTTTGTTGAACAAACTGCATTGGTCGATGTGCCTGTACTTTTAGCAGCATCAGGCGGTAGTGATCGTCATGCACTGGTACTTGAACATCAGCTTCGTCCATTGTTCAGTTTCTTCCAAGCACAAACTTTACCAATCGGCGTATATGCAACTGATCGTGACTTTACTCCTGAATATACGGTGAAAAGCGAGCAATTATCAGATCGTATTACATTAGCCGTGGCACGTGCATTGCCAATTTTAGAATGGGCACCAGCGAAAGGTGAACGTGCTGAAGTAGTCAAATCTAAGACTCAGCAAGCAAATCAAGAGCTTGGTATTAACAAGCAAATTGAGCAAGAAGAAGTATTACCTTCAGCGGCTGTGCCTGATCTTGATGCGGCAGAGTCTCGCTTGCATCACAAGTCTGGCAAATCATTAACAACGCATGTTGCCTAAGTGCAATATCGCTAAATAAAAATACGAATTGGGGGAGCAAACCATGACGCAATTACAACAACCAATTAAATTTGCTTATTGGGTACCAAATGTAAGCGGTGGCCTTATAGTAAGTAACATCGAACAGCGTACAGACTGGAGTTATGACTACAATGTTCGACTTGCACAGGCTGCTGAAAAAAATGGTTTTGAATATGCGCTCACTCAAATTCGTTTTACGGCGGGGTACGGAGCAGAAAACCAGCATGAATCAGTAAGTTTCAGTCATGCATTATTGGCAAAAACTGAAAGACTTAAGGTAATTGCAGCTATTCTGCCCGGCCCCTGGAAACCGGCACTCGCAGCTAAGCAACTTGCAACAATCGATTACCTAACTGAAGGCCGTATTGCCATTAATGTGGTGAGTGGTTGGTTTAGAGGAGAGTTTGATGCGATTGGTGAAGAGTGGCCAGAACATGATCAGCGCTACGTCCGCTCTGAAGAGTTTATCCGTACGTTAAAAGGAATTTGGACCACCGATAACTATAGTTTCGATGGTAAATACTATCAATTCCAAAACTACACACTTAAACCGAAACCTCTGCAAAAGCCTCATATTGAAGTGTTTCAAGGCGGGAGCTCACGTGCAGCACGTGACATGGCTTCACGTGTATCTGACTGGTATTTCACCAACGGTAATACAGTAGAAGAAATTCAAAAACAAGTCGAAGACATTCGCACTAAAGCTAAAGCCAATAACCATCACGTTAAAATTGGTGTAAATGCGTTCATTATTGCTCGAGATACCGAAGAAGAAGCAAA
The DNA here is from genome assembly GCF_056735735.1 of Acinetobacter sp. V116_7. NCBI lineage: Bacteria > Pseudomonadati > Pseudomonadota > Gammaproteobacteria > Moraxellales > Moraxellaceae > Acinetobacter > Acinetobacter sp. V116_7. Next base: position 107,288 of record NZ_JBWZIF010000012.1, read on the forward strand.
AGCGGTACTTCGAGAAATTATTGATAAAGCCAACACTGAAGCCGTAAATGCGTTTGGCGATGCAACACGTGAAGCAGGTGCAGCCTCTCCCGAGCAACAAGGTAACTGGGCAAAATCAAGTTTTGAAGATTTAGTGCAATATAACGATGGTTTTAAAACCAATTTAATTGGTACGCCTCAGCAAATTGCAGAGCGTATTGTGGCTCTTAAAAATGTAGGTGTTGATTTGATTCTTTCTGGATTTTTACATTTCATTGAAGAAGTAGAATATTTTGGGGAAAAAGTTCTACCACTCGTTCGCCAATTAGAACTTCAACAAGAAAAGGAGATAGAAATTCAAGCGAAATCAGCCTAAAAAATTTCATTTAAAGCAGCGCAAGACAATAAAAACAATAAATTAAAAATAAAGACTTATTGGCTCCAAGACTCGGCTTGGAGCCTTTATTTTTTAAGATTTTTCGACTTCTCGAATCACAGTTTCAACTGAGTAACGGCACCATTTTGAAAGTTTTTCGATAAATTCATTTAATGCTGCGGGTTCAAAATGGCTGACAATCATATAGCAAGCATTGCCCATGACTTTAAAGCATTCATCGATTTGTTCATATTGCTTAACCAAATTTTCAATTTCTTCAAATGCGCGTTGTTCATTTAAATGCAAGTGAATAAATTGCTTATGCGAATATTGCACGGCAATTGTGTAATTTTTAATGACACCGGCATCCATTAACTGAGCAATTCGAGCGCCCACCGCCTGCCCTGTCCGGTGAACTCGCTGTCCAATTTCTTTATTGGTTAGTCGAGAATCCTGTTTAAGCAATGCAATAATTTTTAGATCAATCGGGTCTAATTCAATATTCATTTTTTCATGGCGAAAGAAAACTGGCGTTAATGCTTTCATCTGACTATAGCCGATTTTACTGGCAGAGAATAATCTTGTTTTATCTCATATCAACAAGAGTGATCTCATGAAACAAGCACTATTAATTATCGATGTACAAAATGATTATTTTAAAAATGGCAAAATGGAATTGGTTGGGCCAGAGCAAGCGCTAGAAAAAATAAAACAACTCGAACAATATTTTAGCGATAAAAACTTGCCCATCATTTATGTGCAACATATTAACCCGCCACAAGCGAGTTTCTTCCAAGAAAATACAGATGGGGTTTTACTTCACCCTGAACTTAGTGCGAGTAGCGACTCATTAATCGTAACAAAGCACTATCCAAACAGTTTTTTAGAAACCAATTTAGATGAACTTTTAAAAGCACATCAAATTGAACAACTTATTATTACAGGCATGATGACTCACATGTGTATTGATTCAGGTACACGCGCAGCCAAAGAACTGGGCTATCAACCCATCTTAATTGCAGATGCCACCGCAACTCGTGATTTAAGCTATGCTGGGAAGACTGCAAAAGCAGAAGACGTACAAACAGCTTTTTTAACTGCGCTTAGTACATTCGCGAATGTACAAAATACTACTGATTTTTTAGCAAACTCTTAATAAAGCTTAATAAAAAAGCCCCAAATGGGGCTTTTTTAAAATTAGTTTTGCTTATCGGGATAAACCGTTGCAATTAACTGATCTACTACAGCAGGTTCAGCCAAAGTTGAAGTGTCACCTAAACTATCCAGCTCATTTGCCGCAATTTTTCTTAAAATACGGCGCATGATTTTACCCGAACGCGTTTTAGGTAATGCTGGTGCCCAATGCAGTGCATCTGGTGAAGCTACTGGCCCGAGTACTTTACGTACCCAGTTAATTAACTCTTTACGCAGTTCTTCCGACTCTGGAACACCCGCTTGTAAAGTCACAAAAGTACAAATACCTTGTCCTTTAATATCATGCGGCATACCCACCACCGCAGCTTCTGCCACGGCTTCATGTGACACCAGAGCACTTTCAATTTCAGCCGTACCTAAACGGTGGCCTGAAACGTTCAAGACATCGTCAACTCGACCTGTGATCCAGTAATAGCCATCTTTATCACGACGAGCGCCATCACCTGTAAAATAGGTATTTTTAAAGGTCGAGAAATACGCTTCAATAAAGCGATCAGGATCGCCCCAAATGGTACGCATCTGACCCGGCCATGAATCTTTAATGACTAGGTTACCTTCAGCCGCACCTTCTAGCTCATTGCCTTCACCATCTACAATGGCAGGTTGAACACCAAATAACGGACGTGTTGCAGAACCCGGTTTTAAAGCTGTTGCACCCGGCAATGGAGCAATCAAAATACCGCCTGTTTCGGTTTGCCACCATGTATCAACAATCGGACAGCGGCCCTCACCAACAACGTTGTAGTACCAATTCCAAGCTTCAGGGTTAATAGGCTCACCGACCGAACCAAGTAAACGCAGGCTGCTACGGTTACTTTCACGTACAAATGAATCACCTTCTCGCATCATGGCGCGTATCGCGGTTGGTGCTGTATATAAAATAGAGACTTTATGTTTATCGACCACATGACCAAGACGTGCCCATGTTGGATATTGAGGTACACCTTCAAACATTAAAGTCGTCGTACCATTTGCAAGTGGGCCATAAATCAAATAACTATGGCCCGTAATCCAACCTACATCGGCCGTACACCAGTACACATCATCTTGTTTTAAATCAAAGACCTCTTTAAAGGTACTTGTTACATAGACTAAATAACCACCTGTGGTATGCAGAACACCTTTCGGTTTACCTGTCGAGCCCGAGGTATAGAGAATAAATAATGGGTCTTCAGCCTTCATCGGTTCTGGAGGACAGTTGGCATCCACTTCCATAATAATGAGGTGATACCACAAATCACGTCCCGGCTTCATTTCAATCGGGTTCGCATTACGGTAAACCACCACTACATTTTCAACACACTCAGTACCCGGCAATGCTAAAGCCAAATCGACATTTTCTTTGAGTGGTAATAGTTTTCCGGCACGTAGACTTGAGTCTGCAGTAATCACCAGTTTAGCTTGGCTATCTTCAATACGACTTGCTAAAGAGTCTGGCGAGAACCCACCAAATACCACGCAGTGAACAGCACCAATACGTGCACAGGCTAACATCGCAATTGCAGCCTCAGTGACCATCGGCATATACAGTACAACGCGGTCACCTTTACCAATACCATATTTCTTTAAAACGTTGGCAAAGCGGCAGACTTCGTCGTGTAATTCTTTATAAGAAACGATCTTATGGCGAGAAGGATGGTCCCCTTCCCAAATAATTGCAGGTTTATGAGGGTGTTCTTTAAGATGCCTGTCTAGGCAGTTTGCTGATACGTTCAACTCACCATCAGCAAACCATTCAATCTTGAAATTGTCTTTGTCAAAACTCGTATTTTTAACTTGGGTAAATGGTTTTATCCAATCGACAATTTTAGCTTGCTCTGCCCAGAATTCATCTGGGTTCTCGATAGAGTGTTGATAACGTTTAAAGTAGTCTGCTTCAACAGTACGAGCTGTTTTTTTAAATTCCTCTGGTACTGGATAGATCTCATTCATACGCAACTTCCTTGATCTTGTGCATCCCATCTCGAGACTGTGGCTATTATTTTACTGGATCTTATTTGTATGCCTTTGCAGTATGATGACTCTTTCAAAGTCTAAACAATGCGACTTTGGTCATATATTAATCACTTACTCAAGCACACGAAATTGTGAACATTTTTATAAAATTAAGTTGATTTAAAACATTTGTCTATAGCTTTTACTTTTATAATTTTTGCAAGATTTGATGGTTTTGATCATCAACAAAGATTATTTTGTCTCTCATACGCAACACAGGAATAAAATAATATGTTTGCCCAAACAAGCTCCTCACGCCCACCACAACTCCCTTTTAGAGATAGTCCATTTTCAATTCATGGGCGCTTTAATCGCATGAGCTATTTAGGTGGTTATGGACTGATTTATTTAGTCACCCTCTTGGGCTATTTCATTTTGGCTTCATTTCTTGGAAGTTTTCAGCTTTCAAGCAATTTATTTAATTTTGAATTTTATAGCTCTCTTTCTGGAGCCAGTGCCTTGGTAGTCTGGGTTTTTTCGCTATTTTTAATTTATTTAAATATTGTTCTCGTTGTTCGACGTTTGCACGATCTAAATAAGAGTGGCTGGATGGGATTGCTATTGTTCATTCCAGTTGTTCAGTTCTTTTTTATGATTTATTTACTGCTTGCCTCAGGTACAGCAGGTCCAAACGAATACGGTCCTGTTCGACCAGCAACGTTTATAGAAAAACTGATGGCTTGGCTTATTTTAGTCGCTATTTTAGTTAGCCTTATTTCAACAGCAGGAATTTTTTATTATTTCTCAGGAACTGATACCTTAGAAACACCGACACAAATCTTACAAAAAGGAACGGAATACTTTTAATTAAAAAACACTTTATTATTTAGATGAACTCATTATAGTAGGCGCACATTTTATCTCCTACTATGATGAAAGCTGAAAATCGCTTTCATAAATTTTTTAATTGAGACTTGCCGTGGCTGATGAACAAAAATCCTTAACGGATGTCGCAAAAAATACAGGCGAACTTTTGCAAGAAGCGGGCACTAAAACCACTCAAACGGTTTTAGCCCATACTGAAAAGTATCATGATGCCTATACCACTATCGACAAAATCGTGGATAGTTTCTGGGAACGTGTGCCTTATATATGTATTGCGATTATCGTTTTTATTATTTTTTGGCTACTGACCAAATTATTTAAGTTCTTTGTTCGTAAAACCTTAGAAAACCGCTCTTACACACGCCAAAACCTAGTTTTGGTCTTAAACCGTGTAGGAAGTACAGCGATTTTATTCTTTGGTTTCTTAATTGCTTTAGTGATCTCGATTCCAGGGTTTACACCAGGGCAACTCATGAGTGCTCTCGGAATTGGTTCTGTCGCTATTGGTTTTGCATTTAAAGATATCTTTCAAAATTTACTGTCAGGCATCTTAATCTTATTAAGCGAACCATTCCGCATTGGCGATTCCATTGTTGTCAATTCGCTTGAAGGAACTGTTGAAGATATTCAAATTCGTGCAACATTCTTACGCTCGCCAGATGGTCGTCGAATTGTTATTCCAAACGCAACTGTTTATACGAGTGCTTTAACGGTAAATACTGCTTATCAACAACGACGCTGTGAGTTTGTAGTCGGAATTGGATATGATGATGACGAACAAAAAGCCAAGCAGATTATTTTAGATATTCTTAATAATGACCGAAATGTACTCAGTCAGCCAGCCTTCTCGGTTAACGTTACAGCGTTAGCAGATTTCTCGGTTAACCTGACTGTACGCTGGTGGGTTGATACAACTGAAACTGATATTTCGTCATCTACGAGCACCATTCAAGCTCAGGTTAAGCAAGCTTTTAATGCGAACGGAATTAATATTCCTTACCCAATTCAGGAATTAAAAATGGCAGCAAATCAGCCACTTTTAAACCCCGAAGCATCAACTAAAGAGACGACCTAAAATATAAGAAATAGACGTTTCAGTTCTTAAAATACGGTTGCCTAAGCTCACAGCTTGGCAGCCGTTTTTTGTGAGCAAATCAACTTCATAGGGAATAAAGCCACCTTCGGGACCCACGACTACACTACAAGCATGTGGAATATTAACAGGCATGCTCTGCTCGGCATAAGGGTGAGCCACATAGGCGGGTGTTTCTTTCGAGATCAAGCTTGGCAGAACGTCTTCAACAAAAGGTTTAAAGCGTTTGTACATGTGAACTTCAGGAACAATCGTGTCACCTGCTTGCTCAAGCCCTAAAGTCACATAGTTATCGAGTTGTTGCAAAAATGGAGTTTGCCAATAGCTTTTATCTACGCGATAACTATGAATCAAACTCATTCTTTCAACACCTAAAGTCACACTATCCATAATTAAACGGCGTAAAACTTTGGGTCTTGGTAAAGCCACAATTAAATGAACCGGAAGTTTTGTAGGGGCAGCTTCTTCACTAATAGGTCGTATACAAACTTCTTGCTCGTTAATCGACATAATTTCAGTGGTATAACGTGCGCCATTACGAACACCAACTTTTAGATTTTGGCCAACCGTAATATCAAGATGTTCACGTAAATGTTGTAATTGGCGCTTTGAGTGAATTGACCACGTGTCTGACTGAATATCTTCAGGCTCTAGCAAAACAATATTCATGGTTTGTCGGCCAAATACCGATTAATTACGCCAATATGTTTTTGCAATGAACCTTGGTTACGTTGTAAGACTTTATGTGCTTGTTCCACCACTTGTTGGGCCTGATCAGGTTCAGCTAAACATGCCATCCAGATTGCCACAACTTGCTCAGCGTCTTGGGCAATGAGCACACCATTTTCATCAATGAATTCATCGACAATGGTTTGGAAATTAAAGTAACGAGGTCCTATTACAGTCGGTACATTCAAAACCATAGGCTCTAAAATATTATGTCCACCACCCGGCTCATTTAAAGAACCACCAACAAAACACACCTGACTTAAGGCGTACCATAACCAAAGCTCTCCCATACTATCGGCTAGATAAACCTGTGTACTCGTATGAATACTTTGATTCAAGCTTCTACGGTGAGTAATTAAATCTAGGTTTTGGCAAATTTCAAATACTTCGTCGAAACGTTCAGGATGTCGAGGTACGACAATACAAACCAACTCTGGATCTGACTTTAAATAAGGCTGAAGTGCTTGCAAAATTTGTTGTTCTTCGGGTGCATGTGTACTGGCAATTGTCAGTACTTTTCGTTGGCCCAAATACCATAGCTGATGTAACTTTGCTGCCTGATTTATAAATGCTTCTGGTGCGTGAATATCAAATTTAATATTTCCAACCACCTGACTTTTTTGTTGATCTAAACCAAGCTCGACATAGCGTTGGCGAGTAGCATTATCTTGTGCCAACACCCAGTCAATTTGTTTGAGCATTCCTGCTGTTAGACCTGAGACTCGACTATAACCTTTAGCTGATTTTTCTGATAACCGCGCATTTAACAATAAACAAGGAACCTGTTGTAGCTTGGCTTGATCAATTAAATTTGGCCAAAGTTCAGTTTCAACCAATGCTAAAAGTTTTGGCTGATACAATTCAAAAAATTGTTTTAAAAGATGCTTTTGATCAACAGGCAAATAAACTGCTTGAAATAAATCTAAATAAGGTGCTTTTAAAAATAATGATTTGGCACGTGCCTGCCCAGTTTTAGTCGTATTAGTAACTAGCACAGGTTGTCCGAGTTTAAGATAATGCTCGATTAAAGGCTGCGCAGCATTGGTTTCTCCAACCGAAACAGCATGGAACCAAATTGCTCTCACATTTTTTGGAGATTCAAACGGCCCAAATCTTTCCAGACATTCCTGATTATATAATTCCTGGCTTTCTGCACGTTTTTTTATCCGCCAGTGGTAAAAAGGTTTTAATAAATGGAGTGCGGTGTTGTACCAAAATGGGGTCGCCAAGCGGTTTGCCTCAAATAGTCAAAGTTTAAAACTGGGGAAAATATAACATAGATAGAAAAAATGGCAGAGTTTCGATACCTAAACTCTACCATTACAAGAAAAGCGATTTACTGAACCCATAAATGAATGAGGTCAGTAAATTATCAGTTTAAAAAATTACGAAGCTTCTAGCGTTGGATAGTCTGTATAACCTTCAGCACCTTTTGCATATAAAGTTGTTGGTTGAAGTTCATTTAAGGGTAAATCTTGCTCTAAACGCTGTAAAAGATCTGGGTTGGCAATATATGCTTTACCAAAAGATACTGCGTCAGCTTCACCATCACGCAAAATACGTTTTGCTGACTCTGGTGTTAGGTTCTCATTCGCAATCCATACACCATTAAATTTTTCACGAAGTTTAGGGCTAATACTATCAGCAGCTTCATATTCACGAGAGAAGATGAAAGCAACATTACGTTGGCTCAATTGTTCAACCACATAGCCAAACGTTGCTAACGGATTTTCATCACCCATATCGTGTGAATCACCACGTGGTGCAATATGTACACCTACTCGGCCAGCGCCCCATACTTCAATAAATGCATCAACGACTTCTAATAATAAACGTGCACGGTTTTCAACAGGGCCACCGTATTCATCATCACGTTGATTCGTATTACTTTGAAGGAACTGGTCAATTAAGTAACCATTCGCTGCGTGTAATTCAACACCATCAAAACCAGCTGCTTTAGCCAATTCTGCTGAATGTTTATATTGAGCAACAACCTCTTTCACTTCTTCTAATGAAAGTGCGCGTGGCGTTACATACGGACGTTTAGGACGTAATAAACTCACTTCACCCGCAGGTTGAATTGCACTTGGTGCAACAGGAATATCACCATCTAAAAGTTCAGGATGCGAAATACGGCCAACATGCCAAAGTTGAGCTACAATTTTTGAACCTTGAGCATGAACTGCCTCAATAATTTTATTCCAAGCTTGTGCCTGCTCTTGTGACCATAATCCTGGGGTTTCTGCATAACCTACAGTTTTTGAACCAATCACTGTTGCTTCAGTCAAAATAAGACCAGCATTTGCACGCTGTTGATAATATTCAACCATCAAATCATTAGGTACTCGGCTTTCACCACTACGCGCACGCGTTAATGGAGCCATTACCAATCGATTTTTGATTTCAAAATCACCAACCGTTAAAGGAGTATTGAGTTCAGCCATAGTCGCCTCGACTTACACTTTAATATTGTTAAAGTGTTTGTTTTAAATGTTCGATATATTGCTGAATCAAAGCTTCGTTACGTGAAAAATAAGACCATTGACCATATTTTTGGACCTGAATCAGACCCGCCTGTTGTAAAACAGACAAATGATTCGACATTGTAGACTGTGCTACTTTGCCCAATCGTTCAATATGACCTGCACAAACACCCTTCTCAAAACTACCACCACACTCTTCCACTGGTAAATAATGCGCAGGTTCTTTCAACCATTGCAAAATCTGCCGACGTAGCGGATTGGAAAGGGCTTTGCTAATTGCATCAATATCCATAGGCTCAACACGTCTTTTAAACGAACAAAGCTTTATTCAGCATTTCGAAAACATCATATCGCATTTCTGCGATATTCATATCTATTTTTTTCGATATTCATATCGCTTTTTTTCGATTAAGATTCGAAGGCTGAATTGCTTTGCCGTTTTAATCGCTAAAAATCCAAGAGTTCTACATATTCATAGATGAACTGTATTTAAACTAAAAGTTCAGCAGACTCTTATAAACCTTGTTTTAAGCTCGCCTCAATAAAGCGATCAAGGTCACCATCAAGAACAGCACCTGTATTAGAGTTTTCAACACCCGTGCGTAAATCTTTAATACGCGAATCATCTAATACATATGAACGAATTTGGCTTCCCCAACCAATATCAGACTTCGAGTCTTCTAGAGCTTGAGCTGCTTCATTACGTTTTTGCATTTCCAATTCATACAAACGTGCACGTAACTGTTTCCATGCATGGTCACGGTTAGCATGTTGCGAACGCTGGTTCTGGCACGCCACCACAATACCTGTTGGAGTGTGGGTCAAACGAACAGCAGAGTCGGTTTTGTTAATATGCTGACCACCTGCCCCAGATGCACGGTAAGTATCGGTACGAACATCAGAAGGATTAATATCAATTTCAATATTGTCATCAACTTCTGGTGAAATAAATACCGCAGAGAATGAAGTATGACGGCGGTTACCACTGTCAAATGGTGATTTACGAACTAAACGGTGGACACCTGATTCTGTGCGTAACCAACCATAGGCATATTCACCTTCAACACGAATTGTTGCAGATTTAATACCAGCTACGTCACCATCAGATACTTCCATGAGTTCTGCTTTAAAGCCATGACGTTCAATCCAGCGCATATACATACGTAATAGCATAGATGCCCAGTCTTGTGCTTCGGTACCGCCTGAACCTGATTGAATCTCGACATAGCAAGGATTCGGGTCCATTGGGTTACTAAACATACGACGGAATTCAAGTTTAGCCAGTTCATCTTCAGCAGCACTAAGCTCTGACTGAACATCTTCAAGCAAGCTTTCATCATCAGCTTCTACAGCCAAATCTAACATCGCTTTTGCATCTTCAAGTTGTGTTGACAACCCATCCAATACATTAATAACGTTTTCTAGTTCGCCCTTTTCTTTCGCCATTGCCTGAGCACGGCTTTGATCATTCCAAATCGCAGGGTCTTCTAACTCACGTAAAACTTCTTCTAAACGCTCTTTTTTCAGATCGTAGTCAAAGATACCCCCGTAGTGTTTGGCTACGATCAGTTAAGTCTTTCAATTGGTTTAGATAAGGATTAATTTCCACGCGAGTGTTCCCATAAGAGCAGATAAACAGTCAATTATTTTAGCATAGCTGCGGTTATCTTCGAACCTGCTTTGTATTTCTCATTATATTTCACTCATCTAATTTCTAAATTTTCTTCAGTTCATTTTAAGCTTAACCAGTAACATCCTCATACAAAATTGGGTACTTTTACAGCATTTTTTATGATCTACACAAAATCTCCTCAATTTTAATAAAATTAAACATTCTATTTTTATAGTTTAGAATCAAATATTTAAGTTAAATATATTTACAAAAAAAGCACATAGTTACAGTGCGGTTACTTGTGCAAGATTGACGCTACCCGATTTTCCTCTAGACTAAAAGTTGTAACAAAACATTTATAAAATCGCTTTTTAGAGGGGAGAGATTCCATGAAAAAACTAGCAATTGCATCAGCTCTTTTATCTGCACTCGCAGTAAGTGGCGCAGCAAACGCTTACCAAGCTGAAGTTGGTGGTTCTTACAATTATCTTGATCCAGACAACGGTAGCAGCGTAAGTAAATTCGGTGTTGACGGGACTTATTACTTTAATCCTGTTCAAACTCGTAACGCTCCACTTGCAGAAGCAGCATTTTTAAGCCGTGCAAGTAATGTTAACGCACTTATCAACTATGGCGATAACAGCGGTACTAAAGATACTCAGTATGGCGTAGGTGTTGAATACTATGTTCCTAACTCAGATTTCTACCTTAGCGGTGATGTAGGCCGTAATGAGCGTGAAATTGACAACACCAATATTGATAGCAAAGTAACTACTTATGCAGCTGAAGTAGGTTATTTACCAGCTCCAGGTTTATTACTTGCGTTAGGTGTTAAAGGTTACGACGAAAAAGATGGTAAAGACGGCGCTGATCCAACAGTTCGTGCTAAATACGTAACTCAAGTAGGTCAACATGACGTAAACCTTGAAGCGTTCGGTGCGTTTGGTGACCTAGACGAATATAAAGTTCGTGGTGACTACTACATCGATAAAACTTTAAGTCTTGGTGTAGATTACTACAATAACGACTTAACTGATAAAGATGAATTTGGTATTAATGCTAAAAAATTCTTAAATCAACAAGTAAGTCTTGAAGGTCGTATTGGTTTCGGTGACAACGATAACACTTATGGTGTTCGTGCAGGCTACCGCTTCTAATCTTACCTAAAATTTTATAAAAAAATCCGCTCAAATGAGCGGATTTTTTTATTGGTTTAAATGCACAATACGCAATTGTAAATTTACATTACCCTTAAATACATTACGGTCAATCTCATAGACCAAATGAACTTCATCTCGCATAGGATTAAATTCAAATCTTCCAGCGGCATTAAAAGCAATCGCATCAAAAGTATATTGATCAAGGGCCAATCTAAGTTTTAGATGTGTTTCTTTAAGCCAGCGATAATCGACAACTTTAAAATGTCCTTCAAACTGAGGAAAAGGGAATTTTTGCCCCCATGGCCCAAGCTGCTCTATCCAGTCCAATGTGTCTAGTTGCAAAGCCGAAGCTGGTAATTCCCCATCCGTCCATAGCGTTGCTTGAAACAAAGATTCTTCCATAGTTGCAACACAGGTAGTAAACACTGTTTTAAAAGCATCAAAGTTTTCTTTACGTATCGTTAAACCTGCCGCTGCTGCATGTCCACCAAAATGGCTCACCAATTCCGGATGTTGTTCAGCAACCTGTTCAATCATATCTCGAATGTGCACACCATCAATTGAACGTGCAGATCCTTTAATATGGATACCATCTTCATCTGGTGCAAAGACAATAGCTGGGCGATGAAACTGTTCTTTTAAGCGCCCTGCGACAATCCCAATCACGCCTTGATGCCAGTTTTCTTCAAAGAGCACCAGAGCTGGGGGAATATCTTCTTTTGAGAGCTGCAAACTATCTAAAGCAGATAAAGCTTGTTGCTTCATCTCTCCTTCAATTTGTCGCCGCTCTATATTCAACTGATTTAATTGTTGAGCAATCGGGTAAGCTGTTTCCATAGAGTCTGCTAATAAACACTCTATACCGATTCGCATGCTCTCCATACGCCCAGCAGCATTAATACGCGGACCTAAAACAAAACCTAGATCTTGTGCACGCAAAGACGACGCCTCTCGGCCAGCAATATCCAACAGTGCCAATATTCCAACTCGACATTGATGTTGCTGAATGCGCTTCACGCCTGCATCCACTAAAATGCGGTTGTTATAATCTAATACAGCAACATCCGCATAAGTTCCCAAAGCAACCAAATCTAGATATTGAGTGACTTTGCTTGTGCTTTTACCTTGTGTAGTACGTAAACTTGCCAAATTGGCCAGCACATAAAATGCAACACCAACACCAGCAAGCGCCTTACTTGGAAAATCACAGCCTAATTGATTTGGGTTAACTACCGCTTCTGCTAGAGGCGTTTCTTTTGTTGTTAAATGGTGATCGGTAATAATAACTTGCATGCCCAGCGCATGGGCTGTATCAACTCCAGCATGGCTGGAAATTCCATTATCAACTGTAATTAATAAATCGGGTTGATAAGTTTGATATGCAAGCTCTGCAATTGCGGGGGTAAGCCCATAACCGTATTTAAATCGGTCTGGAACTAGATAGTCGACTTGTGCTCCCATATCGCGAAGCACCAATACCATTAACGCTGTGCTGGTTGCACCGTCAGCATCATAGTCACCGACAATAACAATCTTTTTCTGTGCATCAATAGCTTGATCTATTAATGCCACAGCTGTCTCTAGTCCCTTGAGCTGTGGGGCCAATAAATTCTTAAGCTTTAGCTCTAATTCCTGTTCAGATTCTACTCCCCGCCTTGCCAAAATTTCGGCAATAAACGGCGGCACGCCCTGAAATTGTTCAGGGCGTGTCAATAAAGGTCTTTGTTTGATTTGTATTTTTGTCATTTAAGGCATCAGTCGGTGCAGCGTCCATTGACCGTCGATTTTTTCATAACTCAAGCGGTCATGTAAACGATTTGGTCGTCCTTGCCAAAATTCATAATAATCTGGTTGCAGACGATAACCGCCCCAGAACTCCGGCTTATCAAGCACTTCACGGCTTTCAACTTGCTGTTGTAAGTCTTGAAAACGTTGCTGTAACAGCTCTCGGCTTTCAATTTTACCGCTTTGGGGAGTACTGATATGCGCTGCAATCTGGCTATCACGTGGTCGCTTAAGGTAGTAATCTGTAGATTCTTGCTCAGCAATTTTAACTACACGACCACCCACTCGCACCTGACGCTCTAGACTTGGCCAATAAAATAATAATTCGGCATATGGGTTTTCTGCCAAATCAATACCTTTTTGACTGTCATAATTCGTATAAAAATCATAACCAGCTTCTGTGGCCCCACGTAACAAAACTGTTCTAACATGAGGTCTGCCATTTGCACTTGCAGTTGCTAATGACATTGCATAGGGTTCATGCAAATTGGCTGCTAGAGCATGGTTAAACCAACCCAGAAACTGCTGATGAGGGTTAGATTCAACCTGCCCCTCATGCAACTCACCTTGCTCATAACTTAAGCGTAATTCACTTAAATCTTTGATGACATCACTCATGTCATGCACCTTATGCGACTTGTGCTTGTGAACGAACTGAATCTGCTAAATGCTGAGCTAAAGCTTTCACCTCTTGCTCATCATCACCTTCAACCATGACACGAATCACAGGCTCTGTTCCAGACTTACGAATCAAGATACGTCCACGGCCTTTGAGCTGTGCTTCTGCTTTATCAAATTCAGTAACCAATGCCGGAATAGAATACGGATCAAGCATTTGTTCTAAACGTACATTCAAAAGAACTTGTGGGAATAATTTAAAGTCTTGAACCAATTCATGAAGAGCCTTATTTTGCTCGACCATCACAGTTAAAACTTGAAGAGCGGCGATAATAGCATCACCAGTCGTACTCTTGTCTAAAGTTAGAATATGACCAGAAGGTTCGCCGCCTATCACCCAACCATTTTCTTCTAAAGCTTGTAATACATAGCGGTCACCGACTTTTGCACGAACAAAGTTAACGTTTGCTTTTTCAAGTGCAACTTCAAGTGCCATATTACTCATGACAGTACCAACAATACCCGCTGGCTTATTTTGAGCTTGAGTCGCCAAAATATATAAAATATGGTCGCCATCAATTAAGTTACCAAACTTATCAACCATCACAACACGGTCAGCATCACCATCAAAGGCAATACCTAAATCTGCTTCGTGCTCAACTACTGCTTTTTGCAAGTGTTCAGGATGTGTTGAACCACAGCTCTCATTAATATTTAAGCCATCTGGTTCATTATATAAAGCTACAACTTTTGCCCCTAACTCACGGAAAACTGAAGGCCCAACGCTATATGCAGCGCCATGAGCACAGTCCAACACAATCTTTAAATTATTTAAATCAAAGTGGTAAGGGAATGTAGATTTACAGAATTCAATATAGCGACCATTTGCATCATTTACACGAACACTTTTACCTAAGTTTGCAGTGTCCTCAATGAATAAATCTTTTTCTAATTCGCGGTTAATTTCTTCTTGTAACGAATCCGGTAATTTTTTGCCTTCACTTGAGAAGAATTTAATCCCATTATCATAATATGGGTTATGCGATGCAGAAATAACAATACCTGCATGTGCATGCAAAGCACGAGTAAGGTGTGCAATGGCTGGTGTTGGTAATGGACCAAGTAAATGAACATATACGCCAGCAGCGTTTAAGCCCGCCTGCAAAGCAGATTCTAAAATGTAACCAGATAACCGAGTGTCTTTTCCTAATACAACGAGTGGTTTATTTTTTTGACTCGTTCGTTTTAATACCTTCCCTGCAGCAAAACCGAGTTTTAAAGCAAACTCTGGAGTAATAGGCATTTGCCCAAATTTTCCACGAATACCATCCGTTCCAAAATAACTCATAGCTTATCTCATTCTTACGCCACTTCAGCGGTGGCTCACTTCATATATGGCAATTCCGCCATATTTCTTTTCTCGGATTTACTTTACACCAAAAACAAAAAGCCGTCAGTGTAATGACGGCTTTCTTCATTGTTTTGGTTACCAAAATCTAACCAACACGATAGTTTGGAGCTTCTTTAGTAATCGTTACATCGTGAACATGTGACTCAGACATACCTGCTGAAGTAATTTTCACAAATTTCGCATTTTGGCGAAGATCTTCAATCACAGCTGAACCGGTATAACCCATTGATGAACGTAAACCACCCATCATTTGATGAACGATGTTACCCATTGGGCCTTTATATGGAACACGGCCTTCGATTCCTTCTGGTACTAACTTCTCAGCACCCGCTTTTGAATCTTGGAAATAACGGTCAGCAGAACCAGTTGCTCCCGCCATTGCACCTAATGAACCCATACCACGATATGCTTTGTAGTAACGACCTTGGAAAAACTCAACTTCGCCCGGCGCTTCTTCAGTACCAGCTAGAAGTGAACCAACCATGATCGTGCTTGCACCCGCACCGATCGCTTTTGCCATATCGCCAGAGAAGCGGATACCGCCATCTGCAATTAAAGGAATTTGATCTTTTAGTGCGCTAGCAACGCTGTCAATCGCAGAAATTTGTGGCATACCAATACCTGCCACAATACGTGTTGTACAGATAGAACCAGGACCAATACCCACTTTTACAGCATCTGCACCAGCATCTAATAATGCTAATGCAGCATCACCAGTTGCAATGTTTCCACCAATCACTTGTACTTGAGGGAAGTTTTGTTTCACCCAACGTACACGTTCAATTACACCAGCTGAGTGACCGTGTGCTGTATCAACAACAATGACGTCAACACCAGCTTCAACCAAGGCTTCCACACGACTTGGTGTATCAGCACCTGTACCTACTGCAGCACCAACACGTAAGCGACCAAGATCATCTTTACAACTGTTTGGATAGCTTTCAGCTTTGCGGAAGTCAGTCACTGTAATTAAGCCTTTAAGTTCGTTGCTCTCGCCAACGACCAAGACTTTTTCAATACGGTGTTTTTGCAATAATGCTTGAATATTTTCTTTAGACTCGCCTTCACGTACAGTGACTAAACGATCTTGACCTGTCATGATGTTGCTAACAGGTTGTTCTAAATTAGTTTCAAAACGCGTATCACGGCCTGTCACAATACCAACAACCTTGCCGTCTTTAACAACAGGTACACCGCTAATGTTATTAGCAGTGGTAATTGCAATCAGTTCACGTACTGTAGTTTCAGGCGTTACAGTGATAGGGTCTTTCACCATACCCGCTTCGAATTTCTTTACACGGCGTACTTCTGCAGCTTGAGCAGCAATATCCATGTTTTTATGCAAAATCCCGATACCACCATTTTGTGACATCGCAATCGCCATACGTGACTCAGTCACTGTATCCATTGCAGCTGAAACTAATGGGATATTTAAATGAATGCCGCGAGTTAAACGTGTCTTTAAAGAGACATCTTTTGGGAGAACAGTAGAGTAGGCAGGAAGTAATAAGACATCATCGAAGGTTAGCGCTTCTTGAACGATGGTCAGCATAACAATCTCACTGGTAAATTCCGTGAGCTATTATAAACAAATTTCAATGCAATTTTCATATTATCTTTGCCTTTTTCAGCAATAGATGTAGAGCTGCTCTAAATAATTCCTACTTATTATCGTTTTAACGTTATTTTTTAACCCATGTTTTTGCAACCCAGAATTTTATCTGGGTTGATCATTAGACATCATATTTAGGCAGGACAACTAAAAACTTGTTCTGTCATCAAGTCGACACCACAAGGTAAAACCTCAATCCAGTCCAAAAACTGATTAATCATTTCTTTGCCAATAAATGGACTGCCATGCTGTGGAACAATCATTTCAATGTCCATCTGGCGGACCATGTTTACCCATAAACGGATAACCTTATTGGAACACATATAGCGTTGGTGAAAAGCTCTCATTTTCGAAACATGCGTATCGAAATCTGTCAAAGGTTGATTGGCATCCTCAACAATCGAAGCACCCATATCTCCAGAAAATAAGATTTTGGCAACTGGATCATAAAACTGAAAATTACCGACCGAATGTAGAAAATGTGCAGGAACTACAACTAACTTTGATTCCCCCAATTGAATCACTTGGCCGCGGTCAGGTAATTCAATAAGACGGTCTTCCCAATTCCCTTTCATACGTTCACTCATAAATGAGGAATTTAGGTGCGGTAGAAAACGTGCCCATAATTTTGACGCCACGACTTTAGCATCGGTATAGACTAACCAGCGCGGCATTGAGGTAATAATGTCTGGATCCTGATGGGAAGCCATCACATAGTCTAGATTTTTCAAACGCGTATATTTATTTAATTCCATCGTTAATGGAACATAGGTCAAATCGCCACCCGGATCGATTACAGCAGCACGCTCATGATCAATAATTAAAAATTGATTGGCTTGGATACCTTCCCCTTTGACCAAACTGGTAAAACTAATACATTTATGTACGCCATTATCAAATAATATCTGCGATGTTGTTTTTTCAAACCCCATACAATTCCCCAAAAAAACTTTAAATATTAGATATTTTTATATCCATACTAAAATAAAGGGATTCGATAACTCTTGCAATGAATTGCTTTATTTTTCTCATAATATTTTAAAATAGCTTTTGCTTTTCTTATTTTATAAATGAATCATAATGTTATTTAAAATTCACATACAATAAATTAAAATAATTCTCATTATCAGTTTTGTCTTTTGCGCTGTCTAGGCCTCCCATGAATCAAGTACCTTATTTTTCAAGCTCTAAAACATTATTAGCAGTTGCTATTTTTAGCTTAATGACAGCAGGTCATGCTGATGAAACAGCAGAACAACAGAATTCGACCAATGTGCTACCCACAATTTCTATTCAGGCGCAAAAAGAACCCAGCTCTCCCTATGTCGCAACAAAAGCAACCTCTGCCCTAAAATCAGATGCACCCTTATTTAAGACGGCTCAATCGGTTTCTGTGGTGACTCGTGAACAGCTCGACCAGAAACAAGCTAGAACTCTAGCAGATGCACTTGAAGGTGTTGCAGGTGTCGAAGCTGGAAAACTTGGTCGTCGTGGTTGGGATGATTTTGTTATTCGAGGGCAGACCTCTTCCGATTCGGTTTACGTAGATGGTTTAAGAGTTGGACAAAATACTTATGTTGCCACTGAACTATCAGGCATGGATCAGGTCCAAGTCTTAAAAGGCCCTGCCTCTATTAATTTCGGTTTGGTTGCACCAGGAGGTATGGTCAATTTAGTGACTAAACGCCCAGAAGCAGAAAACTTTGCACGTGCTAGCATGACTTATGGCAGCTATAACTTAAAAGAAGGTACATTCGATTTAAACTATAGCCCTAATAATAGTGAGAAAGGTGCTTTTCGCTTAAATGGCCGCATCTCTGACCAAGATGACCCGACAGATTATGTGTATTTTAAAAATTACTATATCTCCCCTTCTTACAACTTCGACTTAGGTGATAAAACTGACCTCTCTGTAATCGCAAGTTATCAACATCGCGAATATATTCGTCAGCAAGGCTTGCCTGTAATTGGCACATTAAAAGACAATCCTAACGGCGCTATAGACCGAAGTTTATATATTGGCGATCCTAATTTTGGTAAATATGAAGCAGATGTTTACCGCACTGGTTATACGTTTAAACATGCCTTTGATAATGGCTGGAACTTTAACCAGAATTTTGCCGTCCAAAAAACCGAAATGGATGGCACTGCGGTTTTTGCTCAAACTAAAAAGTTTTGGGCAGACACATCTTACACAACCATTAACCGAGCTAATAATAGTCGGCATCAAGTGATTGATAACTTAAGTTTCGCCATCGATAACCGTTTAAACAAACAGTTTGATTTATATGGCATGCAGCACGACATTAATATTGGCGTAGATGCTTTTCAGGAAAAAAGTGACTACACCAATGATAAATACGATATTGGTAATTTAAATATCTATGACCCCGTTTATGGTCAAAACGTGACATTGAAGCAAAATGTTCGGGATATTAATCGTCTCAAATATTTGGGACTCTATTTACGTGACCGCATTCAACTCAATGATCAATGGCTTTTAAGCTTATCCGGACGCCAAGACTGGGCACAAACCCAAAGCACAAGCTTAGTTACAAGTAGTACGAGTAAACAATCAGACAATGCATTTACGGGTAGCGCCTCTGTCATGTATACCCTTAATGACATTATTGCCCCTTATGTCAGCTATGCCACTTCATTTACACCTAACAGTGGTACTGATGTAAATAATAATCCGTTCAAACCTGAAGAAGGAAAACAGGTTGAAGTCGGAATGAAATTACAAAGCCCTGATCAACGAATTCAAGGTGCTATCGCTTGGTATGATTTAAAACGTCAAAATGTTTTAGTCACTGATACTGCGAATAGTGGCTATAAAGCTCAGCGTGGCGAACAGTTAACACGTGGTATTGAAACTGAGCTCAGCGCAGAAATTTTAGAAGGCTTAAAACTAACAGCTGCATATACTTACACCATTGATGCTGAAATTAGTAAAGATGCAAACTCAAGCAATGTAGGAAAAGCACTCGATAATATTCCTGAGCATGCTTATAGTTTGTCAGCGCGCTATAAATTTGACCCAGCATCAAAACTTGGTTGGTATGTTGGTGGTGGATTCCGTGGTGAAACATATAAAACTGTCGATGGCTTAGATGTCCACATTCCGGGCTATACAGTCTTTGACACTGAAGCTGGCTATGACGCTGGACATTGGGGTGCTCAACTTGCGATTCGTAATTTATTTGATAAAGATTACTATGCAGGTGCACTGAACGAGAATTTGGTGACGCTCGGCAACCCACGCCAAATTAACTTCACAGTGAAATTTAACTACTAAAATGACCTACAAAAAAACGCACTCGAATTGAGTGCGTTTTTTATGGCAACGTTAAATGCTTTAGAAGAAATAATGCTGTACTAAAGTAGAGATACCTACAATTAAGAAAATAGCAGCACCAATTTTATGAATGAGAGAGATAGATAAACGTTCAGCTAATTTATTACCAATAAATACAGCTGGTGCATTGGCAATCATCATACCTAAGGTTGTGCCTAGCATTACCCAGAAAATGCTGTCATAACGTGCAGCTAAAGCAACTGTCGCAATCTGAGTTTTATCACCAATTTCTGCTAAGAAAAACAGGATAAAGGTTGCACCAAAAACACCAAATTTTTGCCATCTGTTAATGCTATCTGTTTCATCATCTAGCTTATCTGGAATAAGCATCCAGAACGCCATACCAATGAAACCACCCGCAAGTACCCAAACTAAAATTTCGGGACTCAACACGGTTGTAATCCACTGTCCAAGCACAGCAGAGATACCATGGTTAATTAAAGTGGCTAAAAGAATCGCAATGAGAATAGGGATTGGCTTACGGAAACGTGCAGACAGTAAAAGGGCCAACAATTGAGTTTTATCACCCATTTCAGCAAGGGCAACAATCGAGGTAGAAATCAGAAATTCTTGCATGTCGTTTCTCTGGCTAGCATAAATGCCCATGACCTACCGCTCCTGCTAGCCAAATATCTGCAGAGTGGTAAATCAAAGGTCTTGCCAACTCGGAAACGATGAGACGTTTAAGCTATGATGACCATGTTCTGTTGAACAATTATGTTGATCATCACCTATTCATTCAGAAATGAATAGCGGCTACTCCCCAATGAAGTATGTGCTCATTATATTCGAGCAGTTCTATTTTTCAAACAAAAAATTTTATCCATGCCCACACTAACAGCCGCCCTAAACCTAATAGTAAAGCTAAACAGATACTTAAGTTAATAAAAACAAAATTGTTAATGCCAGCTATATGTTGGGATTGAAATTCAAATGGCAAAATAAGCGTTGCCACAAATACTTCCAAACCGATTGCAACGTAGGTCATCCACTCCCAAGGAAAGTGCAAAAAACTGACCCACAATCCCATCAATAAAAATACAACCAACAGAATCGGCAACATGATTTTTAAAAAACCCGCCATCTATTATTTCTCCCTTACCTAAAACGAGAAATTTTTCCTCTCTCGACCACTCCCTCATAATCTTTAGATTAACCTAAAATCAATTAAATTAAATACCAAAATAAAACCCCGCCGAAGCGAGGTTTTAATGATTCATTTCAAATATTAGATTAATAAAGTACGAATATCTTTAAGAAGTTTCGTAAGTTTATTAGTAAAGCGAGCGGCATCCGCACCATTAATTACACGGTGGTCATAAGACAACGACAACGGCAACATTAAGCGTGGATCAAAGTCTTTACCATTCCAAACCGGTTGCATCGTTGCAGGTGAAATACCCAAAATCGCAACTTGCGGCCAGTTTACAAGTGGTGTAAATGCTGTACCACCAATTGCGCCTAAACTTGAAATGGTGAAATTCGCACCTTGCAAGTCTTTCGGTGTTAATTTCTTATCACGTGCTTTTTGACCTAACACACCCAATTCAACTGCGATTTGCTTAATTGATTTTTGGTCTGGGTTACGAAGTACTGGCACAGTTAAACCATCAGGTGTTGCTACTGCAATTCCCATATGGATTTCATTGCGCAAGAGCACGGATTTACCGTCATCAGATAGATGACCTGCGAACTCACGCTCTTCTTTCAACAAATACGCAACCGCTTTGATAATGAATGCCATAATCGTCAGGCTGATACCTTCTTTTTTGAAGTTGCCTTTCAGTTCATTACGCCAATCTTCTAACTCAGTAATGTCAGCCAAATCAAACTGGGTGACTTGCGGAATAAAGTTGTTCAATGACAATTGCGGAATTGATACTTGCTGCAAACGCGTCAGTACTTTTTCTTCCACGCCACCAAACGCAGTAAAGTCAGGAAGCTTTGGCAAACCCGAAACCGCTGGTGCAGCCGCAGCAACTGGTGCAGCTTGTGGCGCAGTTAAACGAGTCTTCACATAAGCAAAGATATCTTCTTTAACAACACGGCCATGCTCACCAGAAGTTTTAACTTGTGACAAAATCACACCAAGTTCACGAGCAAGCTTACGTACAGCAGGACCTGCATAAACTTTAGCGTTTTCTGCTTCTTGCTCTTTGGTTAACTTGTCACTACCAGACGCTGGAGCAGATGCTGCCTGAGTCGGAGCAGGAGCTGCCGCTTTAGGTGCTGTTGCCTGTGGAGCTGGAGCTACTTCTGCTTTTGCCGCTGGTGCCGCAGCAGGTGCTTGGCCTTCAGCTTCAATTGTTGCAAGCAATATACCTTGTGAAACCTGTTGGCCTGCTTGCAAGTGAATCGCTTTCACAATGCCCGCAACAGTACTTGGAACTTCAACAGTCGCTTTATCTGACTCAACCACAACAAGGCTTTGGTCTACATCAACTTTATCGCCAACCTGAACCAAGATTTCAGCAACAACTGCTTTATCTACGCCCAAATCAGGAACGTTAATATCAACTGGTCCAGATTGAGTAGCAGCCGTAGCTACAGTTTCTTTTTGAACTGGTGCAGGCGCTGCCGCTGCCGCTGCTGTAGAAGCAGGAGCTTCAACTGGCGCACTCGATGCAGATGTTGTTTTCACTTTAATGAGCACAACACCTTCTTTAACTGTATCGCCTTCTTTAACTTGAATGCTTTCTACAGTACCCGCAACACTACTTGGTACTTCTACAGTTGCTTTGTCAGATTCAACAACAACGATGCTTTGCTCAACATCGATTTGCTCACCAACTTTTACTAAGATTTCACCAACGAGTGCTTTTTCAACACCAATATCAGGAACTTGAACTTCAACCACTTGGCTAGTGGTTGCCGCTGCTGGTTGTGCAGCAGTTGAAGTCTGTTGTACCGCTGCCGGCGCTGCTGTTTGTTCAGCTGCTGGAGCAGGTTTTGCAACTTCTTCTGTTTGAGCTACAGGTGCAGCACCTTCAGCCTCAAGTTCAAACAATACCGTACCTTCAGTTACGCTATCGCCTTCCTTGATTAAGATACTTTTTACGACACCTGCTGAAGTGCTAGGCACTTCAACAGATGCTTTATCTGACTCAAGTAAAACAAGGCTGTCATTTTCAGCAATGCTGTCACCAACTTTTACCAAAATTTCAGCAACAACTGCTTTATCTACACCAATATCAGGGGTCTTAATTTGCATGCTTAGTTCCCCTCACCAGTTTGCGCTTCATTGTATTCAGCAACTGCCTGAACTTCTGGATGTGCTTGTGGAGCCCATGCCACTGGACGGTCAGTGTCCAACTCAAAGTTAGAAATTGCATCTTTAACTAAACGTGCATCTACTTCACCTTCGTCAGCTAATTTTTTCAAAGTAGCAACAACGATATGTGCAGCATCAACACCAAAGAAACTACGTAAGTTAGCACGTGTATCTGAGCGACCATAACCATCTGTACCTAATGCAACAAATGGGCGGCCATCTGGAAGATAAGCACGGATTTGTTCGCTATACGCACGCATATGGTCTGTTGCTGAAACAACAATACCTTCTGTACCACGTAACTGTTTAGATACCCAAGACTCTTTTACTTCTTCAGTAAGTGGATGTAAGCGGTTGTATTCTTCACATGCCATACCATCACGCGACAATTCGTTGAAGCTTGTTACACTCCAAACGTTTGAATGGATTTGGTATTCATCACGTAAGATTTTCGCAGCTTTGATCACTTCACGAAGAATTACACCTGAACCAAGTAATTGGACAGTTGCTTTTTCGTCTTTTTCGAATAAGTACATACCACGTTTAATGCCTTCCTCAGCGCCTTCAGGCATTGCAGGATGCTCGTAGTTTTCGTTCATTACAGTGAGGTAATAGAACACACGCTCTTGGTTCACATACATACGTTGTAAACCGTCATGTACGATTACAGCTAATTCGTAACCAAAACATGGATCATAAGATACACAGTTAGGAATCGTGTTCGCCAAGATATGTGAATGACCATCTTGGTGTTGTAAACCTTCACCATTCAATGTGGTACGACCAGCAGTTGCACCTAACAAGAAACCTTGAGCTTGTGCATCGCCCGCAGCCCATGCAATGTCACCAATACGTTGGAAACCAAACATTGAGTAGTACATGTACATTGGAATCATTGGCAAGTTATTCGTTGAATAACTTGTTGCTAACGCAGCCCATGCGCTCATCGCACCAGCTTCGTTAATCCCTTCTTGAAGCATGTGACCGTCACTTGCTTCACGGTAATGCATTAACTGTTCTTGGTCTTCTGGGGTATATTTTTGACCGTGAGCAGCATAAATACCAAGCTGACGGAACATACCTTCTAAACCAAATGTACGTGCTTCATCTGGAACGATTGGCACTACGCGGTCTTTAATTGCTTTTTCTTTAAGTAAAGCAGCAATTAAACGAACCATCACCATCGTAGTAGATTGCTCTTTACCACCTGAACCGTTTAATACTGCATCAAATACAGATAATTCAGGAATCGCTAAAATTTCACTCTCACGACGACGTGCTGGCAGGTAACCACCTAACGCTTCACGACGCGCTTTCATGTACTTCATTTCTGGAGAGTTTTCACTTGGACGATAGAATGGAAGCTCTTCTAACTTATCATCTGTAAATGGCAGGTTAAAACGGTCACGTACATATTTTAAAGAGTCGATCTGCATTTTTTTGATTTGGTGAGTTTTGTTCACCGCTTCAATTTCTTCAGACAAACCGTAACCTTTAACAGTTTTCGCAAGAATAACTGTTGGTTGACCTTTGGCTTTCATTGCTTCTGCATAGGCAGCAAAAACTTTGTAAGGGTCATGGCCACCACGGTTGAGATTATCGATGTCTTCATCGCTTAAATCTTTTACAAGTTCCGCAGCTTCTGGGTACTTGCCAAAGAATTTCTCACGTGTATATGCACCACCTTTCACTTGATAGCGTTGGTATTCACCATCAACAGTTTCTTCCATTACCGCTTTTAAAGCGCCTGTGTTGTCTTTTGCAAGTAGAGGATCCCAATGACGGCCCCATACCACTTTAATGACACGCCAGCCCGCACCACGGAATAAAGATTCTAATTCTTGAATGATTTTACCGTTACCACGTACAGGACCATCTAGACGCTGTAAGTTACAGTTAACAACCCAGATCAAGTTATCAAGTTTTTCACGACCAGCAAGTGAAATTGCACCAGTACTTTCTGGCTCATCCATCTCACCATCGCCAAGATAAGCCCAGACTTTACGATTTTCTTCTTTGATCAAGCCACGGTTCATCAAATATTTTTGAATGTGCGCTTGATAAATCGACATGATTGGACCAAGACCCATTGATACAGTTGGGAATTGCCAATAGTCCGGCATTAAATATGGATGTGGATAGCTTGGTAAACCGTTACCGCCAACTTCACGGCGGAAATTACTTAACTGTTCTTCAGTTAAACGTCCTTCAAGGAATGAACGTGCATAAATACCAGGAGCACAGTGTCCTTGGTAATAAATCATATCTCCGCCAAAGTTATCGCTGTTTGCGCGGAAGAAATGGTTAAAACCTACGTCATATAATGTTGCACTTGATGCGAAGCTCGCCAAGTGTCCACCTAAATCATCACCTGTTTTATTCGCACGAAGTACCATTGCTAAGGCATTCCAACGAATCAATGCACGAATACGGCGTTCCATATCTTGGTCGCCTGGCATTGCAGGTTGTTCTTCAACAGAAATTGTATTTAAGTAAGGTGTATTGAGACGTTGAATTGGAACATGCTTAGCAATTGCTTGTTGGTAAAGTTTTTCCAATAAGAATGCTGCGCGCTCAGTTCCCATATGTTGTAAAACTGAATCGAATGCATCTTGCCACTCTTGGGTTTCTTGTGCATCGGAGTCACCGTAAAACGCCATAATTCACCTGTTCCTTGTTCTTTAATCTACTTTGTATTTTTACCACGTTTTACCCCTCTCTAGTTATTGCCACGGGTGAATGTGAGGGGGGCCTATTATTTTCTGAATGAATAGTCATTGACCGAGCATTAAACAAAATAACAAAAAAACGCCAATAATGGCGTTTTTTTATACAATCTTTACGTTAAAAAAGGTTTAGGCTAATTTCAGATTCATAAATTTAATAACCTTAACTTTTTAACCATGCTTTTAAGGAAGCATCGCCAAGTAAGTAGTTGGATTCTTACGTTGACCATCTTTTACTACTTCGTAGTGCAAATGTGGGCCAGTACAGCGACCAGTACAGCCTACATTGGCAATATGTTCACCTGCAGATACTTGGTCGCCTACACGTACCATTAAGCGCGAAGCATGAGCATAACGTGTTAAGTAACCATTACCATGGTTAATTTCAACATATTGACCATAGCCAGTGCCCCAGCCAGATTTCGTTACAATACCTGGGCCTGTTGCATAGATTGGCGTACCACTCGGAGCAGCCATATCTAAACCACCATGATGTTCGGCACGACCGCTCATTGTGCGACCACCGAAGTTCGAAGAAACTCGTACAGTATCAGGAAGAGGATGAGAAACTAACCAAGAGTAAGCATTTGAAGAAGAGGCATTAAAAGAATTCTTTGCACTCGTATTGCCATATTTTTTTGCGAGCGATTCATTGTTGAGCTCAACCGTTTTTTGGCGTAAGGTCACTGAAACTTTCGCACTCGCCGGAAGATCTAAATCATCAGGATGGGTGTATGAACCTTGAGATAATGTTTTTGATAGTTGTTCCAATCGATCTGAATCAGTAGATTGGTTAATTGTTTGATAATCTGCAAAAGCAACTGATGCTGCCGAAGCGGCAAGTGAAAACGCTAATAAAATACGACGCGTGTGCATAAAAACCTCTTGAAACTGTTCTTACTCAAGTTCCTTATGATCTCTTCCTTGATATCAATCGAAATGAACGCTTAAGATGAAGACAAGAATCTATCCGAGAATGACCCATGTCTAAACCCGATAACGTTTTTCAACAAACCGGAAAACACATAAAAACAGGAAACCTTACGTTTCTAACAACGCAAGTCGCGCAATGGCAAAGACTTACGAAAATAATCCAACCCTTATTGCCCCAACCGGAACAATGGCAGGTCGTGTGTTATCAAAATGGTTCTTTAATCATTACTGGTGAAAATCAGGCGATGATTAGTCAACTCAGTTATTTACAGAACCAATATGTATCTAAATTATCTCAACTTGAAGGGTTAAAAGACTTACAAAGAATTCAGGTTCGATTGAGAAATAAAAACACTCCCAATATACCCTCATCTGAGTCATCTAAACCCATCCCCCCGGAAACACAAGAAATGTTACGTAGTGCAGCCGACTTTGTGAGCGACCCTAAGCTTAGCCAAGCTTTACTACGTTTGGCAAGCAATAAAAAATGATGAGCTTTCTATTTCTTAATTAGAATCGTTCTTATTATGTGATAATAATCACACTTTGAAACGTTACAATATAACGTAGCCAAGTAAAGACAATGACTTATGTCACACTGACATATGGAATTGGACATTCATTCTCGTCATTAAATGTTACAATTTCATAATTACTCGGATCACTTTGAACATTGCGTAACAACTGATTATTTAAAGCATGTCCCGATTTATAGCCATCAAACTTGGCAATAATTTGATGACCAAGTAAATACAAATCACCTACTGCATCCAAAATCTTATGTCTTACAAATTCGTCAGCGAAACGTAAGCCTTCTTCGTTCACAACACCTGTGTCATCTACACCAATGGCATTATCTAAACTTGCACCCAAGGCTAAGTTATTTGCTTTGAGATAATCTAGATCTTTCATAAAACCAAAAGTACGAGCTTCACTGACTTCATATACAAAAGTTTCAGTAGAAAAGTCGATAGTGGCAGATTGATATTCTTTAGCAAATGCCGGATGGTCAAAATCAATCGTAAAATTTAACTGAAAACCATTATGCGGGCTAAAAATCGCTTTTTTATCATCTATTAATGCTTCAACTGGTTTTAATATTCTTATAAATTTTTTCGGCGCATCCAGCTCACGTAATCCACCCTGCATTAACAGGTAAATAAATGGGCCGGCGCTTCCATCCATAATCGGAACTTCGGACGCAGATACCTCAACAATAAGGTTATCAATTCCTAAGCCTGCAATTGCGCTCATTACATGCTCAATCGTTCCAACTTTTATATCTCCAATTACTAAATTGGAGCACATGAAAGCTTCTTGAATGAGCAAAGCATTCGCATGGATTTCAACAGGCGGGTCTAAATCGATACGACGAAATACAATACCTCCATCCGCGGTATGTGGAATGAAATTGATCATCACTTTTTGACCGCTATGAAGACCTATTCCACTCGCTTTTACCACACGATTGAGAGTACGTTGTTTCACCATGCTTTGTAACTTCTTTTTTAAAACCGCTATACGTTAGCATATTTAGTCATTGATCAAAAACAAAAAAAGGCAGCGTTTAAACACTGCCTTTTTTTAAATTTAATAATTTTTTACTTACGTTGCTGATTTTTCAAGTAATCTTGAATACTCATCGGAGAAGAACGTGGAGAAGAACTTGCGTTGCTACTCACTTCATTGTCTGCATTTTGACGCTTATTAATCGCAGGAACGTCGTCTTCATCAACAGATTGAGCTGCTTGAGACGATGCATGACTTACTGTATTACGTTTTCTCGGCTCTGCATCTGCTGCATTACGAGTTAAACCAGTCGCAATCACTGTTACACGTAATTCATCACGCGCATCTGGATCAAATACTGTACCGTAGAAAATTTCACCTTCATCAAGGTCAACAATCTGGTTCACAACATCAGTAATGATTTCAGTTTCGCGTAGAGTAATATCATCACCACCCGTAATATTAATTAACACGCCTTTGGCATTAATAATATTAACGTTATCAAGTAATGGACTACGGATCGCTTGTTCAGCTGCTTGACGTGCACGGTCTTCACCACGACCTAAACCAGCACCCATCATTGCGTAACCACGAGTACTCATTGCAGTTTTCAAATCGGCGAAGTCAAGGTTAATGTGACCACGGTTAACAACCAAGTCAAAGATACTACGTACAGCGTTTAACAATACATCATCAGCTTTTTTATAAGCATCTTTCATTGAAATATCGCCATATACGCTAAGTAAGCGTTGGTTCGGGATAATAATCAATGAATCAACATGTGCTTCAAGCGCTTCAATACCGCGCTCAGCAGATTTTAAACGGCGACGGCCTTCAAAGTTAAATGGAGTTGTTACAACACCAACAGTCAAAATACCCATTTCTTTGGCAACTTCAGCCACGACAGGAGCCGCGCCCGTACCCGTACCTCCACCCATACCAGCGGTAACGAACACCATATCCGTACCTTCAAGATGGTGACGAATAATTTCACGGCTTTCTTCTGCTGCAACTTGCCCAACTTCAGGGTTAGCACCAGCACCTAAACCACGCGTACTTTGCTCGCCTAACTGAATTTTGAAAGGTGCATTCATACAGTCTAGTGCTTGTTTGTCTGTATTGGCACAAACGAATTTAACACCTTGAATATCAGACTGCACCATATGTTGAACGGCATTACCGCCACCACCACCTACACCAAATACAGTGAAACGGGCTTGACCGTTGCCATCGTTTAGTTCATCTTCTATAAATTCAAATGAGGCCATGACCTTTAGGGTTCCTAATACATTATGGCAGTCACTTCAGCCCGTATACTGCCTTGATTTTCAAAAATAACTAATTTTAAGAATGCTGTGCAATACAAACCTTGTCAAGTACAGTGGTTTTCTCTTACAACTTCCTAACAATTCTACCAATAAATCCATACATCCTAAAAAATGGCTTTTAGCTTGCTATTAAATGCATTCCAGCCATTTACCATTCGCTCCCATACCGAACGGTCATTTGCCTCTTCAGGCTCTTCAACAGCTTCTTGCAACTCACTTTGGCTAAACATGAGCAAACCAGCTGCTGTTGCATACATCGAACGACGTAATGCTGCCTGATGTTGATCATCAGCATAAACCTGTAACGGCGGATTACCCAAATGGGCAGATACCCCCAACATACGGCGAGCCAAACTCACCATACCTTCGATTTGACAAGCATCCCCTGTCAACACTACACCATGGTATAAACCATGAATTGCACCGCTGTTCTCGAGCTCATCGCGAATCTGGCTAAAGATCTCTTCATAGCGGGCAATAATAATTTCTGACAACTCAATTCGACTAATCGTTTGAGGGCCATCAATTCCTTCTACCTGAATCATGTGATCTGGCTTAACAGCGCTTAAATCAACACAACCATACAGAATTTTAATACGTTCAGCTTCTTCTGTCGTAGTTTGCAATACAGCAGCAATATCACGCGTAACATGCTCACCACCGCGTTGCAATGTACGTGCCAGAGCCAAACGTCCATCTAGATAAACTGCAAGATTGGTAATGCCTGCGCCAATATCGACTAGACAAACACCATACTCTTTTTCATCTTTAAGCAAGCTTGCCTCAGCGGTTGCCAGACAAGATACCACCATTTTTTCAACCCCGATATTTGCACCTTTCATAGCGCGATCAAGGTTTTGCATAGTCGCAATCGGCATCATCATTAACTGATAATGTCCGGTCATACTATGGGCAGTCATGTTAATTGGATTCTGCACCCATTCAGCAGAATCACCCAATTCAAAGCCTAACGGCACTGCACTTGCTAAATAGTAATCAGAAGTCACATGACTTGCTTTTGCCAATTCTAACGCGCGCACGACTTCATTTGTTGTAATAACATGTGCTGGATTAGCAACTGGTGTGCGGCCAGAGGCATAAAAACTTTGCAACTCGGTACTCGGAATCGATACCCATGCGCTATGAATGCGACATTCGGCCATATTTTCCGCTTCAGCGACAGCATTTTTAATCGCAGCGATAACTTTATCGAGGCTTACGATTTTTCCTTTATTCATGCCACGATTGCGAGCAGTTGCCATACCGATAACTTGAATGTTATCCGGCGCATGAATTTTTCCAATCAAAACTGAAACTTTATGCGTCCCAATGTCAATCGCAACAACTGAGGGAACAGCTTCATTCATCACTCATACCATTTCTTTGTTGTTTAATACCAGGCAAATTGCCTATTTTAAAGCCACGTATTATGGCTTTGCTTTTGTTCCACCTGCAATGCTTGTGTCATCAATCGTTACAACAAACTGACCATTCACAATTTTAGGTGGTGTTGCGTTCTTCCATTGAATAGATAATCCATTACGATATCGCAAATCAATGGCTGAGATTTTCGACCACACCGGTTTTAAGTCAGATTGTGCCAGATGGCTTAAACGTTGCAACTTATTCATTGTTTGATCTTGGTCAACAATAATTCGTAAACCTGAGTCAAACTGCATAAACCAAGTCATTCGCTCTGTCAGATATAACTCTTTTAGACGCAAATTGGCAGGGTGGAATAATTGATTGATTTCATTATAGCGTCGCATCATCATTTTCGACTGGCTTACCGGACCATGGAGTAACGGAAGCTCAGGATGAATTGTCGGCTCTGCCTCACTGAATACATCGCCTCCATCGCTTAACAAGCGACCTGTTCCCCAACGGGCGATGGCATGTCGAGGCATGACACGAACACGAATACCATTGGGCCAAGCACGAGAAACGACAACTCGGTCTACCCACGAAATTTCTAATGTTTTATCTCGAATCTGTTCTAAATCAGATGTGAAATAATTCGCTTTTATAATTGGAGCAACATGCTGCATCACTTGTTGTGTTTCAACTGAAGACGTCGACCCCACAACTTCTAGCTTTGCAACTGTTGCATCTGTAATAACTTTATATAGCCCATAAATTCCGACTGCCAGCACTACAAAAGCAATAACCAACAGCACCCATCCACCAGCATTTGCAAGCTTCTGCTTACGTGTAGGTGGTTTATCATGAATAGAGGTGATGGCCGCACGTTTACGGCGCATGGAAGCCGGAAGTTGTGCCATATTTAAGCCGTACCTTCCAATGTTTGCTCAAGAATGGCAACACACAATTCATCAAAACTATAGCCAACAGCTTTCGCAGCTTTTGGAACTAAAGAGTGGCTGGTCATACCTGGTACAGTGTTTACTTCTAAAAGCCAGAAATTACCCTGCTCATCCTGCATCGCATCAATACGGCCCCAGCTTTCTGCACCAACTGCCTGAAAAGCGCGTAAGCACAATGCTTGCAGGTTTTTCTCTTCTGTCTCACTTAGACCACAAGGAATACCATACTCTACATCATTACGTTGATATTTCGCTTCGTAGTCGTAGAAAGCAACATCTGCTGGTGGTTGTAAACGAATAACCGGTAAAGGCTGACCATTTAGGAATGAGATTGTGAATTCACGACCTGTGATCCACTTTTCTGCCATCACAACAGCATCGTGCTGAGTCGCCTTCTCAATTGCAGCTGCAAAATCTTCTGCTTTCTCAACCTTACTCATGCCGACACTTGAGCCTTCATGTACAGGTTTGATAATGACAGGTAAGCCTAACTCAGCAATCACCGCATCTAAATCTGTTTCTTTAGTAATAATGCGATATGGCGCTGTAGGTAAATCACTACCTTGCCAGATTTGCTTGGTTTTGACTTTATCCATGCCAATCGCAGAACCTTGTACACCAGTTCCTGTATAAGGCAGATTTAACCATTCAAGTACGCCTTGAATCTGGCCATCTTCACCACCACGACCATGCAATACAATAAATGCACGATCATAATTTACAAGCTCAGTCACACTGCGGTCTTGCGGATCAAATGCTTCAGCCTGAACGCCCGAACGCAATAAAGCATCCAGAACTGCCTGACCACTATCTAAAGACACAGCACGCTCAGCCGATTTCCCACCAAATAGCACGGCAACTTTGCCGAATTTTGTAGCATTTGACACGTTTAAATCCTTAACCCGATAATTCAATATTTTTGTTTATTTCACATACAAATGATGTTGTGCAAGTTCTACAGAAATTGCTCCCACGTTACCCGCACCTTGCGTTAATAACAAGTCATTTGGTTGTAACACATTTTGCATGATGTTTTGCAAATTACCTTCAACCGGATCAACCAAAATCGGTTCCACCTGTCCACGTAAACGAATACTACGCGCTAGAGTACGGCTGTCTGCACCTACAATAGGCTTTTCACCGGCAGGATAAACTTCCAATAATAATAATTGATCGACCTGAGAAAGCACTTCAATAAAGTCATCAAAACAATCGCGGGTACGAGAGTAACGGTGTGGTTGGAATAACATCACCAAACGACGATCTGGATGGCTCTGACGAGCAGCTTTAATAGTTGCTTCTACTTCTTTCGGATGGTGTCCATAGTCATCAACTAACTTAACGTTACCATCGGCAAGTTCGAATTCACCTTGTACTTGGAAGCGACGACCAACTCCACTGAAGCCTGCTAAAGCACGGCTAATTGCATCATCAGAAACACCTTCATCAGTCGCAACACCAATCGCAGCCAAAGCATTCAAAATATTATGCATGCCCGGTTGATTAATCGTTAAACGTAGCGGCTCACGTCCTTTACGTAACACAGTGAAGTGTGAACGCATACCATCTTGTTCAACATCAATTGCGCGAATGTCGTTGTCTTCGTTAAAACCATAGGTAATGACTGGACGGCCTACACGTGGCATAATTTCACGAATGTTGGCATCATCACCACAAACGACAGCCAAACCATAAAATGGTAAGTTATGAAGGAACTGTACGAACGTATCTTTTAACTTATCAAAGCTACCTTCATAGGTATCCATATGGTCAGCATCGATATTCGTTACAATCGCTGCCATTGGTTGCAAATAAAGGAAAGATGCATCTGATTCATCAGCTTCAGCTACGATGAAACGGCTTTCACCTAATGCAGCATTTACGCCTGTGCTATTAAGTAAACCACCAATAACATAAGTTGGATCAAGGTTTTCTTCAGCCAACATGGTCGTTAAAAGACTTGTGGTTGTCGTTTTACCATGTGTACCCGCTACAGCAATACCATGACGGTAACGCATAAGCTCACCTAGCATCTCTGCACGGCGTACGATAGGAGTACGTTGCTCAATCGCTGCTTTAATTTCCGGATTTTCTGGATCAATCGCTGTAGAAACTACAAGCACATTGGCATTTTTAATATTTTCCGCTTGATGGCCAATATAAACCTTGATGCCATTTTGCTCTAATTGTTCTGTAGTTTTAGATGCTTTAATGTCTGAACCGGAAATTTTATAACCTTGGTTACCCAATACCTCTGCAATGCCACACATCCCAGCACCGCCGATCCCCACAAAATGA
The DNA here is from genome assembly GCF_056735735.1 of Acinetobacter sp. V116_7. NCBI lineage: Bacteria > Pseudomonadati > Pseudomonadota > Gammaproteobacteria > Moraxellales > Moraxellaceae > Acinetobacter > Acinetobacter sp. V116_7. Next base: position 141,928 of record NZ_JBWZIF010000012.1, read on the forward strand.
ATGTGTTTGATACGGCGCATTTCAGGCACTTTAATCAGTTTTTTTGCTTGGTTCGCAGCTGTTGATGGAGACATAGTAAATCCGATTACATTTTTTGGATAAGATCAACCACATGCTGAGTCGCATTTGGTTGGGCATGTTGACGCGCTTTCACTGCCATTTCTGTAAGTAACTGGCGGTTCATCAGCGAAGTGAACAATTCATTTAGAACATCTGGTGTCATAGTCGATTGCTGACAAATTTTTGCAGCACCGAAATCCGCCAGAAATTTGGCATTTGCAGTTTGATGGTCATCAACTGCTATAGGAAGTGGTACAAAAACTGCGGCCACACCTGCTGTTGCAACTTCTGTTACCGTGAGTGCTCCAGCTCGGCAAATAATTAAATCTGCCTCACTATAAGCCTTTGCCATATCTTCAATAAACGGCAAAACGTGTACGGTTAAATTAGTTGGAGCATCTGCATAGAGTGCTTGAGTTGCCTCAACTTGTTGCTGACCGCACTGGTGAAAAATATTAAGTGGAACTTGTAATTGTTTTAATGCTGGAGGTAAGCGTTCATTGAGTGCTTTGGCACCTAAAGAACCACCAACAATTAGAATATTTAGAGGCTGCCCTGCTTGCGCACGCTCATCATAACGCCACTTTGGGCTTAAAATATCTGTGATTTCATGACGTACAGGATTTCCTGTTGTAACGACTTTTCCACCAGCAGGAAATGTATTTGGAAATGCTTCACACACGACTTTAGCAACACGAGACAACTGCGCATTGGTAAAACCAGCAACCGCATTTTGTTCGTGAATAAGTACAGGAATACCTAACAAGCGTGCTGCCAAACCACCCGGTCCCGCAACATAACCGCCAAAGCCTGCAACTGCATCAACTTTAAGCTGTTTCATATAACGCATTGCGCTTAAAGTGGCTTTTAAAATTTTAAAAGGTGCAGCAATTTTACGGACTAATCCATTGCCACGAACACCTTGGATATCAATTTGATATATTGGAATATTTTGATCTTTTAATAATCGATTTTCCATACCTGTTGGCGTGGCTAACCATGAAACCTGACAACCTTGTTGTTGAAGTTTTTTGGCTACGGCGAGGGCTGGAAAAACATGTCCACCTGTACCGGCAGCCATCATCATGACATGTTTAGGTTTGCTTTGCTGTGAATCGGTCACGGTCTAATTCTTCAACTCAAAAAACAATGGAAATTGTCATCTATTTTTGTAGCCGTTTATTTTAATCCTAAAGCTTCATTAACGAAAAGCTAATTTCACTCGTTTATAACAGAAAGATGTGCTTTTTTGAAAATATGCCTACAAAGCTGTGGTGTATTTAGTATTGTTATTTTATTAATTCATATATTTTCAGGTGATTTCCCATAAATACTGTGGAAAACCACCTGAAATAACTAATTAAGCTGTACGACCAGCTTCTAAAACATCAAATAGATCATCTGCAATTGATGTACCAAATTGAGCATCAATTTCACGAATACAGGTTGGGCTAGTAACATTAATTTCAGTGACATAATTACCAATTACATCTAAGCCCACAAAAATCAAACCTTTTTCGCGTAGGAAAGGGCCAATTTTAGCAGCAATCAGCTTATCGTTTTCAGTAAGCGGACGCGCTTGCCCTAAACCACCTGCCGCCAAGTTACCGCGCACTTCACCATTTTGTGGAATACGAGCTAGACAGTAAGGAATAGGTTCGCCATTTACCATTAAAATACGCTTATCCCCTTCTACAATTTCAGGAATATAGCGCTGAGCCATAATTGGACGGTTGCCTAGCTCTGTAAGCATTTCTAAGGTAGAACCAATATTTACACCGTCTTGGTATAAACGGAAAATCCCCATACCGCCCATACCATCAAGCGGCTTAACAATCACATCACCATGTTCTTTAATAAATTCACGAATTAAACTTTGCTGTGATGTCACAAGTGTAGGCACTTGTAGCTCTGGAAATTGCGTTGCAAAAAGTTTTTCGTTGCAATCACGCAATGATTGAGGCTTATTAATAATCCATGAACCTTCACGCTCAGCTTGCTCAAGCACGTAAGTCGTGTAGACAAAATTCATGTCAAATGGCGGATCTTTACGCATGAGTACTACATCATAAGCCGCGATAGATTCTTTTTTCTTTTCGCCAAGCTCATAGTAATGATTGTAATCTTCAAAAACTTTTAACGGTGAAATTAGACCGTAAGCCTTACCTTGATCGATATATAAATCTTGCTGTAATGCATAACCTAATTCATGTCCACGACGGCTCGCCGCCCACAACATTGCCATGGTTGAATCCTTTTTAAGGTTTACGGTTTCAATCGGATCCATGACGACAAGTACACGCATGCTCAAGCTCTTCTTAAAATTTAAATTAACATGAGTATAGCTGAGATTTTTCACTGGTTTTTCTTAATTTCAGTAAAACCTTATCTGTTATTTCTTGATCTGGAATTTAAGTAAATTCAGTTAAACTATGACCATAAAACATTATATTTAAAGGCTAAACATGAAACTTTATCGCTATTTAACTGGTCCTGATGACTCTGCTTTTTGTGCAAGAGTGACTAAAGCACTGAATCATGGTTGGGAATTATATGAAGCACCAACCATGACCTTTAATGGCACGCATGTCATTGTTGGACAAGCAATTTGCAAAACAATTGACGAGAATTATGATCCAGAAATGGATATTTTAGATGTTCTGAAAAATAACACTTAATTCCAAGGAGGAGTTTTTATTGGTAAAAGCCCCTCTCCAAAACCAAATTAACAAGAAAAACTAATGAGTTAATTCACATAGTTTGCTTAATTCACTCATTACATTCCTAAAAAATAGTTATTAAAAAATAAATATGTCATTTTTTAAGGCAATAGTTCTTTTATTCTAAACAATTAAATGATTATAATTATCATTTATACTTTTATTTTTGTTAACTGCTTTTATTTTTATGTTAAGAATTTCTATATCATCTCCCCAAATTAAGCGTCTTTTCCCGCTGAGCTTACTCAGTTTAATGATCTTGAATATTCAAGGTGCCTACGCAGAAGACTTGAGTGACTCATCATCGAAAGTGGCAGCCACTATGCCTACCATAAAAATTGAGGCCATGAGTGAACTCGACCCAATTAAAAGTTATATCGACTATGACAAAGCCAATGTCACACGCAATGGTTTAGACAAAAAAGATATTCCTCAAACCGTCGATACGATTGATGTTCAGAAATATAAAATTTATGGATCAAATGATTTAAGCGTTATGTTACAAGGCACCCCAGGCGTATCAACCAGTTACGATATGCGCGGTGATGGGATCACGATTCGTGGCTTTGGTGCCGATACAGGTGATATTTACCGTGATGGCATACGTGAAAGCGGACAAGTACGTCGTAGTACAGCAAATATCGAGCGTATTGAAATTTTAAAAGGCCCCGCTTCTGTTTTATATGGTCGTAGCGCTGGTGGTGGGGTTGTGAATATGGTGAGTAAGTTCGCCAATTTTGACTCTAAAAGTTCAGTTGGTGCATACGCAGGTTCTTACGACAACTACGGAACAACGGCTGACATTAACCAAGTCATTAATGACAATTTAGCAATACGTTTGACTGGAGAATATGGTGAGTCAGGGAGCTTCCGCTCTGGCATTGAAAATAAAATTGAAATGTTTTCACCAAGTTTCACTTATAAAAATGATGATGGAACTCTCACTTGGACTACACAATATACCTATGACAAATTAGGTCGTGTGCCTGATCGTGGTCCAGCATATGAAAACTTGCCTGCGGGAACCTCCATTAAAATGGGATTTGCCCAAGACGGCGATTATGTTGATGATATTTTGCAAGTAGTCCGCACCGATGTGAATTATCAATATGCGCCTGATTGGAACTTTCACTGGGCAGCAAGTTACCGACAAGCAGAACAAAACTTTGATCACTTTTACTTTGGAACTTATTGTGGGTTAGATGGAAACGACCTAAAAGGTAAAGAATGCAACACTAAAAAAGGCTACATCAATCAAATTTACTACTGGCAACAAACCAGCAATAAGACCACCACCAATACATTTGATATTAAGGGCAAGTTCAAAACAGGCTCACTTGAACATCAAATCATGATGGGTACAGACTGGACATATGAACAACGAGAGCCACGCTTAGCAAATGAAGCTCAGAATGGTTCTATTTACGGCTACGTTAATCCATTCACAGGCGAACGTGAATATAGCCGTGGCAATGGCCCATTAAAGATGAGACAGCATAACTATAATGAAGGCACAACTTATGGTGTATTTATTCAAGATTTAATTGGTCTAAATGACCAACTTAAACTGATGATGGGCGTCCGCTACGATTACTTCGATTTTTCAACCACCAACAAACTTACTAATGAACACCGTAATGTAAAAGATGGCAGCTTTAGCCCAAACGTTGGTTTGGTATGGCAACCGCTTCCTGAACATAGCTTTTATACATCTTACTCTAAGAGCTTTGCACCATTTGGCGGACAAATGGGTGTTAACCAAGTTACTGGAAGCACCGATGTCACAAAAATGGATAAAGAACCTCAATATAACGAGCAATATGAAGTTGGGGTAAAAAGCGAATGGTTAGATAATCGTTTAAATACTCAATTTTCTGTCTTTGATATTCGTAAAAATAATATCCGCTATAAACCAAACCCTAATGAGCAACCAGACGTATGGGCAACTGCAGGTCAACATCAATCTCGTGGTCTTGAATTTAGCTTTATTGGCCGTGTACTAGATAATGTCTTTGTTCGCGGTGGTTATGGCTACACAGATGCAAAAGTAAAAGAAGACAAACAAAAGCCTGAACAAGAAGGCAACTATTTAGCCAACACATCTAAAAACACTGGTAATTTATTTGTTCGTTATTTACCAACCGAGCAGTGGTATACCGAGGTGGGCGTGACCTATGTCGGCTCTTATTATCCAAATATTAATAATCAAGTAAAAATGGAAGGCTTTAACCGTGTCGACGCGGCAATTGGCTATAGTGCAGACCCATGGAATGTCACACTTGCGGTGAATAATCTAACCAATAAAGAGTACTGGCGTTCAGACAGCATGCCAGGCACACCACGTAATGTGTTATTGCGTTTAAATTATCAGTTCTAAGTAAAATATTAAAAAGGCATACCTCTATTTAGAGGTATGCCTTTTGTTTTTAATAATAAAAGAAACAAGTTTTTTATCTTCAATAAATAAAATATTTAATTTTTAGATTATACTTTTCTCATTAAAGATACCAATTAAATCAACAATATGAATAAACAGTTTATTTTAACTTTTTTATTATTTTTTTTATCGCTATCAACAGAGGCAAAAATCATTACTCTTTCAATTGATACATATCAAGACTTATCAAAACAACAGCAAAATAGTATTAAAGACAACCTCAATAAAGGATGGATCAGTTATGCTAGAGATGATACAAAAATTCATTATTTGAGTTATCAACTAATTAAATCTATTTCAGATTCCATCGTAGTAGCCCCAGTTAAAACTACATCAGTCAATCTAGGAGATTTAAACTCTATAGGGTTATGGCAATTTGACTGCAAAAATAAAAAAATGATGTTGTTGTCTACAGCAACTTATTCAATTACGAATTCTAAAATATTTTCGATAGAAGAAGTAGAATTTCCAAAAGAAGTACCAGCTATTCCTAATTCTATGGCAAATAGAATTTTAGAAATGGCATGTGTTCTGAACTACATAAAAAATAATTAGTCATAAAAGGAAGAAGAGCTCAAGCGCTCCTTCCTTTTATATTATTAAAAATCAAATCCCGTATTTCTCGCGATAAGCTTGCATATTTGCTAGCGCTTCTGTTTCGCCTTTCGCTTCTAAATAATCCATTAAATCTTTCATGGTAATCAGTGCGTGTACAGGAATTTCTAATTCTTTTTGAACTTCTTGAATTGCAGAAAGCTCACCTTGACCACGTTCTTGACGATCTAATGCCACCAAAACGCCCGCTATAGTTGCACCAGCATTTTTCAAGATCGTTACAACTTCACGAATCGCTGTACCTGCGGTAATTACGTCGTCAATAATCCAGACTTTTTTACCTTCAACCGCAGCACCAACTAGAACACCGCCTTCACCATGATCTTTCGCTTCTTTACGGTTAAAGCCCCATGGCACACTTTTGTTATGGACTTGCGACAAAGCAACAGCAGTCGCTGCTACAAAAGGAATACCTTTGTAAGCTGGTCCAAAAATCACATCAACATTTTGGCATTGTGTTAATTTATCGGCATAGCCTTGCGCTAAAAGAGATAAAGCTTCACCATCGTTGAGTAGGCCTGCATTAAAAAAATAAGGACTCACGCGTCCAGATTTTAAAGTAAACTCACCAAATTTAAGCACACCGCGTGATAATGCGAGTTCGATAAATGCTTGCGGGTGAAATGACACAGGCGTTGTCATGAGGTGCTCCAAATTCACAATTGAGGTTAAATTTTCGCATGATACCAAAGGATCAGTATCCAAGTGATGTAAAAATTCTTCGAGTCGTTTCCATTAACGTAAATGGCTTACGTTCTTCAGTAACGAAAGGCTTACTTGAATGGTTAGAACAATCAGATGCCGATGTCGTATGCATGCAGGAAAGCCGCATTACCCATGAACAATGGACTGAAAAATTTAGACCCGAAGGATGGCATACCCATCTCTTTCCAGCAGAGCGTGCAGGTTACGCGGGAACTGCGATATATAGCCGCCTACCCTTCGTCTCTGTTAAAGATGGTTTAGGGTTTGAACTAGCTGACAGTCAAGGCCGCTTTATTTCTGCGGAATTCGATTTAGGTTTGTCACATCCGGTACATATTGCATCATTATACTTACCTTCAGGCTCAAGTGGTGAAGAAGCGCAAGCACGTAAAGATTTATTTTTAGGTGAATACGCAAAAATCTTGAAACAATGGCGTGATGAAAACAAGTCAGTCATCATTTGTGGTGACTACAATATTGTTCATAAACGAATTGATATCAAAAACTGGTCAGGTAACCAGAAATCATCTGGTTGTTTACCACATGAGCGTGCTTGGCTTGACCATATTTACGATGAGCTTGGCTATGTCGATACTTTCCGTGTAGTTCGCGCCGAAGCAGAACTTTATTCATGGTGGTCAAATCGCGGTCAAGCTCGTGCAAAAAATGTAGGGTGGCGTATTGACTATCAAGCGTGTTCACCAGACTGGAAAACACGTGTAGCCAATGCATGGGTCTTTAAAGATCAATGGTTTAGCGATCACGCGCCTGTTATCATCGACTATAAAATTCAAGAGTAAGTGAACACTTGTTCACTTGCATTGTCGTTTTCGCTTACAGCATATGTCGTTTTTGAGTATTTTTCTTACACAGCTTTAACGGCATTATAGCTGCACGGCACAGGGAAGCAGTCAGGATGACGCAAAAGGATAGGACGCCGTAGGAAGATAAAATAAACTTATGATAAGTTTATTTGCAAGGATGTGACATTGGACGTTGAAATGAGACCCGCATGATCAGGATGATTAAATGCGGGTTTTCTCTTTTTAAGTCTCTTATTTTTTGCGCTAAGTTCTTTTAGTTTTAATTTCTTCTTATTAAGCTCATTATCGCTTTGTCTTATGACAATAACATGACATTTCTCTTTCGATTAATCATTAATTTTCATTTGTTTTAAAAGTATCGGTATAAAGTAGTGCTTAAAAGCTTTTTGGGTTAGGCTGTGTGCTCTCTCTTTTTGACATGGTCCGATAAAATGTTAAAAATTTATGGAATTAAAAACTGTAATTCAATGAAAAAAGCATTTGATGCTTTGCAAGCCAAATCGCTTAACTATGATTTTCACGATTATAAAAAACAAGGCATTGATGCAGATACTCTAAAGATCTGGTTAAAAGAAATTGGGCAAGATACAGTTCTCAATAAAAAAGGAACGACTTGGCGTAAGCTTTCAGAAGAAGAACAAAATCGTGCTTTAAGCAGTGAAGATAACCTTATTGAAGCACTTATTGCTCAACCTAGTTTAATTAAAAGACCTGTTTTACAAACCTCACAAGGTTTCATTGTAGGTTTTGATGAATCTACCTATCAAAACATCCAAGCATAAAAAAACGAGCCATATGGCTCGTTTTTTTATTAAAACTTTTAGTTAGCGCGAATCCATGTTTGATTACGACCAAGTGCAGAAACGCCAATATAACCACGTAATTTAAGCTTTTTGCCGCCATCGGTTAACTCACCTTTCAGTTTGTAAGTTTTACCAGATTTTGGGTCTAAAATCGTACCGTTTTCATAACTGTTACCACCTACATTTTTTAAATTATGTACAATGGTGACACCTTTAAGTGGTTTGTTTTTATACGGACCTTCACATTTTGTACAAGCGTTTTCTTCGCCCGGTGTCAAAATGTTTTGAATGGTTGCAGTTAAGGTTCCGTCCTTCTGTTCCGTAAATTTCACTACGGCTTTTGGCTTGTTGGTCTGATCATCAATCGTTTTCCATACCGTTCCATTGAGTGAATCAGCCGCATTGGCAAATGCAGCCATACCAATGAGTCCTAAAGCTAAAGCAATCTTTTTCATTTTTGTAATATCCTTGGGTCTTTCAAGATTTTTAGTATTCAGAAGTCGCAAAGATATTGCAATTTTTGAATGTGACTGTTTCGTGTAACCTTGTAATCTTGCAAAATAAAATTTACAAGAAAACAAGAAACTAGCATAAAAATGGATGCTCTATGAATATATCAAATGTTTGGAAATATTATTTTACAGAAACTTTTCTTAAAACAACAATTCGCAAGCCAAGTCAGTTAAATTTGCCGGCTACCGCCTTACGTCCCGTTCTAGATCAGATCTGTCGTGCTTTCCCAAGGCAAAAAAATGTTTCTGTACGCCCAATTCGGTTAGCAGGCATTAAAGGTGAAGAAATCAAACCACAAGATTCTGCCACTCAACTGATTTTTCATATTCACGGCGGCGCTTTTTTTCTTGGCAGTGTCAAAACACACCATGCTTTCATGACGGATTTAGCTGCCCGTACTCAAATGCAGATTATTCATGTGGACTATCCACTTGCACCAGAGCATCCTTATCCTGAGGCAACTGAAGCCCTATATGACATCTATCAATCTTTAGTAGTACAAGGTGTTCAGCCTAAAGATATTATTTTGTCAGGTGATTCATGTGGAGCAAATTTAGCGCTAGCACTTTGCTTACGTTTAAAAGAACAACCTGAGCTCATGCCAAGTGGCCTGATTTTGCTATCTCCATTTTTAGATTTAACCCTAACCAGCGAGTCGCTCAGATTTAATAAAAAACATGATGCCTTACTCTCTATTGAAGCGCTGCAAACAGGAACTCAGTACTATATAGGCAATCATATTGCAGCTGATGACCCACGTGTTTCGCCTATTTTCGATGACTTGCATGGTCTACCGCCCACTTTGGTTCAAGTGGGGTCTAAAGAAATCTTATTAGACGATGCCAAACGTTTTAGAGAGAAAGCTGAAGATGCTGGCGTTAAAGTTCAATTCAAACTTTATACAGGCATGTGGCATAACTTCCAGATGTTTAATGCATGGTTTGATGAGGCTAAACAAGCATTGGCAGATATTGCTGAATTTGCTCACGAACTTGATAAAACTTAATTTATCTATAAATGGTGTGAACAGTGAATAAAACTTTTCACATCATTTTCTTTATAAAAAGTCATCATATATAAAATGAAAATCATGTTATGTTTAAAATATAAATTATTTAAACAATCCAATTTTAGGATGGTCCAACAAAGAGGCATCTATATTTAGGAGGCCTTACTTATTATGAAAAGTCGTTTCATCACTCAGCCAATACATAGAATAAAACAGGTGATAATCGATTTCATCTACAATAATCACATCATCAACTGGACACCACTACAAAAAAGCGCACTGATGCTTACACTTGCCTGTGCAATGAATTTCAGTTGGATTTTATGGAAAGGCTATATTCTAATTACTCCGAGTGTCTGGCAATGGACACATTTACCTTTAGTTGAGTCGCAAATCTGGCTCAATTTATTAACCTTATTTTTATTGGCTCTTTTGATTATCCCCTGCTATCGTTACAAAAATGATGAATGGGCTCAACGAATTATTCCTTTAGTGAGCGTGCAATTTTTTACGCTCATGCTATGCCACGATGGATATTTAATTGGCAGCATTAGCCCCGCCACTATGGTCGGTTATGTCGGCACGATTGGGGTAGGTCTGGTGTTATTTGACCGAAAAATTGTTTATAGCGCCCTTATACCTGCAACAATTATTTTAATCGTATGTACTTATTTGAGTATGAAAGGTGTTGTGCCTTACGCCCCCTTATTTAATCTGATTGCCATGCAACGTGCTCAAACCAATCCTTTTTGGTTAGGAAGCATGGCTTTTTTTATTATGCCCATTTTATTGGCATGTTTTATTTTATTTGAAATATTACTCACCCAATGGCGTCAGCGCGAAACTTATATTCAACGCTTAAGCCAAATCGACCCATTAACTAATGTATTAAATAGACGTAGTTTAAATACGCATTTAGAGTCGCTACACCAACAGCAATTTGATTATGCTGTGGTACTTCTTGATATCGATCATTTTAAAAAAATTAATGACATATATGGCCATCACCAAGGTGATCAGGTCTTAATTGAAATCGCTCAATGTCTTTCTGAGAACTTGCGTAGCGAGGATATTATTGGTCGATTTGGTGGAGAGGAATTTATTTTATTACTCCCCCACACCGATATTATTCAAGCAGAAAAAATTGCTGAGCGTTGTCGCTGTGCTTTACAAGAATTACCTGTTTGTAGTGCTCAAAATAGTCCTATTCATATTAGTGCAAGTTTTGGAATAAGCAGTTCAGCTTTTGCACAGGACCCTTATCTTGTTATTCGACAGGCTGACCAAGCTCTCTATGCGGTAAAAGCTTCAGGCCGTAATCAGGTACGTACATTTCATCAGACCGAAACTATTGATACCTTATGATTCTTTGAGCTTTGCCAAACTCGCAAGTTGTTGCAAAAGTTCTTGCTGACTAAAAGCACCCGTTAAGCGTAGAGCACGAATCTCTTTTTGCTCTGGGCTTAAAAATAGATAGGTCGGTGGTCCCAAAATATTCCATTGCTTGAGTAGCGCTTCATGTGACTGGTCATAATGACTCAAATCAAGCTTAATTAAATAGTAAGGTGCAAGAGCAGACTGAACCTCAGGTGCTTTTAAAATACGGTGCTCAATTGGTTGGCAAGCAACACACCAATCGGCATATACATCAACCACAATAGCTCGATCAGTAGGCGCTGCTGCTAAAATCTTTTGGAAGTCTGCCGCGCTAGTCACAACATGCCACTCGGCCATGTGCTCGGAACTTTGCAAATTTCGATTTTGAATATGTTGATATTGGTTATAGACTACAAAAGGGGTAACGACTAACAATAAGATCGCGTAGAGCCATTGTAGCTGTCCTTTTTTCCAGAAAAACTGATAAACAGCATATGCTATAAAAGCGAGGCCTAGTACTAGACTAAGTACTTGCATGCTCCAATCTGGCAATAAAGGACGAATAAAGTAGAGACTTAACCCCAACATCAGAAAAGCAAAAATCACTTTAATCTGATGCATCCAGTCACCCGCTTTAGGTAAAAATTTTGCCCCTAAAATACTTGCCAGCAGTAGCGGAATTCCCATTCCAAAACCTAGGCAAAATAAAAGCAAAGCACCTTGCCATTGGTTTTGTGTTTGAGAAATAAATAATAAAGTTCCAGCGAGAGGTGCAGTCATACAAGGACCGACCAAGAGTGCAGAAACCACACCCATGACTCCCGCACCGACTAAAGTGCCGCCTTGTTGCATTGACTGAATACGGTCAAGTCTGTTTAACCATGTTTGTGGTAAACGAATTTCAAATAAGCCAAATAAGTTCAGAGCGAATACAATAAACAACAAACTAAAAGCAATTAAAGTCGCAGGCTGTTGTAACCAGCGTTGAAAATTTAAGCCTGCTGAAGAAGCAATTAAACCTAAACCTGCATAGACCAATGCCATGCTGCAAACAAAAGTAAGTGCAATGGTCCAAGCTTTTAGACCTTTATGTTCTCGAATAATTAGCGAAGTTAAAATAGGCAACATCGGTAAAGAACATGGCGTAAATGCGAGCAACATGCCTAAACCGAGAAATAATAAAATTCCATACCAAAGCGAGTGCTCAATTAACTTAGCTGACCAGATCTGATCTTGTGCAATTTGTGGCGTAGATGGATCTATTACAGGCTCTATACTCTGCTCTTTTTCTAAAAGTTTTGAATCTGAGGAAGCTTCCGGTTGAGTATTTGCCAAATCTAGCAATCGTTTTGGCGCTGTTCCTGCTTGGTTTTGCACACCGACCAAGCCATCTGCATCAGTTTGAAACTCAATGGTTTGTGGCGGATAACAAATACGATCTTTGGCACAGCCCTGCCAAGTCACACTATAGTGCTCTGAAGGCTTTGTTTTAATTTTGAAATTAACTTGATGGTAGTAAACCTGACTTTGCCCATAATTTTCATCATATTGAGCAATCGCTTTAGGTAATTTTAAAGCTAAAGGTTGAGTACCTTGTTGTACGGTAAATTTATGCTGATATAGATAGTAATTTGGCTGAATCTGCCAAGATAAACTCGCAGTATGCGGCTCAGAAGATTCAACCGAAAATGAAAAAGCTTGTTCGGGCGAGAGCAGCTTATCTTGTGCGGAAACCAACTGGCTAAACACACAAACAGCGACTGCTAGAAAATAAAGAATTCCCTGATGAATAAGCTTTTTCATTAACATAAATTTAAATTGCTTCGATTAGAACAAGAACGCCACGCCTAAGCCACCATTGTAGCTCTTGTCTTGACCCTCTAAATCGACCCCGATACTTGCGTCAAGCTGAGTACGATTATTTACAGCGTAAACTAAACCTGTACCTAAACCGTATTCATAGTCTTGGCTTTCAGCTTTACGGTAAATGAATTCAGAATATCCAGAAAGTTTACCAGCTATCTTATAGTTGATTGCTGGAATTGCAGTCACAGCCCAATTACTGTTTTGCACTTCGTAACGCATGGTAATTGAGGTATCAATCAAGTCATCATACTTATAAGCCACTGCTGAGCTTAGGCTATAAATATCATCATGCGCAGTAAATTCATCATTACCAGTTGCAATGACAGCCTGAGCTAACACAGCCATTGATAAGTTTTCATCATCTAGATCAATTGCTTTTTTCAAACCGATGCTTACATCACCAAAGCCTGAATTGTCAGTTTTTTTGCCAGCACGTTTGGTTTGAGTCCATGCTGGACCTTGCCAACCTAATTGTAATTCTAAGCCATCAGCCAAACCTGTACGGAATAGCATATCTTCACTTACAGTTACGGTCTTTTCTTTAACGCCGTCGACAGTCGACTCTGTATAAGTCGCGCTAGGTAAACCTTGTTCCCAAGCTAACTTACCCACTGGTGTAATACCTGTTCCGAAGCCTGCTCCAGGACGGTCAAAGGAAAACTCTGCTGCGAAAGTACTTCCAGCAGCAACAGTTGTAAGGGCAAAAGTTAAAATTTGTACTATTTTCATTTTAATGTCCAATCAAGTAGTTAATTCTTTTGTCATTTTAGCCCCATGACGGCGCAATAACTCTAATGTTTCACGCTCTTCTTCAAGTGATTCTGACCAATCTATTTCATCAAAATCGCAATCAAAGAACAACTGACTGATTGAAGATAAAACGGTGAGTCCTTCTTCATCACGTGAGTTTGGATCAACTTTTTCATCGAGTAAACGTTGAACAGCAGGAGCACATGCCGAGCTTGCTGCATCCCATAACGGGCCATAAAACTCTTCTGCATCCCAAAGGTGTACATTGGCTTTAGCTTGAATTAGGGCTTCAAGAATATCGAGATAAACTTGTAACGATTGTTGCTTCTCTTCTTTTGATAATGGTGTACCAGCTTCATAAGCTTCCGATACATTTTCCCACCATTTAAAAATTCCGTCACAGATAATTGATACAGGTGGCCCTTGCTCTGGATCAATAAAGTTCGGATCAAGTCCGTCAGCAAGTAATTTCTGCACTTGCGCGAGTTCTAATTCTTCTATGGCTTTAATTAAAGCTTGCTGCTGGGTGGTTAACATGACCATCTCTCAAAAATATATTAGGGCTATTATGCCTAATCTCTTCTCCAGATTTTAGAGGTTGATTGCATCGCATTGCAAACCTAATGTTGTGAATAGTTTTATTTTCATCAAATATAAAAAAAGCCCCGAAGGGCTTTTTAGCATTTTCAATTAAACTTCATCATCAATGAATTCTGGTTGCCCACCTCTCGGGTGTTCTTTTTTCTCAAAAGTATGTTCGAGGCTACGTTTTAATTTTTCAATCGCGCCATGAATTGAAGCGTCAATATTTCCTGCTTTATGGTGCACTGCAACCGGTTTTAAACCTGAAGGACGCGCTTCAATCATACAGTGGATATCTTTGTCACCACCTTTGTCCCCATTTTCATCACTAAAATGAACCGAAAAATGCGTAATACGTTCGCTATGACGTTGGAATTCTTGAGTAAGTTCTGCACGTACATAAGTAATTAAACGTTCGCTGTTATGGATGTTTTTATCTGTGCGGATTTCAATATTCATAAATACCATCCTCTCTTTCTTACTGTGGATCTTTTCTATGCAAAACTTTTTTATGTTGGCATGTTTTAAGCATGCATGAACTGACTTCAATTGTACATTTTGATGGTGTAATGGTTTGTTATCTCCTGACTTAAACGTACTGGTTTTAATTTATTTTGAAGATCTTCATATCTTCAATATCAGTCCATCTATAAAAATATGCAAGCTGATTTTTTAAATATTTATGAAAAATTGAACAAAAGGAGAGCAATCGTGTCCAAATCTTATCTATCTGGAGCCGAGCTCATTGAGCAAATTCAAAAGTCTCCTTATTCACGTGATTTGATCGGTTATCACGGACAGCCTCCACAAGTTAAATGGCCTAACAATGCCAAGATTGCAGTGCAATTTGTTCTTAATTATGAAGAAGGTGGCGAAAAACATATTGAGCACGGCGATGATGGCTCAGAACAGTTTTTATCGGAGATTATTGGCGCTGCAAGTTACCCAGCCAAACATATGTCGATGGACTCGATGTACGAATATGGTTCACGTGCTGGTTTTTGGCGCATTCATAATGAGTTCCAAAAGCGCAAACTTCCAATGACCATTTTTGGAGTTGCAATGGCACTTGTCCGCAATCCTTATATTGTGGAAGCGATTAAGCAAGCTGATTATGATGTGGTTTCTCATGGTTACCGTTGGCTTCACTATCAAGATGCTGATATTGAGTTAGAAAAACAGCATATAGAACAAGCTTTATCTGTCTTAGAAAACTTGTTTGGAAATAAAGTGATCGGTTGGTACACCGGACGTGATAGCCCTAATACACGTCAATTACTTGCAGAATTCCCACAAATTCAATACGACTCTGATTATTATGGCGATGATCTGCCTTTTTGGACGACTCTCACCAATGCTGCGGGTGCATCACGTCCTCATCTGATTATTCCGTATACTCTGGAATGTAACGATATGAAATTCTGCTCACCGGGTGGATTTAATAGTTCAGAACAATTTTTTCAATATTTAAAAGATAGTTTTGATGTGCTGTATGCAGAGGGAGAAAATGCACCAAAAATGATGTCGATTGGAATGCATTGCCGTATTTTAGGGCGCCCAGGCCGTTTTAAAGCACTACAAAAGTTTCTCGACTATATTCAAATGCACGATCGAGTCTGGATATGTAGTCGTCAAGACATTGCTGAACATTGGTATAAAAATCACATAACTAAATAATTGATTTTTTTAATTTTCCAAATTCATAAACGAATCATGAACCCCTATTGGCACTGTTATTGCTAAAACTCTGTATCACGACAACAAGTTTAGGAATAACAGTGTTTTTAGCCGAGTTTAATCAAGCCCCACCCGAACAACTCAAGACTTTGTTAAAAAACTGTGTCCACATTCCAGCATGGGCCGAGAAAATCATCTCAGGACGTCCGTATTCATCAAAAGTATCTCTTTTAGAGCATGCAGAAAATTTAAGTCAAATGTGGTCATGGCAAGACATTAAAACTGCTTTAGCAACCCACCCAAAAATTGGTGAGCGGCAAGCAGAAAAGCAACTCAATGCAAGAGAGCAACATTTTTCAAATCAGGAACAAGCTGGCATTTCTTTAGATGAACAAACGCAACAAGCGCTGCTACAAGGCAACCTCGATTATGAACAAAAGTTTGGCTTTATTTTTTTAATTAAAGCAGCGGGCCTCAGTAGCAATGAGATTTTAAAAAAGCTGCACGAACGTTTACAACATGACTTAGCTATCGAAAAAGTAATTGTACATCAGCAACTCTCAGCGATTGCTCTATTACGTCTATCTCAGGAAATACAAGCATGATCAGCACTCATATTTTAGATACGAATTTAGGCAAACCAGCTGCACACGTAGAAGTGAAGTTGTTTCATGCAGAAACCCATGAACTGATTGCGACCGCAACCACTAATCCAGACGGTCGAGTGGGTGATTTTGGAATAACCGACTTTGCAGAAGGTGCTTATCAACTTGAATTTGAAATTGCACCTTATTTTTCATCGCTGCAAATTAAAACTTTTTTCCCACGTGTTTGTATTCAATTTTTTGTAGAAGACGTCAATCAGCATTATCACATTCCATTACTAATCAGCCCGTTTGCTTACTCCACTTATCGCGGTAGTTAATTCAAATATAATTAGGAGAAAAATATGAATCATCAGCAAAAAAATGCGATTTCTCCAGAGCATGAATATTTAGGAATTTCCAAAAGTTTTGCTTACGGCTTACAGCATGTGCTGACCATGTATGGTGGCATTGTAGCCCCGCCTCTCATTATTGGAACAGCAGCTGGCTTAAGCTCAGCACAAGTCGGAATGCTCATTGCAGCTGCCCTATTTGTCGGGGGATTGGCAACACTAATTCAGACCATTGGAACGAAATATTTAGGTGCAAAATTACCTTTGGTTCAGGGTGTATCTTTTGCTGGCGTGGCTACCATGGTCGCCATTATTACTACAGGTGGCGGCTTACCTGCTGTGTATGGTGCGGTGATTGTCGCATCTCTGATTGGACTGTGCCTTGCGCCTTACTTTTCAAAAATTATTCGGTTTTTTCCACCCGTTGTGACTGGATGCGTCATCACGATTATTGGGCTATCTCTGTTACCCGTTGCGATTCGCTGGATGATGGGTGGTAACAACAAAGCACCTGACTGGGGTAGTGTAGAAAATATCTCTTTAGCCTTACTGACCTTAGGTATTGTGATTTTTCTAAATATGCTGCCGCAAGCAAGCATCCGACGCTTATCGATTTTGTTGGCTATTGTTGCTGGTACCACCCTCGCCTACTTTATGGGTTTTGGTGATTTTACTCAGGTCAGTTCAGGCGCATGGCTCCAATTCCCACACTTATTTGCATTTGGTTTGCCGACTTTCGAGCTTAGTGCAATCTTGTCGATGTTGATCGTTACCTTAGTGATTATGACTGAAACCACAGCCGATATTATTGCTGTCGGAGACATTGTAGGAACTGAAGTCGATTCGAAACGGATCGCCGATGGTGTTCGTGCCGATATGTTTTCGAGTGCTTTTGCGCCTATTTTTGGTTCGTTCATGCAAAGTGCTTTTGCCCAAAATGTTGGGTTAGTTGCAATTACGGGCATCAAAAGCCGATTTGTAGTCGCAGCAGGTGGTGTCATTCTCATTATTTTGGGCCTACTCCCCATTATGGGTCGTTTGATTGCCGCGATTCCAATGCCCGTACTTGGTGGTGCAGGTTTGGTCTTGTTTGGGTCGGTTGCAGCGAGTGGAATTCGCACTTTGGCAAAAATAGATTATAACGATCAGAAAAATTTGATTATTGTCGCGACTGCTTTATCAGCAGGGATGATCCCAATTATTAACCATGAGTTTTATGCTCATTTTCCAGTTTGGGTACAAACTTTGTTCCATTCGGGCATTAGTTCAACATGTATCTTTGCTATCTTGTTGAATTTATTATTTAATCATTTACCCTCATTTCGCAGCTCGCGTACCCCGCATTTAACCCAAACAATAAACACAAGAAATACTCATTAAAGATTTAGTCTTTAGCGCCCCACTTCGGTGGGCTTTTTTTTAACCGTTGATCAAATTTGGCTTCATTTTTGCTTAAGACCCTGTATCCTTAGCGTGCTTTATTTGGGGGGAGATCATTTAAATGCAATTAAAGCAACTTGCGGCGACTTGTGCCTTGTTATCTGCAACTGCCATGGTTCAGGCAAAACCAATTTGGCAAGATTTTAGTGTGACTGGACTTTATGGTGAGAACTATGAAGTTGTAGATGACAAAGAAACCACGATTACTTTGGAATATGCTGCGAAAGTTAAATACGCTGATGTATTTTTCTTCATGGACCGCATGCGCGGTGAAAATGACCACAAGAGTACTTACTTTGAGTTATCACCACGTTTAAGCTTAGGCGAAGTGTCTGGGAAAAAACTGGCGTATGGTCCAATTAAAGATGTGTTAATTAGTACCACTTGGGAAAGTAACAGTGAAAACGGCAATAACTTCGACAACTTCCTTTATGGTTTTGCAGTTGACTTAGATATCCCATATTTCCAATATGCGAATTTAAACTTCTACCGCGCGAATAATGAGAAAACTGACGACGATTATCAAATGACATTCGTTTACGGCGTTCCATTAAAATTAGGATCTGAAGATTTCTTGGTAGATGGTTTCCTTGACTGGTCAACTGCTGAAGGCGACCATGCCAGCGAGTTGAACTGGACAACACAATGGAAATGGAATGTAGGTAAACACATTTCTCCTGACACACGCCTATACCTCGGTATTGAGCACTCTGTGTGGAATAACAAATTCGGTATTAAAGGTGCAGACGAAAATAACGTCAGCGCATTGGTTAAATACCACTTCTAAAATTATGATTTAGAAGATAAAACAGCAAGGGTAATTCCTTGCTGTTTTTGTTTTAATCGAGTGGATTACCCACAATATTGCTAATAATCCCCTGCATAATATGTCCACCTTGTTCACGGCGTAATTCTGCATACCATGCTTGTGTAACGCTTTCATCTTTCATATGGGTCACATCACAGCGTTTACGCGCACGAAGTACCAACTCATTTGCACGTTCATTACGCTTGTTTTGATAGCGACGTAAAGCATCTTCAACACCTAAAGTGTTAATTTGCAGAGAACGCGCTAAATAAATCGCATCTTCCATCGCTTGGCAACCGCCTTGACCAATATCAGGTGTCGTGCTGTGTGCAGCATCACCTAAAATCACTACACGACCTTTATAAAACTGAGTAAACGGTTCAATGTCATGGATTTCTACCCGATTGGTTTTTTGCGGGTCTAGGCGCTCAATGAGTTGCTGTACTGGCAAACACCAATCCGCAAAATATTGTTTTAAAAGTTTTTTATAGTCATCTCGATTATTGTCTAATCCTGCTGGCAAAGGCACATCTAAAAAGAAATAGAACTTACCATCTGCAACTGGCATTAAAGAAGCTCGCTTGCCTTCCCCCACATAAGTCGTCCATTGCTGAGCTGGAGCTAAATCTTCAGATATTTCAACCAAGCCATTCCAGTTCACATAACCCGCATAACGGCGCTGTACCTGTTGGCCCAATACATAGGTCCGTGTAAGTGAGTGAGTACCGTCAGCCCCAATTAATAGATCAGCCTGTGTTGAACTACCATCTGCAAAATGGGCCTCAACATAATCAGCTTTGTCTTCAAGGCTGACCATTTTTTTGCCTAAATAAATCTGATCTCTGCCAAATTCATCCATCAGCATATTTTGTAAATCGGCACGTGCAACTGGATAAGGTCTTTGGCCTACTTCTTCAATTAATGGTAGTAAACTGAATTGTGTCATCACATCTCCAGTTAGACCATCCACATAGGCCAAATCATCCATTTGTCCACCAAGTTTGGCAATTTTGTCAGTTAATCCCAGATAGTTTAGACATTTGACACCATTCGACCACAGCGAAATTGCAGCACCGACTGGAAGAATCTTTTCAGTTTGCTCAAAAATACGAACTTGGTGACCAAATTTTTTTAATGCAATGCCTGTGGTTAGACCTCCCATTCCCGCACCAATAATCACCACATTCATAACACGCTCCTATAGATATTCACCTATAGAGTGCTTATGCTAAAAACATGCCATCCTTCAAAATTTATTTAGCTTTTCCACAAAACTGGCATGCACCATGCTTATATATTTACGTGTAAAACTCGTCTCAGCACGCTCCGTGTTGGCGCAGTTTTAAATGAAAAATCATGTTTTTAACAAGAAATACGGATAATCCACTATGGCAACATTGCACGCTCCAGCATTTGAACTTCCTGAAATTTTGAATACGAAAACCAATTTGGCTGATGCCCGAATTGGTGCACAAGTCATTGAGTGTTCAGATGATTTCTTTGCAGAAGCAAAGCGTATGCTGCAATTTGATGCACCTATTTTTGTTGAAGATAAATTCGATGACAACGGCAAATGGATGGACGGTTGGGAAACGCGTCGTAAACGTCATGCGGGCTATGACTGGTGCATCGTAAAACTAGGTGTAAGTGGAAAAATCAGTGCACTTGATATTGATACCAGCTTTTTTACAGGAAATTATCCTGCATCTGCATCATTAGAAGCTTGTTATGCACCAAATGGTGACCTTACAGGGGCAAAATGGGAGAGCCTTTTAGGAAATACGGAACTCGGCCCAAGCCAGCATCATATTTTTATGGTCAATAATGATGCACTTTTCACTCATATACGCCTCAATATTTTCCCAGATGGTGGTATTGCTCGTTTACGTGTCTATGGAGATGTTCATATTCAGGTGACTGATAGCGAACAAACTCTGGATTTATTAGCCCTTGAAAATGGTGGTCGTGTAATTGCCTATAGCGATGCGCACTTTGGACATCCACGTAATTTGATTAACCCCGGTCGTGGCGTCAACATGGGCGATGGATGGGAAACCAAACGCCGCCGAGCTCCGGGTTATGACTGGTGTATTCTTGCGTTGGGTAAAAGCGGAAAAATTGAGAAACTTGAAATTGATACGGCTCACTTTAAAGGGAACTTCCCTGCCCAAGTATCCATTCAAGCGGTTTACCTTGAAAATGCAACCGATGCACAACTAATTCCACAAAGTATGTTCTGGTCTTATTTACTTGAAGCTCAACCGATGCAAATGGACCATATTCATGAATATGTGAATGAGATTTTACAGCATGAAAAAATCTCTCATATTCGCATTAACATGATTCCAGACGGTGGTATTAGTCGTGTTCGTTTATGGGGAAAAATTGCCAAGTCATGATCATGAAGAATGTTCAAATTCAGCCCTTAACAATTGAAAACTTTCAGCCCTTCGGAGAGGTCATCTGTTGCGACGGGCATGACTTTTTTCATATTAACGATGCCCACACCGAGCGCTACCATGCGCTCGTTGAAACTGAAATTGAAGGGGAAGCAAAGGCAGGAATTAGTATTTTCCGTAATATTAAGGCCAGTGTGCTACCTCTGGAAATTTCAATGCTAGAGCGCCATCCCAAGGGGTCTCAGGCATTTATTCCATTACAGCAACAAAAGTTTTTAATTATTGTCGCGCCCGCTTTAGACGAGAATACTCCCGACATTTCAAAGCTATGTGCATTTGTTTCAAATGGGAAGCAAAGTATCAATTATCGGGCAGGCACATGGCATCATCCTTTGCTTACCTTTGAGGCACCAAGTGATTTTGCAGTGGTAGATCGAATTGGAGGTGGAGCGAATTGTGATGTTTTTCAATTTCCACAGACTATAAAAATTACGACCTAAATTAAAATATACAGATCTGTATATTTTTTAATTTTATGGCAAAAACCGTTGTGGTGATTTCCAATAACTTAGTTTTACATAAAAAAATCCCCACCTATTGAGCGGGGATTTTTTAATTCTATTTTAAACAGTGATATCAGCTAGGTTACCCTTCTGCTCAAGCCACTGCTTACGATCTGCTGAACGTTTTTTAGCAAGCAATTTATCGAGTAAACCAGCTGTAAAATGAGCATCATCTAGATCGAGCTGAACTAAACGACGCGTGTTTGGATCCATGGTCGTTTCACGTAGCTGAATCGCGTTCATCTCACCCAATCCTTTGAATCGGGTAATTTGCGGATTACGATTGCCTTTTACATTCTTCAAGATGACTTCAAGCTCATCTTCATCAAGTGCGTAATGGACATCTTTACCAATATCGATACGGAACAATGGTGGCATTGCCACATACAAATGCCCTTCTTCAACTAATGTTGGAAAGTGTTTTACGAATAAAGCGCAAAGCAAAGTCGCAATGTGTAAACCATCCGAATCAGCATCGGCCAAAATACAGATTTTGCCATAACGCAGCTCTGATAAATCATCACTGCCAGGGTCTACACCAATGGCAATCGCAATATCGTGAACTTCTTGAGAAGCCAATACTTCATCTGAAGAAACTTCCCAGGTGTTTAAGATTTTTCCACGAATTGGCATGATCGCCTGAAAGTTTTTATCACGTGCTTGCTTGGCACTACCGCCCGCAGAGTCACCCTCGACAATGAATAGCTCACTGTCTTCACGAGTTTGTCCCACACAGTCTGCCAACTTACCCGGTAAAGCTGGGCCAGAAACAATCTTTTTACGCTCAACCTTTTTCGCGGCTTTTAAACGACGACCTGCTTTAGAAATCGCCATTTCTGCCAATTGCATAGCAATTTCAGCATGCTGATTTAGCCAGAGTGCGAAAGCATCTTTAGCAATATTTAAAACAATATTGGATGCTTCCCGACTAGAAAGACGCTCTTTGGTTTGACCTGAAAACTGCGGTTCTTGGAACTTGAGTGACAAAATATAGTTCACACCATCCCAAACATCTTCTGCCGAAAGTTTAAGGTTACGTGGCAACAAGTTACGTAGCTCACAGAACTCACGTAATGCCTCTGTTACACCTGAACGTAAACCATTCACATGAGTACCGCCTTGTGCGGTTGGAATCAGGTTGACGTAACTTTCTTGAACCTGCTCACCGCCTTCTACATTCCAGCAAATCGCAAATTCACACGCCGCACGGTCTGCCTGACCATTACTCACAAAAGCGGGATTTGGCAAAATTTCGCGGTCTTGCAACTCATCCATCAAATAATCGACAAGGCCATTTTCAAACTGCCATTCGATTTTTTCATCGTTAATTTGATCGATATAGATAATTTTTAAACCAGCCGCTAAAACAGCTTTGGCTTTTAAATTGTGTTTAAGTGCTTTTAAAGCAAATTTTGGACTATCAAAATATTTCGCTTCTGGCCAAAAATGTACCGTTGTACCTGTCGCGCGCTTTGGAGCTTTACCTTCGAGAACAGCTAAAGGTGCCACTGGTTCACCTTGCTCAAAGGCCATTTGGTATAGGTTACCCTGACGTTGAACTTCGACCTCAACACGTGTTGATAACGCGTTTACAACTGAAATACCTACACCATGCAAACCACCTGAAAACTGGTAGTTATCGGTACTGAATTTACCACCCGCATGGAGCTTGGTCAGAATGATTTCGATACCACTTTGGCCATATTCAGGGTGAATATCCACTGGCATACCACGGCCGTTATCTTCAACAGACAATGAACCATCTTTATAAACCGTGACACAGATTTTGTCGGCATGACCAGCTAATGCTTCATCAACAGCATTATCAATAACTTCTTGGGCTAAATGGTTAGGTCGAGTCGTATCGGTATACATCCCTGGACGACGACGAACAGGGTCTAAACCAGAAAGGACTTCAAGCGATTGAGCCGTATATTGTGTCACGTTGTACGTTTTCCTTATTTGATGGTGTGCGCAAAGAATTCGATCACTAACGGTAATTTTTCTTCAAAATCTTCCATAGCATGATTGCCATGAGCATCCGTCAAAATCAATGAGGATGGCGTTGCAGCACTATAATAGCGTTGTGCTTGACGATAATCCAAAATTTCGTCGCCTTGTTGCAACAAGACGAGTATTTTGTCAGCATTTTCAGGTTGTTTCAGTTCCAAGTGTTGTAATTGTCGCAACTGAATATGGTCAATTGACCATTGATCATTCACCATGTAGGGCATGCTTTCAACTTGGAATAACTCATCAAACAACTTCCATGGTTGCATAGCAGGATTAATCAGTACAGCCGGAATATTATATTTCGCGACAAAATATGTCGCAAAAAACCCGCCGAGACTACTACCAACTAAAGCCACGTCTTGCAACGATTCAATAAGCGCTGAAACTTGCTCTACCACTAGATTAGGAGATCTGTTTAGGTCTGGCAAATGCACATTTATGCCTAATTCGCTACAATACTGCTTAAGGCTTAGCCCTTTAATTGAAAGAGAGCTACTATTAAAGCCATGGAGGTAGATAATATTCATATATTTCCCTCTAAATTGAGAATAAACTCACATTTTTGTTCTCAGTTTGTATATAAAAACACTATTGTCAGACAAGAAAAACCACTCAACTAACCATTCATCAGTATTTTAAAAACATGTGTTATTTAAACTACTAAGATGGAAACGTTTACTGCCGTTGATAAAAAGTACAGCTTAAAACGTCGGTTATAACGTATATGGGGAAAAGATATGCCGAGCTTAACACCACTACATGAAACTTATTGTAAATGGGATCGTACGCCACCGAGTCAGGCAGACGTACTAGAAGGTTTAGCTCAACTGTTCAGTACCAGCTTAAATGGTGTACATGAATTAATACAAGTTATTAATATTGAAGTATTAAAAAATGCTTTTGGTGTAAGCACACAAAATGCTAAAAACTTTCAAAAACGACCATTTGTGCAAAAGGCATATCAATTTTCTTATGGCGCATTACAAAAATATGGTAGCCACTTTTTAGCGCCAAGCTTACGTCACATTATTGAAAAATATCCCACACTTCACGAAAAACCACTCACCCCGAGCTTACATTTTTTAGTCGGAATTTTGAATGGAATTTTTGGGGATTACCTACTTAAACAGCATAGTCCACTCGCTTTACCAATGGTGCTATACGATCACTACGGTGCAATACAACAAGGGGAACTTGCAGGACGTATTGTAATTTTGGTTCATGGTTTGTGTATGAATCATCTGAGTTGGTCAAATGCACATTATGGCGGTATTGGGGAGCGTCTGTTAGCACAGCGCGACCATAACACGATGCTATATTTAAATTACAACACAGGTCGACGCATTTCAGCCAATGGACGCAGTTTTTCAAATTTATTAGAAGATTTGGTACAACGTAATCCAAGAATTACCAGTATTGATATCATTGGCCATAGTATGGGCGGACTGGTTTCTCGCAGCGCCTTGTTTTATGGCAAACAAAATATGTATCAATGGATTCACATGGTCGAGAATCTAGTCTGCATTGGCTCTCCACATCATGGTGCAGTGTTGGAGCGCTTTGGCTTTACCATACAAGATAAACTCGGGGCCTTCCCTTTTGTGGGTTTACTCGGTCAACTGGTTAATATTCGTAGTAATGGCATTTTAGACTTACGCCACGGTAGCGTGCGTGATGACGACTGGGAATATATGGATGCCCGAATTGGCATGATGGATGATAACCGTGCCCCAGCTCCGTTACCTTCCCATATCAATACCTTTTTAGTGGCAGGTACACTCGAATTTGAAAAAGTACGCAACAAAGCGTTGACCGTAATTGGCGATTACTTGGTGAGTGTAAAAAGCGCGCTAGGCGAACATCCAAATCCACGTTTTCAGCTCAAAGTTCCAGACTCTCATAAAGCCGTGTTTTATGGCTTAAATCACTTTGAAATTCAGTATCACTCGAGTGTTGCGGAACAGATTACTCGCTGGCTCTACCCTAATGTTAATGATTATGTGCAAGAAGGTATTCAAACTCATATTATTGATATGCCGAACTATACGCTCGAAGATTTAGAAGGAATTGTAGAGACATAAAAAAAAGCCCAACTTAAGTTGGGCTTTTTAATTTAAATTATTTTCAAGATCATAAGTCCATCAATAATTTTTATCTAACCATTTTTTAATTTCAGAAATGGTTTTATATTTATAATAGACTTTCCCTTCCGCAATCCCTTCAAAACCCTCTGCATTACTACCTAATATATTTGTTATATTTTTCAGATTTAAAATCTTATTTTCACTAATTTGATATAGGTTAACTTGATACATTTCCCCTTCTATTTGTGGAGTACAACAGTAATATGCTGAATTAATAGTAATCAATATTGGAGGTTTTCTTTTAGTTGATTTATAGATACTGACAGCTAAAAGTTTAGGACTTTCTTTAGCTGCAAAATCAGAGTAATCACCAACGAATATTTTCTTCTCTTGATCTCCAAAATAACCTTTAAGATATGAACCTTCTGAAGACTCACATATATAATTATAAAATTTATAATCATTTTTCTTAAATATATTTAATTTTACTTGTTGGTCAATATTACATTGATCCCTTGCAAATAAATTCTGAGAATATATTAGAGATGATATGACAAACAGAATAATAGTAAAATATTTTTTCATTTCATAAACACTATTTTAAATAAAAATCTTTCTTGCCTGAACAAAATGTGCTCGTCGATCAGCATATGAATTTGTAGCTTCATTAATTACTTTTGTGATGGCATCTACCTGTTCTCCATTAGCACCCTTATCAGCAACATCATAAAGCTTAAATTTCAACCAGAATCTAATAGCAGATCTAACTGCATACTTGGGTTGTTCAATTAATTCAGGATTCTTCACAAAATCGACTTTCTCTCCAGGCCATATAGTTGAGTACATATTAGTTAAATCTTGATAATTATTCTTCCCTGTTAATTGTTTTAGTCCTCGGCCTAAATATTTCCAACCATCACCAGGAGAAGTATTACCTAATTTATATTTAGCACTACGATAATTGTCGTCGTACATGCGATTAGCAATTACTTCTCCATTTGCTGGTCCTTGTCCTCTTTTATATCCATCAATATCTGCTTGTTTATGATGAGTTCTATAATAGCCAATTTGTTTCAATGCTGTTGGCCCCATATATTCCACTTGTTCTCTCAATGAAAAAGAGCTACCAACTTCTTGCCTAACTTGAGCCATGAAATGGGCTTGTCTCAATCTAGTATCCAATTTATAGCCCATTAAATCGCTATTTAATTCATCTAAAATTGGTTGAATTTTTGTAGCTGAAGCTTTTGGCCACATTTTTCTCATTTGGTCCATTGTAATTAATATATCAACTTTAACTTTCTTATTAATCTCTGGATCATTCTGTGCCGTACTGCCTTTTGTTATATCTACATCCAAATGGAATTCAACAGGGTTGTTTTTAACTCGTGTTGCCATATAGGTTTGTGTCTTTAAAGGCTTACCATCAGGCTTATACACCGTAAATTCTAGTTTCTGCCCTACCATGCTTTGTAATGGTAATTTTCCATTCGATATACTAAAAAGCTGTTTTTTACCATTCTCTACAACTAATATTTCCACATTAGTTTTTTCTATAATGTAGTCACTTCCATCTCGATCTAAAATTTTAATCGTAGATGCACTTTTAAATTTTTCATAAGGCTCATCTAATTTAATAAAATTTGGTTGGGAACTACCGTTAGCAGAATTTATTGAGCTTTTTAAAACAAATGTATCCTTTGATGTTAATACTAAGACCTCTATATCTCTATTAGGTGATGAGCATACTTCTACTATGCCTTCATCATTTGTATATTTATCGGGTGAATTTCCTTTACCTTTTGGTCGTGATTGAACAGGAAAGTTTTTCATAACTTTTCCATTCATATCAACAATTTTAAAAAAAGTGCTTACAATTCCTTTGATTGAACTGGTTTTCTTTACTTGTTGATATTCATCAATTGTTTTTGGTAACTGGACTTTAATAGGATTTTTTTCTGAGGAATGAATAGAAGAGTTTATCGTTTTAAATACTGCATAATCTTTTTGATTAGGAGGCTTTGCTAATATCTCAACAATTCTATTTGGCGAAGCTTGAAATACAAACAGACCGAGCTTATCAGTTTTTTGGGTATTAGCATTTAATGAATCTTTATACCTAGATTGTACATTTAAGTTAATAATCTGCTTTCCAGATTTATCATAAAACTTAGTAGTAATAGTGACTAATTTACTCATTAATCAAAACTCCTCTTCTGTATAAACATCATCATTTTCTTCGTCATACAGAAGTGTTTCTTCTAAAAGCTCATCAATATTTTCACTATCAGGCATATTTTGCTTTAACTGAATATAATCCGAATTAAAAATCATTGCAGTAAAGTCTGCTTCTTCTGGTGTATAAAATCGTAATGAACTTAAATTATTTTTATTATCAAGCTCATTTTTATGGGCTTTTATAAGGCTATTATTCTTTTTATTTATAATAAATAGTTCTTTTTTATCTTCCGAATTTATATTCCAGTTATAGTTAATTTTATTACTAAAAGGTGTTTTTATAGTAGGTAAGCTTATCTTTGGAACAACAATATTCGCGCCGCTAATAAATAAATGCTGACCTGCCTTAACCTCAAGCTTGCCCCCAGTTACAGGAAAAATACCTGAACTATTAATCTTGAGTTGTGAACCGTCCGCAGTGAGTATAATTTCTTTTGGGCTAATTATTTCGATTCTATCTTCTGTTGAAATAATCTTTATCCCTTTTCGTGCAATGATATCTGTACCATCACTTTGTGCTTGTAACTCAATTTTGCCCTTACCCGCATACATTCTTGCTCCATCTTGAGCTGCAAAAAAACTTATCCTATTTTGGGCATAAGCAATCAAATTCTTTTGAGTACTCAGGTTAATACTATCACCAGCAGTTTGGCTAATCTGTCCATCTGCACTCAGATGAATATCTTCATTACTTGCAACCGCTATACTATTTGGCGCACTTAACACCATAATCGCTTGTTTAAATGCAGTAGCTTTATCTTTGTCTTGCTGTTCAATCTGATCTAAAAAGTTTTTTAAATCATCAAGAACTTCCAACGGATCTGTCTGCTGATTTTTAGCAACTTCACTTAGAGCTTTACTATTGTTTAACCCGCCTTCAAGCTGTTGTTTGGTTTCATTCGCATCAAGGTGAAGTCCTTGAGCTTGATCTTGTTTGTGAGTACTAATGTATAAGCCGTTTCCAGCACGCACGGCTCCCCAAGCATCTGTTCTCAGCTCAAAACCTTCTCCACGTCCTTGGCTCGTCGCTTGTTCTTTCGGATGGCTTAAGTTACCTAAGTTCAGTTGCGTCGCTGCATGACTACTTTGTAGTTGGGTACTGATTTGCCCTGTTGTGTCATCAAAACGTAATTGGTTAAAACCACTACCGCTGATTTCCTGACTGCGAATCCCGCTTAGTTTTTTAGTCGCAGGAAGCTGCCCTTTTACATCGAACTTGGTTGGCGAACGCTGCGCTTCATGGATACGCCCTGTCACAAATGGACGGTCAATATTGCCATCAAAGAAATCTATGACAACCACTTCACCAATACGTGGTAAAAACCGTGCTCCATAGCCCTCACCTGCCCAAGGAGTCAGTACATCAACCCAAGCCGAGTCGGTATCGTTGTCATTGCTCCCTGCACCACCGTCATGTCCATGATCATCACTACGGGTAAATAGAAAACGTACTTTGATACGCCCCCATTCATCGACATGAATAGTCTCTCCCTCTGGCCCCACGACTTTCGCTCTTTGTGGGTAGGCAATTGGTCGATGCTCTTCTGGATTATATTCAGGTGCAGTTTTAATTTGACGGCGTATTAAGGTCAGCTCATTACCTTGGCGCTCAATATCTTCATAACCATGTTTATCCCAACGACTTTGGGTTAACAACTGGCTAACTTGCTGATGCAAATCTTTCGGTAGGTTATTTTGGTTATAGAAATTTTTAGCAATAATCAGGAACTCTTGATCAGCCCCTTCATGCTGATCAATTTCAGGATGCTCCTGTAGATTAAACCAATAACCAACTTGGCTATCACGGACACTACTATAGGCTTTAAAGTATTTGGCCTGACTCGCATACATATTCGTGAAGTGCTGATTTAATTTCTCTAGCTGATTACTACTTGAAGCAGTAGCCTGATCTTCCCCTTTTAAATCTTGCATCCAAGCTGGGCTCATGTGCCATGCTTGTTCAAGGCTCAAACTCGCTGAATCAAACTGGTCTGAATGTATGTGTGTAGTAATAACTGAACCTACACCTTCTTCGTGTGCCAGAGCATCGGGTTGCCAGCGCTGCACATGTACCGCAGTCGGCTGCAAAGTCCGCACCGCTACAAAACCCGTAATGCTATCTTGATATTCTGTTGCACTACTTCTGTGGTAGCGAATACTACGACGTGCTAAAGCTTGGTACTGGCTATTGTCATCAATGAGTCTTAGTTTTTGAGCCTGTATTGGCGCAGTAAAATGAGGTACAAAAAGCTCAGATTCATCAATTAGCCAGCTAACGCCTTCACTTCGCCATAAGCGTGTCAGAAAGTCATAGTCAGACTCATTGTGCTGCATGATAAATGGGCGAATATCATAACTCTGACTTAACCCACTAAGATCGAGACTTAAACTTGTCGCAAAAAGCTGACTTTTTTCTTGCCACTCTTTAAATAAAACTTCCGTGACTTCAATAATACTTTTATTCATGAAAACACGGCTATTACGGCGTTTATGCCATAAATTTGTCGCGTCTTTTATGGTAAGTTTATAAAGCGTTAAAGCACCGTCACTTTGGCCATAACTGGCTTCCGTTACAATTCCTGTAGTTCGGAATAATTGTCCTGAATCGGTGACCTGATCAACAGCAACTTGCACCCCTATAAACTGCTTCAATGCAATTTGTGCACTCGTTGAAAGACAAATCAACTCAGCTTCAATTTCCCCATTTAGCTGGTGTTGGCCTTCGATACGCTGTAAAAAAACCTGGTTATTGAGTAGTTCATTAGAAAATTGCACGTGAATCGCGCGTTTCTGTGCACTTAACCCTATTTTTTCCAAAACATTAAAGATATTAAAAAACATTTTTTATAATCATAAGGATATATAAACGGCTGCACTTTATAAAAAACAGACCTATCTGTCTACATCATTATTCTTTTTTTCAATTTGTTTTTTTATAGTTTGATTAATTATAAAACAATAAAAAAAGCCCAATATAATTTTGGGCTTTTTTTAATCTGTTTAAACTTACTTTTTAGCAGTCTTAAACACTGGATAAAAACGGAATAACTGCCATAAGCAGACCAGTAAGAGCAAAACGAAATAAACCAACGACCAAACTGGTAAAGATTGACCTAAAAAGGTCCAATCAATTGCAGCACACTCACCTGAACCAGAAAGCACTTCTTGCAAAACTGCTTTCATAGGTAAAGCATCAATTAAATAATTTAAACCCGGTCCACAACTCGGTACTTGATCTGCGGGTAAATGCTGTATCCACACATGACGCCCTGCGACACCGACTGACCATAAAATTGCGATGCCAGCCAAAAATGCATAAAAGCGTTTAATCGCATTGGAAACTGGGTTATGCAAAAAAGCGACGAGCGCCACAAAACCCATCGCCATTAAGCCAACACGTTGAAAAATACAGAGCGGACATGGCTCTAAACCTTTTACATGTTCCAGATACAACGCAAAAGACATGCCGACAATACTTGCTAAAACAAGTAGCCCACTCACCAAACGGTAACTTAATCGCATGTAAAACCTCGTTTTATTATCGATATTGTTCAAGATATTGATCAAAACTGACCTGAGTATCTTGCTCAAGTTGTTCTTGCTGCTGTAACGACTGTGCAGCCAATTGTTCAAAATGTTTCAAGGTTTCCACACTAAGCTCATGCTCTTCATAACTTTCAGCATGTAATTGCGCCATGTGGCTACCAAAACTCCAAGTTCCACCATGTTTTAACGTATCGTCAATAACATGGGCAGATAAAGTCTCATCAACTTCATCAATTCGTGCTTGCATGATCGCTAATGCTGAACCATACAAGTCCGTTGCGTAGGTCTGATCGAGTAGCTGTGCACAATCTTGCATTTTTGCAATATATAAACGTGCCCAATCTTCGATGTGATATGACCCTGTTAAATCTGTAATGGTTGCGTTGGGGGCTCGACCTCGGTTTACCACCTCGGTCTGATTTTTCTCAACCAAGTCTTGCTCAGGACCTAACAAGTCTGGACTATCACTTAACAGACAATAAAGTGCCAACACTTCAAGGAAGCCTGCTGTCGTTTCATCAACGCCAATTGCCGAGTATGGGTTTACATCAACAGCACGTAGCTCAACATATCCCACTCCTCGATTTTTCAAAGCTTGAGACGGCGTTTCACCTTTTTGAGGCACCTGTTTTGGACGTACGAGACTGTAATATTCATTCTCGATCTGCAAAACATGATCATTAATTTGCAACGGCTCACCAGAGGCATCATTTAACCCTAAACGGCTAAATGGTGGGTAAGGAGAATGAACGGCTTTTTGTAAACCATCCAGATAGCCAGACAAATTGTTGTAATGAATACCCAAGCTTTTTTGAGCTGAGTTTTGATAGCCCAATCGTCCCATACGGAGTGCTGTAGCATACGGTAAATAGTATGAACCTTTGATTAAAGGCAACAACTGATGTTTATGTCCAGTTAAGAAACAACGACATACTGTTGGGCTAGCACCCACTAAAAACATAACTAACGGTGTTAAACGGATAAAATTACGAATAAGACCAAAATAACGATGGCTACGATAATCCTGCAAACTTAATGATTTTAATTGTTCGTCAGTTTCATGAGCTTGTAGCTCGGCGAAAAGCGTATCTGGAAAAGATAAATTGTAATGCACGCCTGAAATGGTCTGCATACGGCGACCATATCGAATTCCCAGCCCACGGCGGTATAGTGTTTTAAAACGACCAATATTAGAGGTGCCGTATTGTGCTAGACGAATCCGTTCTTCATTGTCATCTAACATACATGGCATAGACAGCGGCCAGAGTTTCTCACCATTTTCTAAATGACGATGCACAACCGCATGAATATCGGTAAGCTCATTCAAAGCTTCACCAATGGTTGGCTTAGGTGAGGTAATAAACTCCATTAATGCTTCTGAATAATCAGTCGTAATTTGTGGATGTGTTAAAGCCGAACCCAATGCCTTTGGATGTAACTCTTGTGATAAGAACCCATTACTTTGCATACGTAGGCTTTCACGCTCTATTCCACGTAACATGCCTTGTAGTAGCGACGAATCCACCCAAGCAGGAATAACTGATTGAGAGGGTGTAGTGGGTTGACTCATGCATTTGCTCGCTTATTAAAGATCACTATATACAAAATCGTGAGA
This sequence comes from Acinetobacter sp. V116_7, assembly GCF_056735735.1. Lineage (NCBI taxonomy): Bacteria > Pseudomonadati > Pseudomonadota > Gammaproteobacteria > Moraxellales > Moraxellaceae > Acinetobacter > Acinetobacter sp. V116_7. Next base: position 175,509 of record NZ_JBWZIF010000012.1, read on the forward strand.
TGATACGGCTATTTATATACTCACATCATTCCAGTTTGGCAATTTTTATCACAATCTTGTTATTTAAGACACGAAAGAATTGTGATTTTATTGAAGAATAATTGCTAAAGAGTTGTCAATATCATGAACGAACAAGACATTTTAAACTTCTGGTTTTCTCCTGAACACCGTTCACTTTGGTTTGCAAAAAGTGATGATTTTGACAAAAAAATCCGTGAAAATTTTTCTGACGTTCATCGACAGGCAACTCAAGCAGAACTGTGGTCTTGGCGAAAAACAGCGGAAGGCCGTTTGGCAGAGATTATTGTACTAGACCAGTTTTCTCGCAACATTTATCGTGATCAACCCGAATCTTTTGCCTATGACAGTTTGGCATTAGCTTTGGCACAAGAAACGATTAGCTTACAACTCGATGCACAGCTTAATCCAGAGCAACGTTCTTTTTTATATATGCCGTTTATGCATAGTGAATCAAAATTGATTCATGAATTTGCCTTAAAACTCTTTCAACGCCTCGGCAATGAAATTAATTTAAGTTTTGAGAAAAAGCATAAAGTTATTATTGATCGCTTTGGACGCTATCCTCATCGAAATACCATTCTCGGGCGTGTTTCCACTCCAGAGGAAACCGAATTTTTATTAGAACCGAACAGTAGTTTTTAAAACTTCTTAATTTTTAATGCTGAGTCATCTATTTTTTAATGCTCAGCTGGGAGTTCATCATGAAATATCTCTCTCTTTGTTTAGCCTTAGGCACTGCCTTAACTTTAACTGCGTGTGCAACGACTCCAAGTAAACCAAGAACCTTTGATCAGCTTGGTCAGTTTTCAGCATATCCTCTAAATGCTCAAACGTTCCGTATTAGTTTTCAAGCCGACCCAAATATGAGTTATGGCAGAGCTGAAGAAATTACCTTGGTGAAAGCGGCACAAACGACGATACAAAAAGGTTTCCGCTTTTTTAAAGTGCAAAATGATCCAAGCAATCAAAGCCAGAAACCGCCACGTCAGGCTGTGGTTTATCCATCAGCTCCAAGCTTTTACCCATATGGTTATGGTCGTCGCTACCCAGGTTTCTGGCATGATCCGTTCTATGATTACCCACAAGTGGTCAATATCGACCCTGTTCAAGTGTCGTATACTATTGAATGTTATCGGGATCAAAAGCAGGCTCCACAGGATGCTTTTGATGCAACCTTGATCTTGAAATCAATCGGACAAAAATATGGATTGAGTCCGACAGGAGAGCTGTTGCCACCGCCTGAGCCTCCAGTAAAACAAAAATGAATAGGATAAGTTTATGAACATGGCAGAAGAAGTTCACCACGTGCCCAGTCTAAAACGTAGCAAATATTTTGCTACTCTGGCGCTTATTATTGTCGTTGTGCTGTGGATTGCACTGATGGTGGCTGATCGTTTTCTGCCAGAGTACACGGGTTTTATTCATATTTTAATGTTAGGGGCAGAAGCCGGTGTAGTCGGTGGTTTAGCCGACTGGTACGCGATTACGGTTCTGTTTCGGAACCCATTTGGTAAGTTACCCATTCCTAAATTTTTAAGGGACCACACCGAGATTATTCCACGCAACAAAGCACGCATTGCAGAGTCAATGGGCCGTTTTGTACAGGAAAATTTTCTTTCGCCTCAAGTGGTCGAACGAAGCTTAGAAAAAACTGACTTAAGCCTCGCAATTGGTCAATGGTTAGCAAGTCCACAAAACAACACGCAAGTGGTACAGCTTATTCAGCAAACTGTTCCGAAAATTTTTGAGTTTGTTAGTCAAGATCAAATTGCCAATTTTGTGCAAAACAATAGTGTGCAATGGGTGCGTAATACCGAGGTCAATAAACTCGCAAGTGAAATGCTACGCGCAGTATTGGAAAATGATTTCCATCAAGACGTTTTACAGCGTGGACTCGATATCGCGCATGAATGGGTGGTACAAAACCCAGATAAAACCCGTGAATTAACCCGAAAAATGTTTAAAGCACTTGGTGTCTGGTCACTTGCAAAAGGCGCAAGCTGGATTGGTATTGATGTTCAACAACGCACCATCGATTCACTCGTTGAAAAAGTAGAATCGATGTTGGCAGACCCTGAACACCCATGGCGACAAGAAATTGAAACCATTGCCCACTCTCTCATGCTTGAGCTGGCAAAACCAGACAGCGTTACTAGCCAACGTCTCAACAGCGGTAAAGATGCCCTTCTCGATAGTCCACAAGTCCTCAATTTCATCAGTGGCGCTGTTACGATTTTGTGTAATGCCATTAAAGAAGATTTAATGAAAGAAGATTCTGGCATTGCAATGAACCTAAGAGCAGCTATTCAGCAACTAGGTGAAAACCTTGTTCAAAATGCCAAAGTACGTGAAGTACTCAACAAAGAAATGACAGGACTTGCGCTGACTTTTACAGATCAATATAGCCATAAAATCATACGCTATGTCAGTGAACGCATTCATGAATGGGATTCACGCGAAATGATCGGGAAAATTGAAAATGAAGTCGGTGGCGACCTACATATGATCCGAGTAAATGGCGTTGTAGTCGGTGCATTTATTGGTTTAACCCTCGGTGTAATTCGAGCAGTGATTGAATCAATTTTATAACTTTAAATATTTTTAATAAGAGAACAATATGCTACAGCTACAGTCAAAACTGGCCACTCAAGGCGTGACTATTTTTAGTACCATGACGGCAATGGCACATCGTTTAGGTGCTCTCAACCTGTCACAAGGCTTTCCAGATTTTCCGGCACCACAAGCCTTACTGGAAGCTTTATCTCAGGCGACTTTAGCTGGGCATAATCAATATCCACCCGGCGATGGTATTCTCGCTTTACGTGAACAGCTTGCTTTACAATTTCAGCAACGCGACCAACTTCAACTTGATCCTGTCACGCAAATTACCATTACTCCCGGCGCAACCATTGCAATTTTTTGTGCCATACAGGCATGTATTAATGCGGGCGATGAGGTCATTATTTTTGATCCAAGTTACGACAGTTATGGTCCTTCAGTACAATTAGCTGGTGGTAAAGCCATCCATATCGCTCTTGAAGCTCCAGACTTTAAAGTGAACTGGCAGCAAGTTAAAGATTTGATTAATGACAAAACCCGTATGATTGTGGTGAATACTCCCCATAATCCAACAGGTACCATCTGGGCAAAACAGGATTGGTTAGAGCTTATTGCACTAATTCAAGATAAAAACATTGTGGTTTTATCTGATGAAGTCTATGAACACTTAGTGTTTGATGGTCAACAACACTTTAGTGCTTTGCATTTTCCAGAACTCAGAGAGCGTAGTTTTGTGATTGGGTCTTTTGGGAAAACCTTTCATGTGACCGGCTGGAAAACAGGTTATTGCGTGGCTTCACCTGAGTTAATGCGTTTATTTCGCCAGATTTACCAATATGCGAATTTCTGTGGTACGACACCTTGTCAGATTGCCCTAGCGCAATATATGCAGCAACATCCGGAACATATTCAAGAGCTTTCGCAGTTTTACCAAACTAAGCGAGATCGTTTTAATCAGGCAATTCACAATAGCCGTTTTTTACTAAAACCATCTCAAGGGACCTATTTCCAAAATCTTGATTACAGTCAGATTAGACCTGACTTAAACGATGTAGAAATGTGCCAGTTTCTTGCCGAGCAACATAAAATTGTGGCTATTCCTGTTTCAGTTTTCTACCAGCAAGCGCCAGAGTCTTTACGCCTGATTCGCTTCTGCTTTGCTAAAAATGATGAGACATTGCAAAAAGCAGGAGAAATCTTGAATGAATGTTAATAAATTTAGAAACTTAGCATAGTAAAACACTACAAGAAATTTCACCTAAATATGCTAAGTTGAATGTCTGCCCCGCTCATCAAAGAGATGGGCGATGGAGAACACATGCCACCAAGACAGTCTTTAATTCACCAGCAAAATCTATGGAAAACATTTTTTGTTTTCTTACTGCCTCTCATTGCAACCAATATTTTGCAGAACTTGTCGGGAACGATTAACACCATCTTTGTTGGCCAAATGATGGGAGTTGATGCGATTGCTGCCGTCTCGGTTTTCTTCCCTATTTTATTCTTGCTTCTCGCTTTTATTATCGGGATTTCAACGGGTACTACTGTTTTAGTAGGGCAAGCGTGGGGCGCACAAAATATAGAGAAAGTCCAAAGTGTGGTCGGTTCTACCCTGTTTATGACACTGATTGGTGGGGTAATTACCGCGATTATCGGCGTGTTTTTTGCCCATGATATTTTAGAGTTATTAGGTACTGACCCTAAGGTAATGCATCTTGCTTTGCCTTATGTGCAATGGATGCTGGCGGGTAGCCCGCTTCTGTTTGTTTATATTATTTATACCTCAATTTTACGTGGTGTAGGCGACAGTACCACGCCTTTACTTGCATTGGCATTAACCAGTGTAATTGGCTTAGTAATTACCCCGATATTGCTTAAAGGTTGTTTTGGCTTACCCGCTCTGGGAATTATCGCTCCTGCAATTGCAACGATCACGGGTTATGTTGCTATTTTGATTTTTCTGGCAATTTATCTCAACAAGAAAAATCATCCACTTCGGCCGAATCGGCAGCTTCTGCAACATATCCGTCACAATCCAGAACTGAGCAAAATCATTTTGCGCTTAGGCGTACCAACCGGCATTCAAATGATTACTACCTCAATGGCTGGCTTGGTTATTGTTGGGTTGGTTAACCATTACGGATCGCATGCTACAGCAGCCTATGGTGCAGTGAATCAGGTGCTCAACTACATTCAGTTCCCTGCCTTGTCGATATCAATTGCAGCTTCAATTTTTGCAGCACAAGCAATTGGTGCTGGCAAATCAGATCTGTTAGCACGGGTAACCCGCACAGCTTTGGGAATGAACTTTTTATTTACAGGTACCTTAATTGCACTTGGCTATCTATTTTCAAAATATTTAATGGCTTTATTCATTACCGACCCAACTGTGGTGGTGTTAGGGCAGCAACTTTTATTTATTGTGCTGTGGGCAATTTTATTCTTTGGTGCAGGTGCCATTTTTGCATCAATCATGCGTGCCAGCGGAACCGTGACTGTTCCAATGCTACTTAATATTTCTGCTATTTTATTTATTGAAATTCCATGTGCTTACTGGTTCAGCTCAATATGGGGCCTTAAAGGAATCTGGGTTGCTTATGCCTTGGCATTTGTCAGTTTATGTATTATTCAAGGCCTGTATTATCAATTTATCTGGAAGAAAAAGAAGATCAAAGTTCTTATTTAGAACTAACTAAACCACATAAAAAAGCCATCATTTGATGGCTTTTTTACATTAAAAAATTATTTCATTAATTTGGTCACAATGGTTGAAGCACGTTGATATCCCGTTGGGAATAAACGCTGGAATGCATCAAGAATTTTTGCATCACTACCAATCAATAAACGGCGTTTATTTTTTAAGACAGCTTGTAAAATTTGACGAGCTGCTTCTTCAGGTGGAGTACGTAGTAGCTTGTCAAAGTTTTGAATTGATTTAGTCGGGTCCATACCTAAACTATTCAAGCTATCACTCATTTTTGCAGATTTAGCAATGTTGGTGCGGATTCCACCTGGATGTACGCACAACGAGCTTACACCACTTTTTTCAATATCCAACTCTTGGCGTAATGATTCGGTAAAACCACGTACAGCAAATTTAGTCGCGTTATAACCAGACTGAGTCGGTTGAGCAGTCAGACCAAATAAGCTGGAGATGTTAATAATATGGCCATCTTGAGTTTGCTTAATGAACGGTAAAAACTCTTTAGTTCCGTACACGACACCCCAGAAGTTAATCCCAACGATCCACTCTAAATCTTCGTAGGTCGCACCTTCAACAGTTGAGCCTAAAGCAACACCAGCATTGTTAAAAATTAGGTTAACAGAACCGTGATCTTGCACAGTTTCTTGTGCCCACTGCTTTACCGCGTCCCGATCCGACACATCAAGCTTTTTGGTGGTAACCGTAATATTGCTGTACGGTTTTAAAAGCTCGACAGTTTGTTGTAATCCTTTTTCATTAATATCACTCAACGAAAGATGGCAGCCCTGTTTTGCCAAAAGAATTGCTAACTGTTGCCCAATGCCAGAACCTGCGCCCGTAATTGCAGCGACTTTGTTTTTAAAATTTTTCATTGTCCATCCTTTGTTTTTCGATATTTGCACAACCGGTTCATTGCATGTGCAGTTCAGACATCTTCAATATAATTTTGACAATATCCATTGTCAATATAGTACACTGTAATTTCAGATAGAATGGCACAATTCTTCTGAGAGCTTTATCATAGTGAGCATATTTGGCCAAAACCTATAAATTAGGAAACCAATCTTTAGGAAACGACTTATTTATGGCGACTAACGACTCAACCAGTAAAAAGAAAACAAAAAGTGTGAGTAAAGAACGTCAGTTCAAAGGGTTATCTCTATCAGAACGTAAAGAGGCCCGCCGTGAAAAACTGATTGAAGCAGGTATTGCGACTTACGGAACGCTCGGTTTTTTTTCCGTGACGGTAAAAGATGTCTGCCAAGAGGCAAAACTCACAGAACGTTATTTTTATGAATCATTTAAGAAGAGTGAAGATTTATTCCAAACCATCTTTTTAAAAATGATTGAAGAATTACAGCAAAATCTGATGCAAGCCGTGATTAAAGCTGCACCCGATCCAGAAAAAATGGTGGATGCTGGTTTAAGAGCACTGCTGACGACCTTAAAAGACGACCCAAGATTAGCTCGTATTATCTATGTCGATGCCGTTTTGGTACAAGAGTTACATAATCAGGCCACAATTCAAGAAACACTTGCGCAATTTGATCGCATGATTCAAGCCTTTGTTATGCTGACCATGCCGCAAATTCAACACCATGAAAATGAGCTCTCTTTAATCGCAACTGGCTTAAATGGATATGTCACTCAAATTGCGATTCGATGGGTCATGGGAGGGTTTGAACAGTCGCTTGAACAGGTTTTAACCGCATGCCGTATCGTTTTCTTATCTTTATTAGCGCAAGTTTCAAAATAATATTAAAGTTTTTTGACAGCCATAAATGTGCAAAATGAGTTAAGCGATTCAAGTGATAACCTATTGAATGATTTTAAGAAAATTAAAGTCTTCATGTCACAATTTGGTCATACCTTTGCCTTAGTTTTGTCACAAATTATTGCTAAATTTAATTTTATAGACTTTTCTGCAATGAAATTGTCATAATTAATCTTTGTAATAAGCCTGTCATAACTACAAAACGGTTCACCGTTAAATCTATAGGATATTGCGCTGTGAAAGATGACTATATTTTAATTGTCGATGATGAGCTTCCTATTCGCGAAATGATCCATACTTCTTTGGACATGGCAGGCTTTCAGTGTTTACAGGCAGAAGATGCCAAACAAGCTCATCAAATTATCGTCGACCAACGTCCGGCGCTTATCTTGCTTGATTGGATGTTACCTGGAGGCGTAAGTGGTGTCGATTTATGTCGCCGCTTAAAACGAGATGAAAACCTAGCAGAAATTCCAGTCATTATGTTGACTGCCCGCGGAGAAGAAGACCACAAAGTACAAGGTCTTGACGCAGGTGCAGATGACTACATGACTAAGCCTTTTTCAACACGTGAACTGGTTTCACGTATTAAGGCAGTTCTGCGTCGTGCTAATGCATTAAGTGGCGAAAAAACCATTGATGCCAATGGCTTAATTCTTGATCCTGTAAGCCAGCGTGTTAGCTTTGGCAACAGCATTTTAGATATGGGTCCAACTGAATATCGCTTACTTGCATTTTTTATGACCCATCCAGAGCGTGCATATACACGTGCCCAGTTGCTCGATCAGGTGTGGGGCGGTAATGTATATATCGAAGACCGCACTATCGATGTGCACATTCGCCGTTTGCGTAAAGTTTTAGAACCTTTTGGTGTAGACCGATTTGTTCAGACTGTGCGTGGAACTGGCTACCGTTTCTCAACACGTGCAGATTTAGCCGCAGGTTAACCAAGATTTATGTATGAACCCTACCCCGTCCCCGAACAGGTACGTGAACAAAAACTTTCCCGCTACAGTAGTTTATGGACGTTTGCCAAACAAGATTTACGGCTCTTATTATTTTTTCTAATTATTGCCGGTTTAGTCGGTTTAGGCGTTGGGTATTTCTGGAGCTGTATTTTTATCGCCTTCGTGGTGTTTTTTGCACTCCAGTTGCGTTCTTTATATCTGGTCAATGACTGGATTGCGAATAAACCTTATGACGTTCCTCCAAATCTTAATGGGATTTGGGGGGCATTATTATTTAATGTTTACCGTGCTCAGCGCCAAGAACGAATTGTTCAGGCGGAAATGGTCGGTTTAATTGATCGAGCTCAGTCATCTTTGGTTGCACTTGCTGAAGCCGTTGTTTTAATTGATGACCAACATCAAATCGAATGGTGGAACCCTGCTGCTGAACGTTTGTTAGGGATCAGCCCACTTGACCGTGGTCGTAACTTATTAACGATTTTACGTCAGCCGACCTTTATTGAATATTTTAACAATATTGATCAGGCACCCGACGGGATTAAGCTTCATTCAAATTTTGATGATGACCGCTATGTACAGGTTAAACTCACAAGATTTGGTGGAGAAAGTCGTTTATTGGTGGCTTACGACGTTACGCGTATGCACAACCTTGAACAAATGCGTAAAGACTTCGTCGATAATATTTCTCATGAACTTCGTACACCATTAACTGTACTGAGTGGTTATATCGAGACCTTTACCGATCAAGAAGATATTAGTCCGCGCTGGAAACGTGCCTTTGATCAGATGCAGTCACAAACCAAGCGTATGAATGCTTTGGTGAATGACTTACTGCTGTTATCGAATTTAGAAAATAATAAGAAAATTGCAAAGAATCAGATTATTGAAATGCCGAGTTTAATGAGTCAACTCTTTGATGATGCTCAGGCCTACAATGCCGATTATGGACATACGCTCAATTTACACATTGATAGCCACTGTGACCTAATTGGTTCTGACATGGAAATTGCCAGTGCATTTAGTAACTTAATTACGAATGCTATCAAGTACACGCCAAAAGGTGGAACCATTACCATTGGCTGGCATGATGACGGTGAACATGCGTACTTTAGTGTACAAGACACAGGCATTGGAATTAACCCAAAACATTTGCCACGACTAACTGAACGCTTCTATCGAGTTGACAGTGACCGTAGTCGCCAAACAGGTGGTACAGGTTTAGGCCTTGCGATTGTAAAACACGTGCTGATGCAACACGGCGCGTATTTAGATGTACAGTCTAAAGAAAACGAGGGATCAACATTTACCGCAGTTTTTCCAAAAGAAAGACTATATAACATGGCTTAAAAAGTATTCATTCCACATAAAGGGTGGATATTAAATAGACGCAGTGAAAGATACTTAGCCATTTTTTATATATAATTTATTATGGACATGATTTTAATTTTTTGTCATTGATAATATCAAATATAACCTATGGTCAGCCTATATAAGTTATTTAATAAATCTTCTTTTTCCTCGTATCTATTTCATAGATTAGAATTTATGAAATAGATATACCAACTGTACTTTTAAAATACAAAACCACCCAATTTATACAATATATATAATTAATATCATTGATAATTTAAAAAATATTTAAAATAAAAAAATATTATTTAATTAATAAATTAACAATTTTAAAAACAACTTTTATTTTAAAAATAATTCAGTATTATTAAATCGCTACAAATAACTTAACCCATAAGAACAGCTAACATAATAATTAAGCGAGGCTTAAATGACTATTAACCCTGTAGAAATAATATCGAATAATGCAGAAATAACTGATTGCTTTATTCTCGGTTTAAAAAGTGGAGAATCATTAAAAGTAAAAGTTCTTCATATTGATAAAGATCAACAGACTATTCTTGTATCAATTCGAGTATTCATAGAAGGTGAATCAATTGGACTAATCTCTTTTGATAAAATTGAGTCACTTGAGCCAATCGAAGAAGAACCTTATATAGAAACTATTGATGATCAATTAAGATGTATACCTATGGGCAAGTATTTAATGGTTTGGGGACATTTTGGTGGTTCAATAAATCAAACTTGTGAACAGGGAGAACTTAAAAGTATTGATTGGAAGCACCGTACAATACTGTTGCGCAGCAGAGTTTATGAAGGCCGAGAAGATACAGTGTACATTGATAAAATTGATTATATAGATGAGTCACGAGAAGGCTCAGGAGCACGAGGCCCAGCTGTAGCCCCAGACTGGTATAAAGGTGCTGATGGAAAATGGCGCAAAAATGGGCGTGAATATGAAGGCTGATTTTAACGCAGTTTTCCCTAAAGAAAGACTGTATAACCTGACCTAAAGTCACCCCTTCAAATATAAAAAGCCGGCTCATGAAAAGTCGGCTTTTTTAGCATTTAAACCAATTTACTTAGAAGTCGAGCAATAGGATTTACTTTGGTTTTTCTTTATTACATTTAAAAAGTGAGTAGCAAAAGTATTGCTCTGGCGTAGTGCATCACGATGATCTCCACCATCAATCGTTTGATATACCGTTGGTTTTTTTAATTTACATAGCTGCTGATAATAAGCAGATGTGCCTCTCGGGTCGACTAAATGATCTTTAGAACCTTGAACAATCATTAATGGGACGGTAGGCACCATATTTTCAATCGACTGTTGTTTCAGATAAGCCAAAAGAGGTTTTAAATCAGCATCAGATCGAAATATGCTAGAAGGAGATTTTTTCAAATCAGATTGAAGTTCAGATAAACAACGACTGCGCCCTTGAGTCAGTACTGCATTCATTTCTGGACTGACTAAATTTTCAGGAACAATACTTGGTTCTGCTGCTTGTGCTCCTAATAAAACAATCGGGAAAAATGCTGCCACACTAGGTTCTGGGTTCGGATTAGTTTTCACATATTCTGCGATGCCTTCATATTGATAGCCGCCTGGCGCAAGAGCCATTGCCCCTTTTAAATCTAATTCGGGAGCGTCTTTTTGACCATAGGCAGACACTGCAATTGCCGCAGCTCCACCTTGACTGTGCCCCATCACCAACCACTGTTTACTAAAGCTCTTGGGCTTAAGCAAATGTAATGCACGCACTGCATCAACAACCGTATGAAGCTGGCTCTTTGCATTCATGTAAGGATGCCCACCCGGTGTACCTAAACCCTGATAATCAGGTGCAACAACTGCATAGCCACGTGCAAGCCAACCATCTAAAGCTTTAGAAGCAACTTCTTGATATGAGTGAACTGGTCCACCCACATAGTCACCCGAAGGTGCACAAGTATCAGCAACTCCAGTCGTACCATGCGCCCAAGCCAGTATCGGCCAGCCATTTTTTGGTGGTGTTCCTTTCGGTAATAAAATAAAAGCCGATACAACAATAGGCTCGCCCTGAATACCTCGACTACGATAATTAACCAACAAGCGCTGATCAGCATGAGGAAATAAATCTGTCACATCTTGTTGTGCTATAGAGAGTATTGAGCCTGGTTTTTCGCTCACAATTTGCTTACCCAAATCTGTAATGGGAGCAGCCATAGCAGAACCAGAAACCAAACAAGCGCTGCTAAATAAAATTTTTAAAAAAGAATTACTTTTTTTAATCAAGGGATTACTCCTCTATTATTTACAATATATCTATTCAAATAATCAATTTATAAAATATAAATTACCATAAAAACTTCTATAGTTATATTTACTTCAAAAGAATTTACATTTATACAGTCACTTAAAATCTAATTAAAATATATTTTAAAGAAATGTATTATAAATATCGTTGCAAAAATTAATCCCGTTTAAATAATAAAAAATATATGCTGATATTTTCTTAATTAATATAGCGATTAGAATGTCAAAACAATATAAATTTATACCGTACCTGATTTGTCTTATTCTCGGTTCTCTACCTATCCATAGCTTTGCAGATGTACAAGTGTATGGTCCTGGTGGACCAGCACCCGCCATGAAAGAAGCAGCCAAACAATTCACCAATAAAACGGGCATAGCAGTCCATGTAACGTCTGGGCCTACTTCTCAATGGTCTGACAAAGCGAAACTAGATGCCGATGTTATCTATAGTGGTTCAGAAGCCATGATGTCTGATTTTGAAAATACTTTTTCTGAACAAATTATAAAAGAATCGGTGGAACCTTTATATTTACGCCCTGCAGCCATTTTAGTACGCAAAGGAAATCCTAAAAATATTAAAGGATTTAAAGACCTAGCTAAATCTGGCATTAAAGTTTTAGTTACTCATGGTGCAGGTCAAGTTGGTATGTGGGAGGATATCGCTGGTAGAACTGGCAATATTCAATTAACCAAATCTGTTCGAAAAAATATTGCCACCTATGCAGCTAACACAGGAATTGCCAAGAAAAACTGGGAAGAAAATAGTAGCTATGATGCTTGGTTAGTTTTTAATATTTGGGGAATTAGTAACCCAGATGTTGGGCAAATTATACCGATTGAACCAGAGCTAGTTGTCTATCGAGATACAGGTGTAGCCTTAACCAAGCATAGTTTAAAAGATGCTGAAGCTAAACGTTTTGTAGAGTTCTTATCGTCTCAACAAGGTAATACTATTTTCAAAAAATATGGTTGGACTAAATAATTAAAAAGGGAGCATTGCTCCCTTTTTAATTATTTACTCTCAAACTCTTTAAAATCAGCTTTTCTAATTTTTGCATGGATCCCTTTGGTTTTATCTACAACTTGTGAAACTTCAAAATCAGTTGCGGCACTTAAATACGCATAAGCCGTTGCTTCATCAATACCGTATTCTTGGTTTAAGAAACGAATGGCTTCACGTGTAGACTTTTTCATCGCTTCATCTAAATCTTCATCAAGACCCGGTGTAATCCAAAACTCAGCATTTTCAGCTAAAGGTTGTTTTAGATCTTTGCCCGGTATTTTATCTTTACCTGTTTTGAGTAAGGTAAATTTCAGCGTGGCGCGGGCTGAAGCTTCGAGTGCAGTTAATGCTACTTCACCATCCCCTTGCGCGAAATGGCTATCACCCGTATAGAATAATGCGCCTTTGACCTGAACAGGATAATAGGCTGTTGAACCTGCACCTAGTTCATTAATATCAATATTTCCACCATACATTGCAGGCGGTACAGAGTGAACAGGCTCAGAAGTATTGGCTGCTACCCCCATAATTCCCATAAAAGGATAAAGCGGGAAACGTATTGATTTACCCGATTCTGTTTTTAATACACCTTCGTACTCACCTTTCGCATTTTTTTCAATTGGGGTGAAAATTGAGACATTTCCATAGCGTTCAGGATGTTCAGCCGATGCATTTTCTTGCTTTGCTTTTTTTGGAAATTCCCCTACTAAAGCACCTTTACCATGTCGATTTGAAATAACACCGTAAGGTACACGCGGCTCAACTTTAAGTACCTCAACTTTTAAAATATCACCGGGCTGTGCGCCTTCAATTGCAACAGGACCTGTCACAATATGTGGCCCATCTTTATGAAAATCATGCTTTAAATTTGACTGCGTAATTGTTTTTGCATCTTCCAAGATTTCATTAGATTTGACACCTTTCGATTGAAAGAACTTTTCAGCATTACGCCCTTGGTCTTCAAGCAAACCTTCATGAGAAACCGTATCAAATGTCACAATACTACCCGACGGAACGGTAAGGACGGGTTTGGCATCCCGATTCGGTAAATAACCCCATGTAATGGTTTTTAAAGTAGATGGAACGTAATAATTACCTTTATATTCGCCACTTTGAAGTTGAGTAGGCTGTTTTGAAATTTGATTTAAAACTTTAAAATCATTGGCATGGCTAAGTGAAATACAAAGTACAGATAAAACCGAAGCTGTCAGGCGTTTAACTTTTAACATGATTTCAGAACCTAAAAAATATGAAAATTACAGTAAGGTCCTCAATAGTTAGCAAGCATTGTGCCAAGGCTAAAGGCTGTGCAATATCTAAAAATCGCCTCACATTTATAAAATTAAATAATTTTTTTAGATTTAATAACTTATCTTCAAATAAAATTAAAATTACGACTTAAGTCTAACTTAAATATTTCTTTCTATTTTTATTTATTAATTTTCAATCATATTAATATTTTTGCTCTCTTCAGACACATATTTATGAACCAGCTTCTATAATGTCCTATTTCAGATCACTTAATAACAATTATATTTCCATATAATATAAATACAAACATAGTTATATATTTTACGTTTATATAATTTAAATCAAAAAAATAAACCCTGAATAATTAAAGTCAGGGTTTATTTATCTTATAGGGGCTATATCGTTTACTAAACTGTATGTCCCATGCGCTCGCCCATTACAACCACAGACTCAGCTTTAAAACGTTGTTCCCATTCGATCTTATCTTTTTCAAATAAAATAACCGCTGTAGAACCTAAATAAAAACGTCCAAGCTCAGCACCTTTCTCTAGCTTTAACTGATGATGCTGTAATTCGATACGACCTGAAGGTTTCACTTTACCTGTTGCCACAGTTTCAATACCAGCAACAATCATTGCACCCACTAACACAACAGCCATACGGCCAAGTTCAGTATCAAACAAACACACCATGCGTTCATTACGAGCAAATAGTCCCGGTACATTTTCAGCCGTCACCTGATTTACCGAAAATAGCTCACCCGGTACATACAAAGTTTCAGTCAATGTCCCTGCAAACGGCATATGTACACGGTGGTAATCGCGTGGAGATAGATAGACTGTCGCGAACTCACCTTCTTGAAATGGCTGAGCAAGTTGTGGGTCGCCAATGAGTTTCTCTACAGAAAAGCTTTGGCCTTTTGCTTGAAATACTTCACCCGCAGTAATTTTACCAATCTGAGAAATAGCACCGTCAGCAGGTGACACAATGCTATCTGCATTTTCGTCAACGAGACGCACGCCATCTTTTAAAGCACGAGTAAAAAAGTCATTAAAAGATTTATATTTTAGTGCGTTGCCTTGTTCAGCAATCGATAAATCAATCCCATATTTGGTTTTAAATGCATGAATAACAGCAGTTTTCACAACTGGATTTTCACTCGCAGCAACTTTACCTACCACACGGCTCAATTGATGCTGTGGTACAAGGTTTTGTGCCTTAATAAATAATTCTTTTTTTAATCGAGATGTGAAACTCACGACGGTGATTCTCCAGTAATAATAGGACTATCGAGGCGATTGCCCCATTCACTCCACGCACCATCATAGGCTTTTGCTTCCCAGCCCAAGAGCCTAGCCAAAATATAGGCCAAACCGGAACGGTGATGTGACTGGCAGTACACAACTACAGGTTGCTGTAAATCGAACCCAAGTTGTTCAAGGCGCTGCCGCGTGCGTTCAAGCGGATGCAATTTTAGATGATTTTGACGATTAAGTGCAGTACTCCATTCAAAATGGAGTGCATTTGGAATGTGACCGCCGCGTCGCGCTGCTAAACGGATCCCACTATATTCATCACTCGTCCGGCAATCCCACAATTGAACATTTTCTTGTTCTACTTGTTTGCGTAGCTCTTCATAGTTCACACGGAACTGAGCGGCATGCGATAAATCAATCTGAATTAAGTCTGCAACAGGAGAAACTTCTTCGACTTCTGCTGTCGTTGGTAACCCTGCTCCTAACCATGCATGGATACCGCCATTAATTAAACTGGTACGAGTGAATCCTAAGCAATGCAAATTCCAGATTAAACGTCCAGCCCATGCTCCGCCTTCATCGTCATAGACCACAACATGATGATTAGGTGAAATATTCAATTTTTCAATCAGTGCTTGTAAACCTGCTTCATCTGGCAAAATGCCAGTGGCTTCTTCGTGTTGAGACACTAACCATTTAGGTTGTAAGTGAATAGCATGCGGAATATGAAGTTGCTCATAAACAGAAGC
Source organism: Acinetobacter sp. V116_7 (assembly GCF_056735735.1). NCBI lineage: Bacteria > Pseudomonadati > Pseudomonadota > Gammaproteobacteria > Moraxellales > Moraxellaceae > Acinetobacter > Acinetobacter sp. V116_7. The sequence goes on from NZ_JBWZIF010000012.1 coordinate 191,440, forward strand.
ACGGCTCAAATCTACAATGCGAATATATTCATTGCCTAGATAAGGCACTAATTCTTCTGCTTCTATTAATAAATCGAGTTTAAAATCCGGGAGTGTCATCGTCATGGTTTCTTTTTATACCAGCTTAATTTCATATTAGCATAAGCTTATATCTAACAAACTCTGATTTTCTGCAACTCTTTAGCAGAAAATCAGATATCAGCATTCTTACTTTTAAAAATACAAAATAGCGAGACTATTTATTACTTAAACCACTTCTTCAAGTTCTTCGATTTCAAAAACCTGACGTAAATAAGCCAAGAAAGTATCGTTATCAGTCATGGTTTTACCGGGACTATCAGAAATTTTTGCAACCGACTGACCATTACATTCGACTAGTTTCAACACAATATTGAGCGGCTTTTGGCCCATATCATTAGTCAAATTAGTTCCAATACCAAAACTCACCTGAAAACGATCTTTAAAGTATTGATGTAATTCCCATGCTTTTGGCAAATTAAGACCATCGCTAAAAGTCAGCATCTTGGTTTTGGTATCAATTTTTAATTTACGATAATGCGCATAGGCCTTATCGCCCCATTCGTAAGGGTCACCACTGTCATGGCGTAAGCCATCAAAGAGTTTCGCAAAATACAAGTCAAAATCTCGGAGGAACGCATCCATACCAACAACATCAGTTAGGGCAATTCCTAAATCTCCGCGATATTCCTGAACCCACGTCTCTAAAGCAGCTTTTTGAAAGTCACGCAGTCGTACATCAAGTGCCTGAAAAGCTTGTAGGAATTCATGAGCCATGGTTCCAATTGGCGTAATGTTTAACTCTTTTGCAAGCAGGACATTACTTGTACCACGGAACACATTTGGTACTGTTTTATGAAAGGCTGCTACCACATGTTTTTGCCATACGAAGCTATAACGGCGACGTGTACCAAAATCAGAAACCAAGAATGGCGGGTCATTCGGTTTTTGTGTTTTTTCATATTCCTGAATCAATTCAAGCTTAGCCTTTAAACGGCGCTCGCCTTCAGCCCATACTTCATCGGTTTTGATACGGCTAAAATAAAGTTCATTTACAATTGCCAATACAAAAATTTCAAACATCATGGCTTGGACCATTGGACCTTCAATATGAATATCCAAACGACCTTCCGCATCGATGCTAGCTCGAATAAAGCGTCGCTTCAGTTGAAACAGTTCTAAATAATCGACAAAGTCACTTTTTATAAAGCGCAATTTACGTAAATATTGAAGCTCGTCTTCTTTATATTTAAGACTACACAAATAGTCGAGTTGTTCGTTTAAATCATCCAAAATATCTACTAGTGGATAGACAGTATCTTCTAAATTTCTACAGCGGAAATGGTAGACACTATGGGTTTGCGGGAATTTATGCAAAACCACTTGTAACATCGTAAATTTGTACAAGTCTGTATCTAGTAAAGAATGGATAATTGGAGACATAGTCAATGATTATTCGCTTGCTTCTTAGCATTAAAGCATATTTTTATAAATCAATTGCGAGCTTTTAGACCATTGTTGCAATTCCATGAAATTTCCTTTTAAAAATCATTTAATTTAAATTCTGCTAAACTAAACCAATTCAATTAATTGCAGAAATTTGCTTTAACTATGCGCGCTTTAATACAACGAGTTCTTGAAGCCAAAGTGGTAGTTGACGGTGAGACTACTGGTGAAATCCAACACGGACTACTGGTTTTTTTAGGCATTGGCCGTGATGACACTTTAGCAATTGGCCAGAAGCTTATTGATAAGATTTTGAAATATCGCATCTTTGATGACGAACAAGGCAAAATGGGGTGGAATGTCTCTCAAGCAAATGGAGGAATCCTGCTTGTTTCACAATTTACCCTGATGGCCCAAACGCAAAAAGGTTTACGTCCAGATTTTGGTCCAGCCATGCCTCCAGCAGATGCCAAAGCGTTATATGAACAGCTAGTTGAATATGCCCATTCACAATTTGAAAAAGTTCAAACTGGCATTTTTGCAGCCGATATGAAGGTTCATCTCATTAATGATGGTCCGGTGACGTTCAATCTAGAAGTTGAAGCATAGATATAAAAAAACTCCCATTTGGGAGTTTTTTTATATCTGGCGATTAGCGACCAGTTTTCTCTTTAATAAAAGCACGTGCTTGACGTACTTTCTCTTTAACTGGTTTTGGCAACTTAGGTGGGATGAGTCTAGCCACTTGGTTAAACCAAACAAGTAGGCTGAAGTCTCCTTCCATTTTAATACTGCCGTTTTGCATGCCTGTCATAAATGCAGTTGGGTCACCTTTAATTAAAGTTTTTACACCCTGTTCGCTATCTGCAAACTGTAAGATAAAGTCAGCTTTTTCAGGTGCACCTGCAACAGTATCGATCTGTCCATTATTAATAATGATCTGACGTGCAACACCTAAGTCCGTACCAATCTGAATACGGAAAGCGCGGTCATGAATCAATTCAATAAACTTAGGGCTAGTACGTGCCAATTGCTTCATACGCAGCACTAAACCTGCTACCAATAAATCTAACGGGTCTGTACTGACATCAACGAGAGGTAACTTGACTACAGGTATAGAAGAAAGTTTCATGAACATTCACGCCTATTGTATTTTTATGAAAACTTTAGAGCAAAACTCAACAAGGACATACCATTGCTTGTGTTTTGTGCATCAACTGATAATTTTTAGCTGGCAACGCAATCTAGATGAAACGTCAACAGACGCGTCTATCGTAGCATAACTGGCTATTTTTTAATAAATGCTTTGTATAATAAAAATCACGTTTCGTAAATAAAAAAGGCATGCTGTGCATACCTTTTTACCGTTAGATAACAATTTAATTATCGGCTAGAACATTGCTGCTGATCATCTTCATATACTGGCGTGTGTTCTATATATTGGCGATTTGCCAAAGCCTTTTGTGCCTGTTTATCCTCACGTAACAAAACAAATGTAACCATTACCATCGCTAGACTTAGTGCAGTTAAATAACTATATGTGACTGGCATTTCAAAAGTGACTTGAACTCCAAAACGGACCACTTCCAATAGCCCCCAAAAGAACATCCCTGCAAGCATAAAACCAAGCCAACGACGGTAAGGAGAAAAGAAAACAGCAACAAGCGCGACAGCGATCAAGCTGAATCCGGCGATAGCGGCAAAATTCGCTGTTACCATAGAAACCTCCGTCTTAATGAAAACGTCTAAAAAGATTCGGTCTTAAAAACCCGACCTCATTCCAAAAACAACTTTAATTCATAATTTGTGTTGAAGCTTAGGATGCATTATGGATGTTTTTTTTTAGAAAAAAAGACCCGTTTTTTCTTAATGCGACATACTTTGTCGCAACATTCTTTTGTCATTACATTTTTGTAAAATTCAAAAAGTTCGATTCCCTATATGGCATCAATTCTGGCGTGTCATTACAAAAAAATATGCTGTTTTTAAGGACCAAAATAAGTTTTTTTCAGATTTTTTTATTGCCTTTTTTCTGTGCATGATTTGAGCATAACATGCTTGTTTTTATGACGATTCTGCATAAAAAAAGCGCTACTCTGAAGTAGCGCTTAAAGCTTAGCCTTATAGATTAAGCACGGTTTAAATCTTTGTCATGCATACCAAGTAAATATAGAACCCCATCTAAGCCCACACTTGAAATAGCCTGATTTGCATTTTGACGAACTAAAGGTTTAGCGCGATAAGCTACACCAAGCCCTGCAATCGCTAGCATTGGCAAATCGTTTGCACCATCGCCGACCGCCATCGCTTGCTCTAGAGAAATACCCATTTTATTTGCAAGTTCGCGTAATAACTCAGCTTTACGAGCGCCATCAACAATTGCGCCTTTAACTTCACCTGTTACGAAACCGTCTTGCACATCTAAAATGTTGGCATGAACTTCATCAATACCAAGTTTACCTTGTAGGTATTCAGCAAAATACTGGAATCCACCAGATAAAATTGCCGTTTTATAACCAAGCGCTTTTAAGGTCGAGATGAGACGCTCTGCACCTTCAGTAATAGTTAAACGCTCTGCAATTTTAGGTAAAACAGCAGCATCTAACCCTTTTAATAATGCAACACGAGCACGGAAGCTTTGCTGGAAATCAAGCTCACCTTGCATCGCTCTTTCAGTGATTTCAGCAACTTGTACGCCTACCCCTGCTTCAATCGCTAACTCATCAATCACTTCTTGTTCAATGAGTGTTGAGTCCATATCAAAACAAACTAAACGGCGGTTACGTCGATAAGCATTGTCTTCTTGAACAGCGACATCAATATTTAATTCACTTGAAAGGAGTAAACATGCTGCACGCATAGCTTGAGCATCTAGAGTTGGGCCACTGCTTAAACCAAACTGTACACATGCACGACGCGGGAATGCGCTATCCTTTTCAAAGTCGACACGGCCTGATAAACGGGTAACAGTTTCAATGTTAAAGCCTTGGCTAGACACAATTTGTGTAACGGCTTGTAAGTGTGCAGCAGTGAGTTCAGGGGCTAAAGCCGTGACGATATAACGAGTACGGCCACCTTCAGTTACCCATTGATCGTATTCTGCGCCTGTGATTGGTTTAAAGCGCACTGTTAAGCCAATATCATGTGCTAAAATCAGAATTTCTTTCATTGCCAATGCAGTCGCAGTTTCATTATCGGAAGCGACTACAATGCCCAATGTGAGTTGATTATGAATAACAGCCTGACCTACATCCAGTATTTGCAATGAATGTACGGATAGTACTTGCATTAATCGGGTAAACTGGTTTGGTTGGTCTGGTCCTAAAAAGGATATAAGAATGATTTCTCGCATGAATTGACTCTAGTCTGAGTGACAACTATTGTAAGAATCATAATCGAATTTCAATATAATTGCCTTGGAAGTTTAACTTGATTGCGCCTAGACAAGGGCTATTTGCTAGCCTACTGATCGTTAGTTTTGCATTGCATACCTTTTTAATGGTGATTGCAACGACACACCAGCTCAATGAAAACCGTGCGAGTCAAGGTCAGCTCATGACCAGTCAACTCGTTGCAGATAGCTTATCTGAGCTAGAACCTGCCAATACGGTGTCTTTAGCTCTGATTGCTAATCGCTATGCGACCAATCCAAGCGTTGCGTCTATTCGCATTCTTGATGCCAACAAACAAGTGCTGGCAACGAGTGGAATTTCAAAAACTCGCCAAGGTGAGATTTTTGCTCGCGATGCTCTGCAAAATGAAAAGAAAGTGGGCTCTATTGAAATTACGCTGATTCAACCAAGTGTTGGTGAAATTCTGCGTACTCAATGGCTAGCAATTTTAGCTTCTCTGTTTTTGCATGTTTTATTATGGCTTGCCTATCGCGCGATTGCTCGCCCAACCCGTAGCGAATATTTGGCACGTATTAACGAAGAAAACCGCTTAAAACATGAAATTCAGCAGTTAACTCAGGCATTGGCTTTAGAAAAACAAAATACAGTAACGTTGGTTGCTCAAGCTCAACAACAAGCGAAAGGTAAACCAGCGGCTCGTCCTCAACCAGAGAAAACAGCAGATTCAGCTGACCAACATATGTTGGCACTCAATATTCAGTTTTATGATCCTAAACAGTTATTAAGCAGTGTTAACCAATCGGTATCTGTTCCGTACTTTAAACTCTGTCAGCTCTTTTTAAACAAGAGTATTGAGTTATGCGTGAAGCATTACCAGTTAAAGTTAGCGGACATTGAAGTCGTAAATGAATTTAATGCTGACGGCGCTACACTTGCGATTTCAACCTCGCATACTCACGCTGTAGAGTGTCTGCTTATGGTTGGAACCGTATTCCAGTTGCTCTCTGACGTTTTATATAAACGTTATCGCGAAGATAAACGCTTTGCGCTGCAAACTCGTAGTGCAACATGTAATGCTGTGGAAGCAATGCAAATTGATGCGAAAGAAGCTGCTCAACGTTTAGCACAGCATCTTCATGCGAAAGAATCTGCTTTATATCTTGAGAATGATCAACTCAAGGCAATTCAAGACAGCTATCAACTTGTTGCAATGCCAAACCCAAGCAATGTCATGACTCGTCATGCATTTATGATCAATGGCATGAATGCAGAGTGCGCTGAACTTGCTCAAAATATTCGCACTGAGATTTTGATGGGAAAAAAATCAATCCCACAAAATGATAGTCCAAGCAGTGCAGCTTCATAAAAAATAACTGCGCATATCAGAACCTAGCCTTTTGGCTAGGTTTTTTTATTTAAATTCATTGTTTTTATTTTAAATTATTCCATTTTCTTATGATTTATTTGTATAAATAAAGCTGGATCTATTCTATCTGGTTGCAAAGTTGGATAAATCAGAATCATAGGCAAAATTCTCTAAACAGCGTAAACTATGCAAAATTTATTAAATAGAAATTGTCTAACGACAAAAAAAGGTGAGAGCGAATGCCGCTGAGTCGTGTTGAAGATCTTGTCGCCGATATTCGTGCAGGCAAAATGGTTATCTTGATGGATGACGAAGATCGCGAAAATGAAGGTGATCTTGTCATTGCAGCAACGCATGTTCGTCCTGAAGATATTAACTTCATGATTACCCATGCACGTGGTCTAGTTTGCTTAACGTTAAGCCGTGAGCGCTGTAAGCAGTTAAACCTTCCGTTGATGGTTGACCAAAACGGTGCTCAGCATAGTACAAACTTTACCTTATCAATCGAAGCCGCTGAAGGTATTACAACTGGTATTTCAGCAGCAGAGCGTGCACATACAATTCAAGCTGCTGTCGCAGCGCATGCAAAGCCAAGTGATATTGTACAACCGGGCCATATTTTCCCGTTAATGGCACAACCAGGCGGTGTTCTACATCGTGCAGGTCATACCGAAGCAGGCTGTGATTTAACACGATTAGCAGGTCTTGAACCAGCTTCTGTCATTTGTGAAATCATCAATGAAGATGGCACAATGGCGCGCCGTGCAGATTTAGAAATTTTTGCCGAGAAGCATGGCTTAAAAATTGGTACAATTGCGGACTTGATTCACTACCGCATGACCAATGAGCAAACGGTTGAACGTCTGGATCAAAAAACGATTCAAACAGAATATGGTTCATTTGAACTCTATCGTTATCGTGAGATTGGTAACCCGGACATCCATTTGGCTTTAGTCAAAGGCGAGCCAAAAGAAGGTGTTACAACAGTACGTGTACATGGTTTCAGTCCAATTCGCGATTTACTTAAGCTCAATAAAGCTGATGGTGAACCTGCGTGGAATCTAGACCGTGCACTACAGACAATTGCAGCGAGTGATCGCGGTGTTTTAGTCTGGATCGGGCAAGATCATTTGCAAGACTTGGGACCAGCGTTGGATGATTTAAATAAACCAAAACCGGTGAAATCCAATGCAGCACTTTCACACCAATATCAAACCATTGGTGTAGGCGCTCAAATTTTGCGTGACTTAGGTGTTGAAAAAATGAAGCTTCTTAGCTCACCATTACGTTTCAATGCTTTATCTGGCTTTAATTTAGAAGTAGTGGAATATGTCACTGCTGATCAAATCACAACGAAATAATCGAGGTTGCTATGGCAATTCGCCGTATTGAAGGTTTATTACATCTCGCAAGCGAAGGTCGTTATGCGATTTTAGTGGGTCGTTTCAACAGTTTTGTTGTTGAACACTTATTGGATGGTGCAATCGACACATTAAAACGTCATGGTGTAAATGAAGATAACATTACTGTTATTCATGCTCCTGGCGCATGGGAACTCCCGATTGTTGCTAAAAAATTAGCTACATCAAATCAATTTGATGCAATCATCGCACTTGGCGCAGTTATTCGTGGTAGCACACCACACTTTGACTTCGTTGCTGGTGAATGTGCAAAAGGTTTAGGTGTAGTCGCGTTAGAAAGCAGCTTGCCTGTCATCAATGGTGTATTAACTACTGATAGCATCGAGCAAGCCATCGAACGTTCAGGTACAAAAGCAGGAAACAAAGGTAGCGAAGCTGCTTTAACTGCAATTGAAATGGTTAATTTATTAAAGGCAATTTAAAGCATGTCTCAAACACTGCAAGCCGCTTATGCAGCAAAACGCAAAGCACGTCGTTTTGCTGTACAAGGTATTTATGAGTGGCAAATGAGTCACAATCCTGTACATGAAATCGAAGCACGTACTCGTGCTGAAAATGCCATGCACAAGGTAGACTTAAATTACTATCACGAACTACTAACGCAAGTGATTGCACTGCGCGACGATCTTGATGCATTACTCATTCCGGTACTTGACCGTGAACTTAGTGCACTTGATGGCGTTGAGCTCGCAACCTTACGTTTAGGTGCTTATGAGTTACGTGATCATTTAGAAGTACCTTATCGTGTAGTTCTTGATGAAGCCATTGAACTCGCCAAACACTTTGGTGGAGCAGATAGCCATAAATACATTAATGGCGTTTTAGATCGTTTAAGTTCAACACTACGTAGTGCTGAAAAACAACAAGCAAACTAATAGGTTTGAAGTTGATATGGCTGAGTTTTCTATTATTGACCAATACTTTAACAGACAATCTTACACAGATGTCACCTTAGGTATTGGAGATGACTCAGCCTTAATCACCCCTCCCCAAAATCAACAATTGGTGATCTGTGCAGATACGCTAGTTGCTGGTCGTCACTTTCCTCTTAATACCTCTGCGCATGCAATTGGCTGGAAAAGTGTGGCTGTAAATCTTTCAGATATTGCTGCCATGGGTGCTAAACCCCATAGTATTTTACTTGCGTTAAGTCTCCCTACCATTGACCATGAATGGCTTGAAGGATTCAGTCAGGGAATCTATGACTGCTGTAATCAATTTGGTGTTGCTCTCATTGGTGGAGATACGACCCAAGGTCCACATCTGACCATTACTGTCACGGCTATGGGCTGGATTGAAGCTGGACAAGCGGTGTTACGTTCGGGCGCAAAAGTCGGAGACTATGTGTGTGTGAGCGGTCAAGTTGGAGATGCAGCATATGGTTTACAACACCTAGGTCATCCATTACAAAAAAGACTAGACTACCCGACGCCACGTTGTCAGCTTGGACAACAGTTAAAGGGCCTTGCTTCTAGCATGATTGATATTTCTGATGGATTAGCCCAAGATTTAGGCCATATTTTAAAAGCTTCAAAGGTCGGTGCCCGATTATTTTTAGAAAAGTTACCGATTGATTCAACGCTAGAGAAACTACCAGAACAGCAGCGTTGGCAATATGCGCTAGCTGGTGGTGATGACTACGAATTATGTTTTACAATAACACCGCAAAATTATGAAAAACTTTTGCAAAAACAACTAGACATTAAGTTTACAATGATCGGACAGATCGTTGAGCAAACACAACTAACTTTTGAGCATTTGGGTTCGGATTACCCATTGCAAATTCATGGATACCAACACTTTGCATAAGCCGCCGATTCATTTTAAAGACATGTCTTGGTTCAACCGCTGCATCGTTTTCTGTGGAGTTGGTTTCGGATCTGGTCTCGCACCTAAAGCCCCTGGTACTTTTGGCTCTGCTTTTGCCCTACTCTTCGTTCCGATCTGGTTATCGCTTGGATTTAACTTAAGCTTAATCGCGATAATTATCATGTCCTTGGTCGGGATTTATATCTGTGGTCAAACTGCGAAAGTCATAAATGTACACGATGATGGTCGAATTGTGTGGGATGAATTTGCAGGGCAATCTATTACCTTTCTTCCTCTCATTTACTTACAACAAATGAACTGGATGTGGGTGATCGTCGGCTTCATATTATTTCGAATTTTCGATGTTTGGAAACCTTGGCCTATCCGTGTTATTGATCGTCAAGTGCATGGTGGTTTTGGTATTATGCTTGACGATATTATTGCCGGTGTATGGGCTGCTCTTTGTACACTAATTATTATCCATTTGACTTAATCATTAGAGTTATTCATGTCAACTACCGTCATTATTCTTGCTGCTGGTAAAGGAACGCGTATGCGTTCTCAGCTTCCTAAAGTATTACAACCTTTAGCGGGTCGCCCACTATTAGGGCATGTCATTGAAACAGCAAAACAATTACAAGCTAAAAATATTATTACGATTTATGGTCATGGTGGTGACCGCGTACAACAAACATTTGCCCAAGAAAATGTTCAATGGGTTGAGCAAGCTGAACAACTTGGTACAGGTCATGCAGTACAAATGACCTTACCTGTACTTCCTAAAGAAGGTGTTTCACTGATTTTATCAGGCGATGTACCATGTATTAATGCAAATACGTTGCAAAAATTATTAGATGCATCGACTCAGACAGGAATTGGCTTAGTTACGCTTACTGTAGATGATGCAACAGGTTATGGCCGTATTGTGCGCCAAAATGGCAAAATTCAAGCCATTGTTGAACATAAAGATGCAAACGAAGCACAACGCCAAATTAAAGAATTCAATACAGGCATTTACTGTGTGAGCAACGCAAAACTCCATGAGTGGTTGCCTAAACTTTCAAATGAAAATGCACAGGGTGAATATTACCTAACTGACATCGTTGCAATGGCAATTGCAGATGGCTTAGAAGTTGCCTCTGTTGAACCAGAGCTTGCTTTTGAAGTTGAAGGGGTTAATGACCGCTTACAACTTGCAGCTTTAGAACGCCAGTTCCAACAAGAGCAAGTCAAAAAGCTTATGCAGCAAGGTGTAATGTTCTTTGACCCTGCACGCTTTGATTTACGTGGTTCTGTAAAAGTTGGACAAGACGTTCGTATTGACATCAATGTTATTATTGAAGGTGAATGTGAGCTTGGTGATTTTGTAGAAATCGGCGCTGGCTGTATTTTAAAGAACACCAAAATTGCAGCAGGCACTAAAGTTCAGGCCTATAGCGTTTTTGATGGCGCAGTTGTAGGTGAAAATGCTCAAATTGGACCATTTGCACGCTTACGCCCAGGGGCTAAATTGGCAAATGAAGTGCATATTGGCAACTTTGTTGAAGTTAAAAACACATCGATTGGACTAGGTAGTAAAGCTAACCATTTCACATACTTAGGTGATGCAGAAATCGGTGCTGAATCAAATATTGGGGCAGGTACTATTACTTGTAATTACGACGGTGCAAATAAACACAAAACCACTATTGGCGATGCCGTTTTTATCGGTTCTAATAGCTCGCTGGTTGCTCCGGTGACCATTGGGAATGGCGCAACAGTTGGTGCGGGTTCTGTGATTACGAAAGATGTAGCCGAACAAAGTCTCTCCTTTGAACGTGCGCAACAAATTTCAAAAGCAAATTATCAACGTCCCCAAAAGGTTAAAAAATAAGAGGATTGAAGTATGTGTGGTATCGTCGGAGGCGTTGCAGAGCGTTGTGTAACCGAGATTTTAATTGAAGGTTTAAAACGTCTTGAATACCGCGGTTATGATTCTGCGGGTGTTGCTTTACTGAATAACCAACAAATTTTACGTGAGCGTCGTGTAGGTAAAGTTATTAATCTTGCCGATGCAGTTGCTGAACACCAGCTTACAGGGGCTATCGGGATTGCGCATACCCGTTGGGCAACACATGGTAAACCAACTGAAAATAATGCTCACCCACATATGTCGGGTAAGGTTGCTGTTGTACATAACGGTATCATTGAAAACTACCAAGAATTAAAAGACGACCTTCAAGCTTTAGGTTACGTTTTTACTTCTCAAACAGATACTGAAGTCGTTGCACACTTAGTTGCTGAAGCTCTAAAAAGCACAGATAGCCTTTTAGATGCTGTTGAAACTGTTGTACCTCAGCTTAAAGGTGCTTACGCGCTAGGTATTATCCACAGCGATTATCCAGATGAACTCATTACTGTACGTGAAGGTTCACCTTTAGTCATTGGTGTAGGTATTGGTGAAAACTTTATTAGTTCAGACCAACTTGCACTTTTACCAGTGACTAACCGCTTTATGTACCTAGAAGAAGGCGATATTGCACGTCTTACTCGCACTTCAATTGAAGTATTCGCAAACGGCGAGCGCGTTGAACGTCCAGTACGAGAGCTTGATGCAACCGTAAGCAGTGCATCAAAAGGTGAATACAAGCACTACATGCTCAAAGAAATTTATGAGCAACCAGAAGCAATCAAGCAAACGATTTCTCAAGCACTTGATGGCAATAGTTTACGTGATGATTTCTTGAAAAATGCTGATGCAGATTTCAACAAAATTCAAAGCGTACAAATCATTGCTTGTGGTACAAGTTACCACTCAGGAATGATTGCGAAATATTGGTTTGAACAACTAATTGGCGTGCCGTGCCAAGTTGAAATCGCAAGTGAATTCCGCTATCGCACCCCTGTAATTGTTGAAAATACACTTTATATTTGTATTTCACAGTCAGGTGAAACTGCTGATACTTTAGCTGCACTACGTGAAACTCAAAAGCGTGCGAAAGCAAACAATATCGATATTCAGACTTTGACTATCTGTAACGTTGCTACGTCTTCAATGGTTCGTGAAACTGATCATCACTTATTGACTCTTGCTGGTCCTGAAATTGGTGTTGCATCAACTAAAGCGTTTACGACTCAGCTCGCTGCGCTTATGTTGTTAATCTTGAAAATTGGTCAAGTGAAACAACGTATTAGCCCTGCTCTTCTTGAAGAAATTACACGTGAGCTATGGCACAGCCCGAAAGTTATTCTTGATACGCTTAAACATGATTCAGAAATTTTGCGTTTGTCTGAATTATTCGTTGAAAAAAATCACTGCTTATTCTTAGGCCGTGGTACGAATTATCCAATCGCATTAGAAGGCGCATTAAAGCTTAAAGAAATTTCATATATTCACGCAGAAGGCTATGCTGCTGGTGAGTTAAAACACGGTCCATTAGCACTTGTTGATACTGAAATGCCAATCGTGATTCTAGCTCCAAATGATGAAATGCTTGATAAGCTAAAATCAAATATGGAAGAAGTTCAGGCACGTGGTGGTGAATTATTTGTTTTCGCGGATGAAAATAGCGGAATCAGTGAAAAAGACCGTCAACACGTTGTACATATTCCAGCAGTAAACGAATGGTTAGCTCCAATTGTTTATAGCGTACCAGTTCAGCTATTGTCTTATCACGTTGCTGTATTACGTGGTACAGACGTTGACCAGCCACGTAACTTGGCGAAGTCAGTAACTGTAGAGTAATTCAAAAAAGATCATTATTAAGGCATCCCCTGCTTTAATAACTGATTGATTAAGCCCGATATGTGTAAGTGCATATCGGGCTTTTTTATTGCCTTCATACCGCTACACAGAGGCTTTCCCACGAAAGAAAACCGAGTTTGATAGTAGAGAAATCCCCTAGGACCCTATGTCACAATGGACTTTTACTTTTGCGCTGATTTAAAGTTTGAGAGATCATTGCGACACAGAGATAAAGGAGCTAAGCGAACTTAGCCCATTCCATTTTTGTCGCAGCGTTGAATGCTGCTAAACAAATTAGGGGCAAAGTCCTGTGGGAGATCAGGACTTTGCAAACTGGCATGTTTTAAACGTTGTACAATTTGAGGCGAATACGCCTGTGCAAGCTGTTGGCAAACACAATTACAACTGGCTTGCATGTGTTCACCTGACAAGCAAATTCTTTTAAATTCCTGCTGAGCATTGGCATCATCATTTGTAATACTGTAAGCACCGACCACAAGGTTTAAAAACAATATAAATTTATGAAGTTTCATATTATTCTCATGATTATTTATATCTTTAAATAAAACAGAAATATTATTCGCTTAAATATTAAAATAATTTTTTAAATAATAATTAATCCTCCCACAAAAAATAGGAAAATAAAATAATTAAGATTTTAAAATAAAAATAATTTATAAATTTAAAAAATCAGGTTAAAGAAACCCAAATTTTAAATAAATAAAATAGTTAAATAAGAGAGAAAATGAGTTTAAATTGTGGCATGGCCAACTCCTTAAAAATGGAGTCCTACCACCAAATCACCGTCAATTGATTAGGGTGGCAGAACGAAAGAGGGTTAGCAGACTGACCTAGCGACCAGCACGCGCGAACGCGTCCCCCTTCCGCCCTACCATAGAGAAAAAGGGGGCACAAAGGTTCCACATGGGAAATACTCAGAAAGTATAACCCATTCGCTAGGATACGGTCTGCTAAAACCGACTGGCAATGTAGGCCAGCAACGAAATCATAATTGGTATAATAAAGAACGTCAATTTATTTTAATGAAAAAGTTTAAATATAATAATTTTATTCATATTTAAATAATATTATTGTCTTTATTATATTTGCGGATTTTAATTAAATTTAAAATAAAAACTTGGGTTGTATATATTTAGTTAATAAAATAAATTGATCGTTAATTTTAATTTAACAGTTTATATAAATATATAAGATGAGAAAAAGCGAGACATAGAAACAACTTATAGAAAGCACTTACTCCAAAGATGCTGCGCCCCACCTCTTACCATCTTTTTGAGAGCTTATTTTTAAGCTTTTACAGGTGAATGCTGTCCTAATCCTAGGCCGTCAACATCTTTCTATATTGCATAGTACAGACGTTAACCAACAGCCTAACTTGGCTAAATCAGTAACCGTTAAGTAATTTAAAAGTATTTCGTTATCAAAGCATTCATAACTTTGATAACTCATCTATTAAAAAACTAGATATGTCTTTGAAATACATATTGGACTTTTTTATTGTGTTCTTATAGCTCTAAAGTATAGTCTCATGCTTTTATTAAGAAATTCTAATAAATACAATAAAATCAAAATGTTAAATACAAAAACCAACAAAAACACTTGGATTTATATGTGAAAAATTATGGTATAAATCACGCTTCGAAATTTACTTGATAACTATTAATTTCGACTATTACAAAAACTTTCTAATTATAAGGAGCGACATATCATGGCTAATGGCTTTCCAGAAGGAAACTTTAGAATCGTTAACAAAGAAACAGGTGCATGTATTTCAAGTTTGTATGGTGGTCAAACCCATGGTGTACAAGATGCAGTAACTGCGCGTGGTGAAACGGGTAAGTTAGCTTACTCTCATACAAATGACCGTGAATTTACGGTACATGACAAGGTTAAAAATATAGACGAAGAGCTTTGGTATTTTGACAGTAGTGCAGACAGTTGGGGTCACAGAGTGAATATGCTTTATAACAAAGTTAAAGATATCCGTTCTCGTTGGGTGCTCGGTGCTCATGTTAAGACAAATGCGGTTGCATATAAATTATTAGACAAAGACTTAGAACATTTCCTTAGTCTTTTGCCAAAACAAGATGAAGAAACACTAGCCCATTTACAAACAAGTGAAGGTCTTGATATTGTTCGTTTATTAAAAACATTTATTCATAGTAACGGCGAAGAAACAATTAAATCCGAACTCATTGGCAAACTTGATGAAACTAAGCTGAATGATTCTTTAAATACGGTACTGGCTCATAATTCAATTCGTAGCATCGAACACAAGTTCCATGAATATGCTAAATCTCCGTTTCTAGGTTTAGATATTCCTGAACTTAAAAATTTGTCTGTGAATCCTTTCGCTCAGCATAATGAACAACTTTATAAGATCATTCTTGCCGCGGTGCAATTAGATGTCTTGGATCAAAAAGATTGGACTTCAAGGTCAGAGTTCCGATTGCATTTACACCATCAAAATATTGATACTCTTCTAAAAAAAATCAAGAAAGAGAGCATTCATGAGCTTCATGCAAAAGTATTTAAAGAATATGAAAATACTCAAGACCTTAAAAAAGAAGCCGTAAAAGTTCTTTTAGAGCTTAGAAAAACTCTAGATTTACATACGAATGAAAAAAATATGGATACGGTCAAAAAGATTTTGCAGACAGGTTTACAGTCAAATGAGTCTTTTGAACAACTCCAAACCGCATTAAACAGTACCAATGGTAAAGAAATAAAACCAATTAATTGGCATAGTGGCCGTGTTTTCTTGCAAGGTGCGGGTCGCCAGTACCAAACTAAGTGGGCATTTGAAGATGGTTATATCTTTGTGGAAGGCCAACCAGATGCTGTACTGACACATACTTGGGGTTCATCTGTAGGTATTAGTCAACGATCTAATGACCCAAAACAGCGCTGGGAACTTAAAAGTGCTTAATAGACAGTGACTCTAAAAGCTAAATAAGCTTATTTTCAATCATCCAAAGAATTTAAATCATTCTTTGGATGATTTTTAGTTTTATAGAAATAAATCTGCTTATAAAATTGAAATACTTATAAATTTCTTATACTTTAAATTGTTTAAAATTCATTCAAAAAATAGTAACAATAAGATAGGTCAAACATGATTTCTTTAGAGCTTTTCATTACCTTTTTAATTACTACAATTATTTTTGCTTATATTCCGGGCCCAGCAATGTTGTATACCGCTGCACAGACGCTTTCTCGCGGCAGAAAATCTGGTTTGATGGCAGCATTTGGAATTTTCTTAGGAGGTTGTTTTCATATCATCGCGGCCTCTTTAGGCTTAACGACTATCTTTCAAATTATTCCAAAACTCTATGATATTATTAAAATTTTAGGTGCTTTGTATTTAGTTTGGTTAGGCATTAAGTTAATTAGATCGACCTCATCCCCTACTATTCAGCAAAATGTTGAAAATGGTCAGTTATCTTTGAAGCAGAGCATTTTGGTCGAAGTTTTAAACCCTAAAACCGCTATTTTTTATATCGCCTTTTTACCCCAATTCATTAATACCTCATTAGATTTTCCAGTTTGGTCTCAGTTCATTATTTTAGGGCTGATTGTGAATCTGATCTTTGTTTCTGCTGATGTGGTTTGTGTGTTTTTAGCCAATTACATTAGCCAAAAATTAACTAAATCGAACAAGCCCCAAAAATCTATGTCCGTGATGGGTGGACTCATTTTTATGGGGCTTGGCGTTTTTCTTGGCTTTAAAAACCAGTAGTTTCTACAGGTAAATGCTTACCTAACAAAGAAAAAGTAACATCCGCAACTTCCAACGGGTCTGAACTGGTCCAAATAATATGATTTCCCTCATTTGGACTTTCAGAACTTAAATGATATTGATTAAGCTGCCGAATTAATTGCGCTGTTACAGCTTCCGAAGGCTCAATAATTTGTATATCACGACCTACAATTTCCTGAATCGTATCCGAGACAAAGGGGTAGTGCGTGCATCCTAAAATAATCGTATCGACTTTTTGCTCGACCAACGGCGCCAGAATATTTCTTAAATAATCCTTAACCTCCGCTGTATGCGCTTTACCTGTTTCAATTTTTTCAGCTAAGCCAATACACGGCACCAAAGACACTTTAATATCTTGCGCATACGTTTCAATTAAACTTTTTAAGTTTTTGCCCTTCACCGTGGTTGCCGTTGCCAAAACAGCAATATGCTTACTTTGAGTGATTGCCACTGCGGGTTTTACGGCCGGTTCTATTGCAATAAGTGGAACACTAATTTGTGCTCTGATTGTTTCAATCGCTACAGCCGTCATCGTATTACACGCAATCACGATCGCTTTGCATTTGCCATGAGTAACTAGGTTTGAAATTAAATGCGTGGTTCGTGAAACAATCCAGTCGCTTTCTTTGTCTCCATACGGGACATATTTCGAGTCAGCGAAATAGATAATATCTTCATTTGGAAGGGCCTGCCGAATGTGCTTAAAGAGAGACAACCCGCCTAAACCAGAATCAATCATTCCAATCGGGTTGTTATTGTTATTCATGGTTTATCCTGCATTTCATATATTTAGAAAAATTCTTTCATGGTTGCTAAGTCTGTTAGCACGACTTTGGGCTGAATGGTTTTTAATTTTTCAGCCGATGTATAACCCCAACCTACCGCAGCAAAATCAATACCTGCTTTATGTGCAGCTTCGCCATCCGTGGTTTGGTCGCCGACATAAATGGCTTGGTTTTTACTTACATCCAAAATGCTGAGAACATGCTTAATTCGTTTAGCTTTGCCAAATATAGACGAGCCACCATCAATATGGCTAAAAAGCTCACAGAGTTCTTTACCCAGTACATTTTGACAGTTTTCTTTAGAGTTTGAAGTAATAATTGCGAGCGTATACCCCTGCTTATGCAGTTCAATTAAGTGGTCCCGCATACCCTCAAACAGATGAATTTCTTCATCTCTATCTTTCATTAACCGAATAAAGTCTTTCGCAATCCAAGGCAGTTTCCACCGAGAAACATTCATCTCTTTCATAATTTCTCTAGGCGTAAGTTGTTTGTAGTACTCAATTTCGTGAAGGCTTACCGTTTTAAACTTATACTTTGCGGAAAGTTGATTTAAAACGTTTAGAAAAAAATGAAAGGAATCGACTAAAGTGCCATCTAAATCAAAAATAATCGCTTGATATTGTTTGAAGGTTTTTTCCATTTCTAATTTTAAAAGTATATTTTTCATTATTATATTATGTTTTTGAATCAGGTCCAAAGAGGACCTGACCTAAATTTCGAATTTTATTTTAAGCTGCCGCTTTTTGTTCCTTAATCCAATTTTTAATACGTGCATCCAATATATTTAAAGGCAATGTTCCTGCATTTAAAATCATGTCATGGAATGCTTTGATATCAAAACGGTCTCCAAGCTCATGCTTCGCTAACTCCCGTAGCTCTAAAATTTTGAGTTGTCCCATTTTGTATGCCAATGCTTGGGCAGGAATAGCAATATAGCGGTCTGCCTCTGCCTGAATATCAGGTTCATCTAAAGCAGAGTGATCTCTCATAAAATCAATCATTTGCTGACGGGTCCATTTTTTATAATGTACGCCAGTGTCCACCACTAAACGACAAGCGCGGAACAACTCGCTCGATAGTCTTCCATAGTCTGAAAGCGGATCTTTATAGAAACCAACGTCTTTACCCAATTGCTCGGCATAAAGTGCCCACCCTTCAATGTAGGCGGTGTCGTTGGGTTGCTTTCGGAACATCGGCAAATTTGGCAGGTTTTGGGCAATATCAATCTGCATATGGTGGCCGGGAATAGCCTCATGGTAAGCGGTCGCTTCCATTGATATTTTGGAACGTTCAGAGAAGTCTCCAGTATTCACATATACCTGTCCGGGGCGTGAACCATCAGGCGTGCCTTGGTGATACTCCGCACCTGCCGCTTCTTTTTCTCGATATTGCTCTACAGGCAAAACTTCGACTTTATTTTTGGGCAATAAACCAAAGAGCTTCGGTAACTCTGGTTGCATTTGGGCAATATACCCGCGATAAATCTCTAAAATTTCTTCACGAGATTTTGGGAAAACAGCTGGATTTGTTTTTAAAGATTGTTGGAAACTTTTTAAGTCATTGAAACCTTGTGCTTTGGCAATTTTAAGCATTTCCGCTTCAATACGAGCAACTTCTTTTAATCCGAGCTGATGAATAGTTTCAGGGCTTTCTGAGGTTGTCGTATTATCTTCTACATAAAAACGATAGAGCTCATCACCGTTTGGCAAGCTCCATATACCCTCGTGCTGTCGTCCATAGGGTAAGTAATCTTTCTGAATAAACGTGCCGAGTTTTTGATAAGCAGGGCGAACATTCTGATCTATGGCCTGTAGTATTTCACGGCTTAAACGCTCTTGTTCTGCTTTCGAAATGTTTTTTGGAAATTGCTTTAATGGAGAAGCAAACACGCTGTCTTTCCCTGCCGGAGTTGCAATGCTATCAACCTGCTTCACCACTTTTTCAAGTAAATATTTCGGTGGCATTAAACCATCTTTTTGTCCTTGTTTTGCTAACTGAATACCTTGATCAAGAATAAGTGGGATTTGTTTTAAACGAGCAATATAATCTTGATATTGCTTCGCATTATTAAATGGAATCGAACTAATAAATCCCGGAAATTGTAAATGTAGTCCCCACATTTGATTGAAAGGCATCTCATACAATTTCAAATCATAATTTTTAAGCGTCTCTTTCAACTGATAAATCATTAAATCTTTATTTAATTGATCAGTTGCTGAAAACCCTGTGCTATCGATTGCTTCAAAACGTTTTAAAAAAATTTGAGTAGTTTTTTTATCTTTCTCAATCTGATTTTTTGAAGACTCGGTCCATCGATCGTTGTAGCGTAAATCACCTAAAGTCGTTGCAGTTTCAGGGTTATTTTTCAAAGTATATTCCCATTGTTCTTGTAAAAGCTGGTTTAAAGCTTTCACCCGAACAGAGACATCACTGTTTTGTTTAGATTGTGATTTTTCGATGGTATTTGTATTTATTTCGGGGCTTGCAGCATTAGAAGAATGAGACATCCAAAATAAAACACTGATACAAGCAAAATGTAAGGTTCTGTTTTTCATTTAATTATCCAGAAATATTTAACGAAGTTTAAAATAAAGACAAAACAAATTACGTGCCAAGCAGCATATAAAATGGTGTAAAAATCGAGTATTTTTTAACTCAATGATTTTATAAATTAATTTTCTTTTTAATTAAATTATTTATAGTTGCTATCTTTATTCCGAATCTGACTTTAATTTACCAGAAAGTCAAAAAAAGAGCACATGAGCGATCTCAGTGCACTTTTTTATTTCTAAATTAAAAATTGTTTCTCAAGAAAACAAATATTGATAAACAATGTATGCAGCCAGTTTTGCTGTTCGATTGTCCAAATCAAATTTTGGATTGCACTCGGCAATATCTAAAAGTTTGATTTTGCCAGTCTCTTGAATATGCTTAAAAATTGCTTCAAAAGTGGCTAAATCAATTCCTTTTACGGCTGGCGCACTGACCCCTGGTGCAACCGCAGCCGCGAAGACATCTAAATCAATCGTAACGTACAGGCAGTCTACTTTTGCAATAAAAGCATCAACCGCTGCAAGCACGTTTGGTAGGTTAAAAATATTAACCTCATGGTCACGTAAATATGAACAATTTAGAGCATCGGCTGTATCAAACAAAACTTTAGTATTGGCATGGTTGGCGACCCCAATACATAAATAATTAAATTGTTTTTGATGCTGTTCTGAAAGTCGCGCTGCTTGTAAAAAAGGTGTTCCAGAAGTTGCATGCTCTGCTTCACGCAAATCAAAATGGGCATCGAAATTAATAATGCCTATTTTTTTATCTGGTGCGTGGGCTTGTACATATTGGAATAGACCGCTAAAGCTGCCAAATGCAACTTCATGCCCACCACCAAGTACAATCGGCTTTAAACCATTTTGTAGGCTAGTTGCGACTTGCTCCGCCAACTCGGTTTGGGCTTGCTCTAAATTGTCATATTCGCAGGTCACTGTACCCAAATCGACAATACTGACTGGACGATGAATCGGTAAGTTAGCAAGCTGATTACGGATTGCATCTGGCGCATCGGCAGCACCGACTCGACCTTTATTACGTTTCACGCCTTCATCAGAGCTAAAACCAATCAGCGCAAATTCGGCATGTTGGGTTTTATTCATAATATGGTGAATACGTTGGTGTGCTTCACCCTCGCCATCATGGCGACCTTGCCATTTAAATGTGTGATTCATGTGACACCGTTTAAAAAATAACTTCTTGTCCATGCTGAACGACTCGCTTAGGCAAATCTCCGCCCAGCCAGTAAACAATTTCAGATGGATGCTCAATATCCCAAGCCACAAAGTCAGCGACTTTACCCTGCTCCAGACTGCCGTGCGTTTGCTCTAAACCAAGTGCTTGTGCAGCATGAATGGTGACACCAGCTAAGGCTTGCTCAGGCGTTAAACGGAATAACGTACTGCCCATGTTGAGCATTAAACGTAAAGAAAGTGCTGGAGATGTGCCCGGATTTAAATCACTCGAAAGCGCAATACGCACGCCATGTTTAATGAGACTTTCAATCGGTGGATATTGTGTTTCACGTAATAGATAAAAGGCGCCCGGTAGTAACACAGCAACCGTACCCGACTCTGCCATTGCTTTGACATCATCTTCGGTCATGTACTCTAAATGGTCAGCCGACAAAGCATGATAACGTGCTGCCAAGCTTGAGCCACCTAATGATGAGAGCTGTTCAGCATGAAGCTTAACGGGTAGACCCAATGATTGTGCTGTTTTAAAAACACGTTCGACCTGAGCAGGTGAAAATGCTAAATGCTCACAGAACGCATCAACTGCATCGACTAAACCTTCAGCATGCAGTTTAGGCAACA
Organism: Acinetobacter sp. V116_7; assembly: GCF_056735735.1. Lineage (NCBI taxonomy): Bacteria > Pseudomonadati > Pseudomonadota > Gammaproteobacteria > Moraxellales > Moraxellaceae > Acinetobacter > Acinetobacter sp. V116_7. The sequence goes on from NZ_JBWZIF010000012.1 coordinate 213,516, forward strand.
TTTCTGTACAGATATGCTCGATATAAGCATCGCTTTGGTCTTTGTACTCTGGCGGTAAAGCATGAGCAGCTAAACAGGTACTTTTGACCGTCATTGGTAAAGCTTCACCAATTTGACGGATCACACGCAGCATTTTGCGCTCGTTTTCGTAGTTGAGTCCGTAACCAGACTTAATTTCGATGGTGGTTACACCGTCTTGTTGCATGCAACGAATACGTTTAAGTGCTGAATTTAATAGTTGTTCTTCGCTTGCTTCACGCGTTGCACGTACTGTACTAGCAATACCGCCACCGCTTGCTGCAATTTCAGCATAACTTACACCTTGTAAGCGCTTTTCAAACTCAACACTACGGTTGCCACCAAATACACTATGCGTATGGCAGTCGATGAACCCTGGGGTGACCCAAGCGCCTTTTAAGTCAACTGTTTCGGAATATGTGTCGGTAGGAAGTTGTTGTTGTTTTCCAATCCACTGAATGAGATGCCCTTCTGTGACAATTGCAGCATCTTCAATGTAGGAGTATTGCCCATTTTGCATGGTCGCAATGTGGCAATTCTGCCAAAGTTTTTTCATGAGCCTTTCCTCAAAACTGCCCAATAGGTAAACCATTGGGCAGTTCATTTGTTAGCTTTCTATCTCAACATTTTGCTGGATAGGATTACTTTCCTTTCCCAAGTTTTGCTGTGGTTTTACCCATATGCGATAAGCAATAGTTAAGAGTGCAAGCCATGTTATTCCGACATAAATTGCAGGACGTGAATCAGGGAAATAACCCATCATCACTAAAATGAACACCATGAAACCAATCGCGAACGCAGGTGCAACTGGCCAACCCCATACAGGGAAATCAAGTGCTTTAATTTCAGCAGCAGATAATTTACGGCGCATCGCAACTTGCGAAAGCAAAATCATGAGCCATACCCAAACCGTTGCAAAAGTAGCAATTGATGCAATGATCATGAATACATTTTCAGGAATTAGGTAGTTCAGCACCACACCAATTAACAACACACCAGCCATAACCACAACAGTCATCCAAGGCACACCATTACGTGATAATTTTTGGAAAATGCGAGGTGCTTGACCACGATTTGCCATACCGTAAAGCATACGGCCAGCACCAAATACATCACTATTAATTGCCGAAATCGCAGCAGTCACCACCACAATATTTAGAATATTCGCGGCAGATTTAATGCCTAAATTTTCAAAAATTTGTACAAATGGGCTACCTTGGCTACCAATTTGATTCCATGGGAAAATCGACATCAAAACAAAAATGGTCAGTACATAGAAAAGTAAAATACGTACTGGAACAGCATTAATTGCTTTTGGCAAAGTGGTTTTAGGGTCTTGTGACTCGCCAGCGGTTAAACCGATAATTTCGATACCACCGAAAGCAAATACAACCACAGATAAACATGCAACTAAGCCTGCAATACCATGCGGCATAAAGCCATCATAAATCCATAAGTTTTGAATACCCGGCACCACACTGCTATGGTCAGCGTGGAAGCCATAGAACATTAACCCTATTCCGCCTAAAATCATGGCAACAATGGCACTGACTTTAATGATGGAAAGCCAGAATTCGAGTTCACCAAAGACTTTAACGTGAATCAGGTTAATGGCACCCAAGAACATAATCAGAGATAAAATCCAGATCCACCGTGGCACATCGGGATACCAGAACCCCATATAAATACCAAAAGCGGTGACATCGGCAATCGCTACAATCACCATTTCAAAAACATAAGTCCAGCCTGTCGTAAAACCTGCCAGAGGACTAATGTATTGTGATGCATAGTGGCTAAATGAACCGGATACTGGGTTATGGACAGCCATTTCACCCAGTGCGCGCATAACGATATAAATTGCAATCCCTGCAACGATATACGCCAATAATACTGAAGGCCCCGCCATTTTAATGGCGGTAGCCGAACCATAGAAAAGCCCAGTTCCAATTGCTGAGCCCAATGCCAAGAAACGAATATGGCGGGTGTTCAATCCCCGCTGTAGTGTGGAGTTTTGTGACATTATAATCTCCAATCCTTGAGGAAATTTAGTTAGATTCGGCCACTCCATGTGACCGTTTTATCAATCACACTTCAGATAAACTAGGGAGTAGTTTTGGAATAAGTAACTCGTTTAAACAGCCACTCGAAAGTAATTCACTTGCTTGTTCAATATCAGGAGCAAAGAAACGGTCTTCACTGTAGTAAGGAACTTGATCGCGCAAGATTTTACGAGCTTGTTCAAGTTTAGGCGAGCTTTTTAAGCCTTCACGGAAGTCTAGCCCCTGACAAGCGCCTAACCATTCGACAGCTAAAATGCCACGGACGTTATCAGCCATATACCAAAGACGTTTACCTGCATTTGGAGCCATTGATACATGGTCTTCCTGATTCGCTGAAGTTGGCAAACTATCAACACTCGCTGGATGTGCAAGTGCTTTGTTATCACTCGCAAGAGCTGCTGCTGTCACTTGAGCAATCATGAAACCTGAGTTCACACCGCCATTTGCAACCAAGAATGGTGGAAGCTGTGACATGTGGCGGTCCATCATCATCGAAATACGACGTTCTGAAAGTGAACCAATTTCTGCGATTGCCAATGCTAAATTATCTGCCGCCATTGCTACAGGTTCTGCGTGGAAGTTACCACCAGAAATCACATCACCTTGTTCTGCGAAAACAAGTGGGTTATCAGATACAGCATTTGCTTCAATTTCTAAAACTTCAGCAGCCTGACGGATTTGAGTTAGACATGCACCCATCACCTGTGGTTGGCAACGTAAAGAATACGGATCTTGAACTTTGCTACAGTCTTCGTGTGAATGTGCAATTTCACTCGAATCCGTCAATAAATCGCGATAAGCTGCCGCTACATCAATTTGACCACGTTGGCCACGTACTTCATGAATACGTGCATCGAACGGTGAGCGTGAACCCAGCATTGCTTCAACACTTAAGCCACCACAAACTGTCGCAGCAGCAAATAAATCTTCAGCTTCAAACAAGCCACGTAAAGCATAAGCAGTCGAAACTTGTGTACCGTTTAAAAGCGCTAAGCCTTCTTTCGCTGCTAAAGAAATTGGTTCTAAGCCTGCAATTTTTAAAGCTTCAACTGCTGGTAACCACTCACCTTTATAACGCGCTTTACTTTCACCAAGTAAAATCAAAGACATATGTGCAAGTGGTGCCAAGTCACCTGAAGCGCCGACTGAACCTTTAAGAGGAATGTGCGGATAAACTTCAGCATTAATTAAAGCCAACAAAGCATCAATGACTTTACGGCGAATACCTGAGAAGCCACGTGCCAAGCTATTTGCTTTCAATAGAATAATTAAACGAACCATTGCATCATCAAGTGCTTCACCTACACCTGCTGCATGGGAAAGAACCAATGAACGTTGTAACTTTTCTAAATCTTCAGGAGCAATCTTGGTTGAAGCAAGTAAACCAAAACCTGTGTTAATGCCGTAAGCTGTACGCCCTTCATTTACAATCTGTTCTACACAAGCCACGCTTGCGTTGATTGCAGCTGAAGCACTTTCATCTAATTTAACTTTAATCGGGTTGAGGTAAGCTTGACGTAAATCAGCTAAGGTTAATTTTCCCGGTTGGATCAGTAATTCCATGTTGGCTTCCTAATTTTTTGCACTATATTCTGCTGAGACAGTGCTTTTCACAATTGCAAAAAGCACCGCCAGTTCTTCCATGTATTTTTATTGCGTAATCATTGGCAAGTTTAAGCCTTGCTCTTTCGCACAGTTAATCGCAATTTCATAACCGGCATCGGCATGACGCATAACACCTGTTGCAGGGTCATTGGTCAGTACACGAGCAATACGTGCAGCAGCTTCATCTGTACCGTCACACACAATCACAACGCCTGAGTGTTGAGAGAAGCCCATACCTACACCACCACCATGGTGTAGAGATACCCAAGTTGCGCCGCCTGCTGTATTTAACAATGCATTTAATAAAGGCCAGTCTGATACTGCGTCTGATCCATCTTGCATTGCTTCCGTTTCACGGTTTGGACTCGCAACTGAACCTGAGTCTAAGTGGTCACGACCAATCACAACTGGCGCAGACAATTCACCACTACGAACCATTTCGTTAAATGCTAAGCCAAGTTTTGCACGTAAGCCTAGACCAACCCAGCAAATACGTGCTGGCAAGCCTTGGAAGCTAATGCGTTCACGTGCCATGTCTAACCAGTGATGTAAATGTTCATCATCAGGAATTAATTCTTTAACTTTGGCATCTGTTTTATAAATGTCTTCTGGGTCACCAGAAAGCGCTGCCCAACGGAATGGACCAATGCCACGGCAGAACAATGGACGGATATATGCAGGTACGAAGCCTGGGAAATCAAAAGCGTTTTCTACGCCTTCTTCTTTCGCCATTTGACGGATGTTATTACCGTAGTCAAATGTTGGAACACCCATTTTTTGGAAATCGAGCATCGCTTGTACGTGTTTCGCCATCGACTGTTTTGCAGCTTTTACAACAGCTTCTGGTTCAGTTTTCGCACGTTCACGGTATTCATCCCAAGTCCAGCCTACTGGTAGGTAACCATTGAGTGGATCGTGTGCACTTGTTTGGTCAGTTACCATGTCAGGACGTACACCACGGCGAACAAGCTCAGGTAAAATCTCTGCAGCGTTACCATGAAGCGCAATTGAAATGACCTTGCCTTCTTTCGTGTAACGATCAATACGCGCTAAAGCATCATCTAAATCAGTTGCTTGTTCATCTACATAACGCGTACGTAAACGGAAATCGATACTTGCTTGCTGACATTCGATGTTTAAAGAACACGCCCCTGCAAGTGTTGCAGCTAAAGGCTGAGCGCCCCCCATACCGCCTAAACCAGCAGTAAGAACCCAACGACCGTTTAAATCACCATTGTAATGTTGGCGGCCAGCTTCAACGAAAGTTTCATAAGTACCTTGCACAATGCCTTGGCTACCGATGTAGATCCAAGAACCCGCTGTCATTTGACCGTACATAGCCAAAGCTTTTGCGTCTAACTCGTTGAAGTGTTCCCAGTTTGCCCAGTGTGGTACAAGGTTTGAGTTTGCAATTAAAACGCGTGGTGCATCTTTATGAGTTTTAAATACGCCGACTGGCTTGCCTGATTGAACTAATAAAGTTTCGTCAGTTTCAAGATTTTTTAAAGTATCTACAATTTTGTCGAAACATTCCCAGTTTCGTGCTGCACGGCCAATACCACCGTATACAACCAACTCTTTCGGGTTTTCTGCAACGTCCGGATCAAGGTTATTCATCAACATACGTAATGGAGCTTCAGTTAACCAACTCTTAGCCGTTAATTCAGTGCCGCGTGGCGCACGAATTTCTACATCACGAAATTTTGTTGTCATTGTTGTCACAGGCGGACTCCTTCCTTTGAGCTTACATCAGCAGAACATCACTTGTTTCTGCATTTGTATAGTAATGTATTAACTTGTATATACATCCATATACTACACAAATATTTTCCGGCGTGAAGAGGGTTACTCATATTTTTTTAAAAAAACTAAATAAGCCTATGAATTAAATTAATTTATTTTTATATTAGGCATAAAAAAAGCACATATCTTTTCACTAGACATGTGCTCTTAAAAAAGAATTTATTTAGTTTTAACGTTGAATTAACTCAATAACATAACAAGTTTTTTCCCAATTTTTAGGGAAATGAACTGAGGTAATCGCAGTAGTTTTCTCAATTTTTAACGTCTCGTGAGCAGCAAGCTGAACGGAATGATCATCAACATTTACTTCCGTTTCAGAACCACTATTAAAAATGAAAATCAGGTCTGCCGAGCTAATAAATGCCTGCTCCGCTGCATCATTCAACCACTGAAAACGGGCATGAAACTTTGCAGGATCATAAATTAAATTTAAATCTCGAATTGCACCGTCTACCAGTTCACTTTGAACCTGACTCCCACCATCAAAAGCAAAAATATCACCTTGGTTTAGCGTTTTGGCAGGAAGATCATCGACATGCAATATCATGCCTTGTCCATCGAGTACGCTAATAATGCGCTGCTTATTGGGAAATAAAGAAAATGGCCCAGAAGTGGTCACATCAGCTATCGAGATACGCCAATCGAAATCAGCTTCACCTTGGCTTCGAGCAATTTCTAAAGTAAAGCCAGCACCATTTTTCCAAAGCATTTTTGTATATTGATCTGCCCTGATCAATTCAATCATGGGTTAAATTTCCCTTCGAGATAATAGCGGCTACCCGGATAAATCAGACGTGCGCTTGAAATGAGTTGTTTGTTTGACCACGTGCGGCGACGGATCAGTAAACACGGCTCAGCTTTGGTGATCTTTAACCATTTACACTCTTGCGGTGATGCTAAAACTGCCTCAACAATATGCTCACCTTCTGAGACAGGTGCTTTTGCCATGAGGTAAGCATTTGGGGTAATGGTTTTAAAATCTTGTTGTAGATAATCTGGAATGAGCGCTGCGTCGACTAAACGATCTTCGACCTGAACAGGTACATCATTTTCATAATGCACAATAATCGAGTGAAATAATCTTTGCCCTTCGCGAGTTTGCATTAACACGCTTTGCTCTGCATTTGCATAAATTTGTTCTAAGACTAAAACTTCAGCGTGGTGCTTATGGTTTCGTGCAATAATCTCATCGGCAATATTATTAATTTGAAAAAGTGCAGTTCGGCCTTGCCCTTCAGCTACGAACGAACCAACGCCTTGAATTCGAACAAGTAAGCCCTCTGTCGTTAACTCACGAAGCGCACGGTTTACAGTCATACGGCTACAACCGAGTTGATTGACCAACTCACTTTCCGAAGGAATTTTTTTATTTACAGCCCACGAGCCTTCATAAATTTTTTGTGAAATCAGCTGTTTGACGCGTTGATATAAAGGAACTGGACTATCAGCTTCAATCGAAAGCTCAGCATGTTCTTGTTTTGATGTTCTGGGCATAACAAATACTCAAAAAGGCGGCAGGCAAAAAGGTATTTTAGTTGACATGCTATGTATATACAACCACATACAACATGTTAATTTATGAATTAAATAGATTTTAAAAAGTTAAAAAAATAAACATAGCTCAATAAGAGCTAATTTAAAGTTTTATGTAGAGAAATTCAAATATATAAAGGCTTTATCAATATTTATTTAATAGTTATTTCTGCTATGCCTGTGCTCAATTCAAGGATGTAAAAAGTATTGTCTTTTCTGATTTACGAAATGCTGCTTAAAATTTTTATTTAAAATAACTCATCGATAGTATTCTTCTGCCACACAGTATATTAATAAAACTGGAAGCACATCGAATGCGTAATTATAAAATAGATATTCTTCGAGGAATGTCTATCCTTTTGGTTCTTTTACACCATTTTAATATTCCTTATAAACTTAAAGATACATGGTTAGGTTTTGATTTCTTAGGTGAAGCATTTAGCACAGTCATCGCAAGAAATGGAAATTATGGCGTCACCATGTTTTTTGTGATTTCGGGTTTTTTAATTACCCATCACACCTTAAAAAGAGACAAACAATTCTCCGCAATTAACCTCAAACATCTTTACATCCGACGAGCAGCGCGTATTTTACCGTGCCTGTTATTACTCATTTTAGGTGTAAGCATACTCGGTTCGTTTGACTTAAAACCCTTTATGAACCAAGCTCCGAATGGCATTGAGGTTTCCTATCCGCTAACAATTTTTGCGGCTTTAACCTTCTGGATGAATATCCTGATTATTAAATTCGGTTGGGTAAACTATACTTTGGGCGTGTTGTGGTCGCTCTCTGTAGAAGAAGTTTTTTACTTTGTTTTTCCATTATTATGCCTGTTCACGCGTAGTAATAAGGTCTTTATTGCTGTACTGATTGGGGTCATTTTATACGGACCTTATTTTAGGTCTCTCCATTTTGGAGAAGAAAGCGGCGCTTATTTATATCATTATTTTTCGAGCTTTGACGGCATAGCAATTGGCTGTTTAACTGCCATTTTCTCTCATAAATATCAGCCAAATTGGCACTATAAAAAACCTCTTTCGTGGTTAATTATTTTGAGCATGACTGCTCTATATTTATATGCGCCAATTAAAGAAGTCAGTACATGGGGTATTAGCTTATTTGCTCTTGCCACAGGCTTACTGATTTTGTGTTTTCAACATCCTTCCGAAACGCAAGCGCATAACCTCTTTACAAAAATCATGGTTTGGTTGGGGCAAAGAAGTTATGAAACTTATTTGTTTCATCTAGTTGTGCTGGGTCTTATGAAAGTTGCTTTTGTTCCGGCTCAAACCGATTCTAGCATAAAAATTATGCTTTTAATTGGCTATCTGGTTCTGACCTTTATTATCAGCGCAGCGATTGAAAAATATTATTCCACACCGCTTAACAGCTACATTCGAAAGATTTTCATTAAAGACAAATCATAAAAAAAGCCCCTTTAAAATAGGGGCTTTTTTAATTAAGCGATCAACATGGTTTCATCTTCTTGCTTAAAAGGATTAGACCAGTTCTGCCAAGCTTGTGGTCCTAAAGCCATTTCCTCATCACTTAATAAACAACGGTCTAAGCGTTCTATTAAAGCTTGCTCATCCATTTGCATACCAATTAAAACCAGCTCCTGACGTGCATCACCTGTTTGAGCATCCCAAACCTTTTTAATTTGTTCGATGCTGTCTAAGTCACTTGGCCAGTCTTCTTCTGCAACGGCGGCCCACCAATAACCTGCTAATCCGTGCCGTGCCATCGCACCTGCTTGTGACCATGAGTAAGCCAATGTCGGTTCAGCAGCCAACCAGAAAAAGCCTTTAGAACGAACGATACCCGGCCATTCAGCCTGCACCAAATTATAAAAACGTTCTGGATGGAAAGGTCTGCGGGCACGGTAAACAAAGCTACTGATTCCATACTCTTCAGTCTCGGGCGTATGCTCACCACGTAACTCTTTTAACCATCCCGGTGCTTGTGCAGCTTCATCAAAATCGAATAGCTGTGTATTTAAAATTTTATCTAAAGCGATCTTTCCAAATTGAGCAATTTCAATTCGAGCGCGCGGGTTTAGAGTTTTTAAAATTGCAATGAGTTGGTCTTGCTGAGCCTGATCAATCAGGTCAATTTTATTCAGCATAATCACATCACAAAACTCAATCTGGTCAATAAGAAGGTCGACCACAGTTCTCTCATCGTGTTCGCCTAATGACTCGCCACGTTGTTGCAGGGAGTCAACTGAACTGTAGTCTTTAAGAAAGTTAAAAGCATCGACTACTGTGACCATGGTGTCGAGTCGAGCGAATTCATTGAGTGAGTTTCCATCTTCATCTTCAAAGGTAAAAGTTTCTGCAACAGGCAGCGGTTCAGAAATGCCTGTCGACTCAATCACCAATTGGTCAAAGCGTCCTTCATCAGCTAAACGTTTAACCTCAACCAGTAAATCTTCTCGTAACGTACAGCAGATACAGCCATTACTCATTTCAACCAGTTTTTCATCTGTCCTTGAAAGTTCCGCCCCACCTTCGCGTACTAATGCCGCGTCAATATTCACCTCAGACATATCATTAACAATCACGGCAATACGGCGGCCTTCACGATTATTTAAAATATGGTTGAGTAATGTGGTCTTTCCTGCACCCAAAAAGCCAGATAAAACAGTGACGGGAAGCTTGGCAAATGAGTTGGCGATTGCAATGCGCATGGCTTGATCTCTTTGAATAATATTTAAACTGATCATGGCTGGCCATTTAAATATGGCCAGTTCACAGGCGTAATCTATTTCTAAACCACAATAATGTTATGTTATAACATAACTATTGATCAAGTTTTTATTCCAGTTTTATTTAAGCCCATTCATTTAGTCTTTGAAAAAATTGCTTTTATAGTTACTGACAAATCGAGGTTCTATAGTGATGGTCAGGTCCCCATGAACGGAATCCTTGGCTATCAATATGGATTTGTCCCGAAGCATAAACCCCCAGCCCCATATTAAGTGCTTGGCCCTTGGTTTCCCAGAACTGACAAAGTTTGGTTTTGGTTTGTTGAATATTAAACTGGTCTAAATCGGTAGGCTGTTCTGGTCCAATTCGAAAATCAAGCGCTGCATTAAAGACATGTCGAGAAGCATCTGCACCACCCGCACAACGGTTTAAAGATAAAGCTCGATAGGCCGATGTCACTTCAAAATCGTTAATCACACCCTCGTCAACTAATGCTTTTAAAATGCTAAGTGTCGGAACGATGTTGGACCAAATCTCTCTTGGTGGCACCGCATAGGGTTCAACTCCACATTTTTGCCAATCGCGAGCCGAGCGTAATAACTCATGGTCTGGAACTAAATTGGCAAGCCCTTTTTGCTTAAGAAATTGCTTATAAGCTTGTACAGACTGTCCGTGATCTGCGGTTGCGATCCAAGCCACATAATCTTCGGGTTGCTGTTTTATCCTGACCACTGTTTTTTTAGGCTGCGGCAAAGTGTGGGTGTGTAGAGGAGTTGTTGGCTTGGGAGTTTGAGTACTACACGCTGTAAGAGATAATAAAATTAAACCTAAATAACGTTTCATAAATATGCTCTATCTTCGCCAAAAATGGGAAGACTGCTCATCATTAAATTGAACAAATGTTATATTATAACAACAATAAAGTCCTTTAATTTCTGTTGTTAAATTTTAAAAATAAAAAAGGACGTATGAGATACGTCCTTTTGATACCTACAACTTACGCTGTTATTAAATATCAGCTTCTACAGCAGTTAAAGACTGCTCAGCTTTTAGTTTGCGGCGTTTAAATTGATAAGCCACCATCAAACATAAGATCCAGCCAGGAATCATCATGACCGCAACACGCATATCTGGTGTTAAAGACATCACAATTAAAATGCCCAACATAAATACGATGCATAAATAGTTGCTAAATGGATACATGAAGCTTGGGAACTTCGTTGTTTGCCCTTGGCGTTGCATATATTTGCGGAATTTTAAATGCGTCCATGAAATTACAACCCAGTTAATCACAATGGCTGCAACCACGAGCATCATGAGTAAACCAAATGCTTTTTCAGGGAAAATATAATTTAACAGTACACATAAAATAGTCACAGCAGCAGAAAGGATCACTGCATTGGTTGGAATGCCGCGTTTATTAATGTGTGCAAATACTTTTGGTGCATTTCCTTGTTGCGCAAGGCCCAATAGCATACGGCTACTGCAATAACTTGTACCGTTATAAACTGAAACAGCAGCAGTCAAAATCACAAAGTTTAATAACGTTGCGATCCCTTGGCTATCTAAAGAAGCAAATACCATCACAAACGGGCTTCCGCCTTGTGCCATTTGATTCCATGGGAATAGCGAGAATAAAACAAAAAGTGTCGCAATATAGAAAATCAAAATACGGTAAATAATTTGATTCACAGCTTTAGGTAAAGTTTTATCAGGGTCACGTGCTTCAGCCGCAGTAATACCGAAAAGTTCGATACCACCGAAAGCAAAAATAATGACCGCCATTGCCATCACTAAACCTTCAACACCAAATGGGAAGAAACCACCAAGTGCCCAAAGGTTCGAAATGCTTGCTTGTGGACCTGCCGTGCCTGTTGCAAGTAAATATGAACCAAAACCAATCATTGCAAGAATTGCTAAGATTTTGACAATAGAAAACCAGAATTCCATTTCACCAAAAAACTTAACATGTAGCAAATTAATGCCATTAATTAAGACAAAGAAGGTTAAAGCAGATGCCCACGTTGGGATTTGCGGCCACCAATATTGAATATAAAGACCAATTGCACTTAGTTCTGCCATACAGACGAGCACATTGAGTACCCAATAGTTCCATCCTGACATGAACCCTGCAAATGGTCCCCAATATTTGTAGGCAAAATGACTAAAAGACCCACTGACTGGCTCTTCAACCACCATTTCGCCAAGCTGACGCATCATTAAAAAAGCAATAAATCCTGCAATAGCATAACCGAGGATGACCGATGGACCTGCTAATTTAATCGATTGTGATATACCAAGAAAAAGCCCTGTGCCAATCGCCCCACCCAATGCAATAAGCTGGATGTGCCGATTACTCAAACCATGTTTCAGGTTTCCTTGCTCTTGTGCTGACATATGATTATTCTCATCCGTGTCACGTAATTTTTTTCCAATAAATTACGTATATCATAAATTGATCAAACTTTCATAGATATTCATGAAAAAATAATTGCGTGACTTTTCTCATGACCGCGAATGAAAACAGAAAATACAAGAAATGACAATTATTATGAAATGTGTAATTAAATTATGTATTGCGTAATTTTATGAATTCAGTATTATAGAGACATGAAGCAATTGGTTGTGCTCGGTCTATATCAAACTCATAAGACAAATGATCTAAGCAAAGATTAAAAACTTATTGAGTAGCTCAGTCCTAGACCGAACTTTTATTTGTATAAGACCCGAGATAAAGACAAGGACGCGAAAATGGAACAAAAACTAAACTCTTTTATTGAAGTTTCACCTCAATCAGATTTCACTATTCATAATTTGCCTTATGGTATTTTTAGCAAAACAGCTGATGGCGAGCGTCAGGTTGGTGTAGCTATTGGTGATTGGGTGATTGATCTCGCTGCTCTTGAAAAGCACGGTCTTTTAAAACTCTCAGAACAAGACACATACTTTAATCAACCGACACTGAATAAATTTATCGAGTCTGGCAAAGCCAACTGGTCAAAAGTTCGTAAGACACTACAGTCTCTTCTTTCAGTTGAAAATTTAACACTTCAAGAAAATGAAGCATTACGCCAAGAAGTTTTAGTTAAGCAAGACAGCGTTACTCTGCATTTACCTCTTCAGGTGCCTGGTTATACCGATTTCTATTCTTCTAAAGAACATGCGACCAATGTGGGTTGTATGTTCCGCGATCCAAAAAATGCTTTACTGCCAAACTGGACTGAATTGCCTGTCGGATACAACGGTCGTGCTAGCTCTGTTGTAGTCAGTGGCACTCAAGTCGTGCGTCCGTCTGGACAAATTAAACTTCCAAATGAAGAGCGCCCAGTTTTTTCTGCATCGCGTAAACTCGATTTTGAACTTGAAACAGCATTTGTTATTGGTAAACCAACGGCGCTTGGTCAACCAATCTCGATTGAAAATGCGTGGGACCATATTTTTGGAATGGTATTACTCAATGACTGGTCAGCACGTGATATCCAGCAATGGGAATATGTGCCTCTAGGTCCATTCAATTCAAAATCATTTGCCAGTGCTATCTCACCTTGGGTGGTAACACTTGAAGCACTTGAGCCATTTAAAGTTGAAGGTCCAAAACAAGAGCCTAAACCTTTAGCTTATTTACAAGAAAATATCGCCAACAGTTACGACATTAATTTGAGTGTTGAAATTCAAAGTCCGAAATCGGCACAAGCTGATGTGATTTGCAAAACCAATTTCAAATATATGTATTGGTCTATGTCTCAGCAGCTTACTCACCACACTATTGGAGGCTGTAACGTTCAAGTTGGTGATTTAATGGGTTCAGGCACCATTTCAGGTTCTACACCTGACTCTTATGGCAGCTTGCTTGAGCTTACATGGAACACCACCAAGCCTTTAACACTTGCTAATGGTGAAACTCGTGGTTTCTTACAAGACGGCGATACGCTCATCATGAAAGGCCACTGTGAGAAAAATGGTATTCGCATTGGCTTCGGTGAAGTTCGAAATACGGTTCTTCCTGCATTAACGTTCGACTTTGCAGAAACTTCGGAGCCAGACTATGAAGCTGTATAGTTACTTTCGTAGCTCTGCAGCCTACAGAGTACGGATTGGTCTAAACATTAAAGGTTTAGCTTATGAGACTGTCCCAGTTCACCTGGTAAAAAATGAACAGCAAAGCGAAGACTATTTAAAGTTAAACCGTAGTGCTCTAGTTCCGACATTAATTGACGGCGATTTAACCTTGTCTCAATCGTTAAGTATTTTGGAATATCTGGATGAGCAATATCCAGAAACCAAATTACTTCCAAGTGATGTGCAAGAGAGAGCCAAAATCCGTGCTTTTTCCCAAGCAATCGCTTGCGATATTCACCCGTTAAACAACTTACGTGTACTGAAATATTTAAAAAATGACTTAAATGTTTCGGACGAACAAAAAAATTATTGGTATCAGCACTGGATTATTGAAGGCTTTCAAAATCTCGAACAGCTACTTCAAGATTCAAACGGACAATTTTGCTTTGGAAACGAAGCAACAATTGCTGATTGCTGTCTGATTCCACAGGTTTACAACGCGAAACGCTTCAAGATTGATTTATCTGCGTTTCCAAAAATTGAATCGATTTATCACCATTGTTTGTCTATCCCAGCCTTCTATAACGCGGCACCAGAACAACAACCAGATTGGGAATAGTAAAAAGGAGTTTTAATATGACATTTGCCATTAAAAAAATACATCACGTTGCATATCGTTGTAAGGATGCGAAAGAAACTGTTGAGTGGTATAAAAAAATGCTCAACATGGACTTCATTTTAGCTTTTGCTGAAGACCATGTGCCTTCAACTAAAGCCTTTGACCCTTACATGCATTTATTCTTAGATGCAGGTCAAGGCAACGTTTTGGCTTTCTTTGAATTGCCAACTCAACCAGACATGGGCCGAGACGAAAATACCCCTCAATGGGTACAACATATTGCTTTTGAAGTTGAAGACTTAAATGCTCTAATGGCTGCGAAGCAACATTTAGAAGAAAATGGCGTGAAAGTTTTGGGCGTAACCAACCATGGCATTTTCCACTCAATTTACTTCTTCGATCCAAATGGCCATCGTTTAGAACTGACTTATAACGATGCGCATGCTGAAGAAAAAATTGCAAAAATTACTGAAGAAATGAAAGCTGAAATGCTAGAGGAATGGAGCAAAACCAAACGTGCTCCACACCACACTCATTTCTTACATGAAGCAGAGTTAGGAACCTAATTTAAAAAGAGCAAACTAAAAAGTCGGCATTGATTAGAATTGTTTAAATGAACGGTTCTGTATCAATGCCGATTTATATTATTTAAAACTGCTAAATTTTTTAGAAAATCGCGCTATAAATAAGAGTATCGGGATTTTAGAAAATTGTTGATTATTAAACATGCCAATTTCGCTAATAGAAAAAGGTGATTTCTATTTCTCACTAGGCTCAGGCATGATGTAAATCGCAGCAATTTCAATTTATATTTTGAACATCGTTGTTTAACAGCTGAAGTAACTTTATTAAGGGTATTTAAATGATTGAAGAAAAAGTATCTGGGGGGGTTCAATCACTTGAAGTCGGTTTATCTGTACTAAACGCCCTTTTAGAGCACAATCAACCTATTATTCTCAAAGATCTATCGAGCAAGCTAGAAATGCATCCTGCCAAAGTGCATCGCTATCTGGTCAGCCTTATTCGCATGGAATATGCAAAACAACTTGATGATGGGCAATATGCTTTAGGTGATCAGGCATGGCGCTTAGGTCTAAACTGTGTTCAGCATAGCGACACACTACAGCTGGTACAGCATTTAATTTACGACCTACAAAATAAAATTGGTTGCGGCATACAAATTAGTAAATGGTCGCCTAAAGGCCCTGTAGTTGTTCAATCGATTGAATCAAACCACCCTATTTCGATTGTCACTAAAGTCGGCTCAATTATGCCTTTAGTCAATTCTGCTGCGGGACGTTTATTTGCTTCTTTTCTTCCAGAGCATTTTGTTCGCCCCTTAATGGAAACAGAATGGCAGAAACATCAAGAGCTAGGTCTAAACATCGCACCACAAAACTGGGAAGCGTTTACAGAGCTTAAAGAAACCATTCGCCAGCAAGAAATGTCGGCAGCAAAAGGTGACTTACTGACAGGAATTAATGCGGTGGGTTTACCTGTGTTTAACTCAAATCAAAGCATTGAATTTTGTATTGTCGCACTGGATAGCGAAATGTTTTTACCAGTCGACCCTCACAGTAAAACGATTGAAATCTTGAAAAATGAAGTAAAGCTCATCAATCAATATATTAAAAGCCGCTAATCAATAGCAATAAAAAAACCAAGAGATCAAACTCTTGGTTTTTTTACATCAGGAATAAAGCTCAGCTTATTTAGCTTCTAGAACACCACGGCGAATCTGGTCACGTTCAATCGATTCAAATAATGCCTTGAAGTTACCTTCACCAAAGCCATCATCATCTTTACGTTGAATAAATTCAAAGAAGACTGGACCAATCATGTTTTCAGAGAAAATTTGCAATAACAGTTTCTTCTGACCATCTTTAGTATTGCCGTCTAGCAAAATACCACGCTGTTTTAACTCTTCAGTTGGCTCACCATGCTCAGGTAAACGTTCTGGTAGCATTTCATAATAGGTATTTGGCGGTGGTGTCATAAATTTCAGACCAAGGCCTTTTAACTTATCCCAAGTCGAAATTAAGTCATCACAAATAAACGCGATATGTTGAATACCTTCGCCATTAAAGTCAGATAGAAATTCTGCAATTTGGCCGTTTCCTTTGTCTGAGTCTTCGTTTAATGGAATACGAATCTTGCCGTCTGGTGCTGTTAATGCTTTAGACGTTAAGCCCGTATATTCGCCCTTAATATCAAAGTAGCGAATTTCTTGGAAGTTAAAGATTTTTTCATAGAAGTTTGCCCAATACTCCATACGGCCTTTGTAGACATTATGAGTTAAATGGTCAATTTCATTTAAGCCTGCACCTACTGGGTGTCTTTGAGCATCATCAAAGAAAGTAAAATCATTTTCATAAATATCGCGGTCAACTAAGAAGATCGGCATACCACCAATACCTTTAATTGCCGGAATGTTAAGCTCCATTGGCCCAACTTTTGAATACATTGGTTCAGCGCCAAGCTCTACTGCTTTTTGGAAAGCTTTTGCTGCATCACGTGTTTTGAAACCCATCGCACAAGCAGATGGACCATGTTCATTAAAGAAGAATGAAGCATAAGATTCTGGCTGATAATTCAGGATAATATTGATATTTCCTTGACGCCATAAGTACGCTTCTTTCGATTTATGCTTGGCTACTTTTGAAAAGCCGATTGTTTCAAAAATTGGATCTAATTCATTTTCTTTTGAAACAAACTCAATAAATGCAAAACCGCATAATTCTAATGGGTTCTCTAAAATATCCATCTAGTTTCCCTCTGGTGATTACCTGTTCCGTTTATCTCTATTGCTGATGAACTCAGCTCCTTTCTCTATAGAATACGTAATCATTGGGTGAGTATTTGAACCGTCAAAATGCCTTAACCCAACGCATCCTATGAGAAAAAAACGAATCATTAAAATGAAGATATGATGAGCGTAGAGCCTTTGATGATTAATTTCCGTTCCATGTAGTGTTTGTTTTCCATACACACTGTCCTTTGTTATCTAAAAGTACGATTGAGATTTTTCAATAAACCTTTAAAAATCGTCTTTTCCTAAAAATCATTTATAGATTTATGGAGACCAACATCCTTGTTGGATCTCCACTGGCCATTTACCTTGAATTAGATGCTACTAAAAACAATTAAATTATGCAATACATAACTTAATTATGAATTGCATAATTTTAGTAATCTTTTAATTTGTCTGTTTTTAAAATGAATTGTCATATTCCATATTCTGTTTATGATTCTTAATCTTCAAAAATCTCACCTGCTTTGAGTTTGGAAAACTATGCTTCTAGTCAGCGCATGTTTAATTGGTGAACCTGTTCGATATGATGGTAAATCTTGTCCAAATACTTTACTTAAGCAGCTATTACTCAATAAAAAAGCCCAATCATTATGTCCAGAGTTATTAGGCGGTTTTACTACTCCTCGCTTACCCGCAGAAATTGTAGGAGGAACAGGTCAAGATGTACTTGATGGCAAGGCAAAAATTACCGACTCATCTGGTTTAGATGTAACAGACTTATATTTGAAAGGCGCTTACCGCACTTTAGAAATTGCACAGCAAATAAAAGCAAGCTGTGTGGTTTTAAAAGAAAATAGCCCTTCTTGCGGCAGTCAAAAAATTTATAACGGGACTTTTCAAGGGGAAAAAATTGTTGGAACTGGAATTACCACAGCACTGTTACAGTGCCATGGTTTTAAGGTAATTTCTGAAAATGAGATTGAAGGTTGGTTAGCTATCAATCCTCTTTAGTGAATTAGTCAGCTTTCACTTGAATGGATTTGTCTACCTCTGTACGACTTGCCCAATAAGTCGCTAGTGCAGGCCCAGAAATATTGTGCCAAAGACTGAAAATCGCACTTGGTACAGCTGTAATTGGAGAAGCAGCAAAATGTACTGCTGCAAGCGCTACACCCAAACCTGAGTTTTGCATCCCTACCTCAATAGCAATTGCCTTACTGTCTGCATAAGGCAATTTAAAGAATCGCGCTGCTGCAAAACCTAATAAATATCCAAATCCATTATGTAAGATCACTACCGCCAAAATAAGCAAACCCGACTGTAGAATAGCCGCTTTGCTTCCACCAATAATCGCAGCCACGATCGCTACAATTGCAATCACTGAAACTAATGGCATGACTTGAATATAGGATTCGACCTGACGTTTAAGCCATGTTCTTAAAATTAGACCAACCACAATAGGAAGCAACACCACCTGCAAAATCGAAATAAACATCGAAGCTGCATCAATCTTTAGCCATTGGCTAGCAAGCAAATAAAAAATCGCTGGTGTTAATACTGGCGCTAAAAGCGTTGATACTGATGTACAAGCAACCGATAAAGCCACATTGCCTTTGGCCATGTAGGTAATCACGTTTGAAGCCGTTCCACCTGGACAGCACCCCACTAAAATCACCCCAACGGCGATTTCAGGCGGTAAGTTAAATAATTTACATAGAACATATGCTAAACCGGGCATCACCACAAACTGGGCAACCACCCCAATCAACACAGCTTTAGGGCTTTGCAATACACCTTTAAAGTCGTCTACAGTCATGGTCATTCCCATGCCGAGCATAATAATGCCCAAGATCCATGGAATGTAAGCTTTAAGCCAAACAAAAAATTCAGGCTGCCATAGCGCTAGTGCTGCAAAAACAATGACCCATAAGGCAAAAGTTTTTTGAATAAATTGGGTAAAGTGCAGTAATGCAGACATACTTTCTATCCCTAAAAATTAAAATACTAGACCAATAGACTTAGCGCCCACTCAACAGATCAGCCGATTGAATACGGATAACACCTTGTTGCTGCATGGTTTGCCACGCGTGTTCTAACGAGCCATTCAGATCAATAGCTTTACAAGCATCTTCAACCACTAAAGTTTTAAAACCTTGTTTAACTGCATCCAAGGCAGTCCATGCCACGCAAAAGTCCGTGGCAATTCCGACCACGTAAACCGTATCAATACCGCGTTCTTTTAAGTAACCCGTTAAACCCGTCATTGTAGCGTGGTCTGCTTCCATAAAAGCCGAGTAGCTATCAATATGAGCATGAAAGCCTTTTCGAATAATCAGTTGAGCGGTCGGAATATTTAAATTCGGATGAAATTCGGCATCGTGAGTACCTTGCACACAATGCTTAGGCCAAAGCACTTGTGGCCCATAGTCGAGTTCAATGGTTTCAAATGGCTGCTTACCCGAATGGTTTTGTGCAAAAGAGATATGATTATCGGGATGCCAATCTTGTGTCAAAACAACATTTTCAAAACAATCAGCAAGTTGGTTAATCGTTGGAATAATTTTATCGGCATCGGCAACTGCTAAATTTCCACCCGGTGTAAAACCATTTTGCACATCAACTACGATTAAAACCGCATTTTGTGGTTGTTTATTCATATTCATGTCATCTTCAATCCCAACCGGGAAAATTGCATTCTATCTTGCCATAAAAAAAGTACATATTAAGTAAGGTCCAGTCGAATCAGGCTCTATTGTTATATTTACTGGCCTCTCTCAGCTGACAATAATGAAAACATCCTATCTTTTCCTCAAGTTTACCTCGCGATTATCCGTTAGGCGTATTGTTCTTATGCGTCTGATCAGTCATAATTTGCATAATTGTCATTCAACAATCTGTTATTGTTAGAACTGGACAATCAAAATACTGCAACCATCCCACATTTTGTTTTTCTTACCTCAGATTCGGATGGATAAATAGGATATTTTTAAAAATGACTCAGCAAGCACAGACCATTCAAGGCTCAATCGTCGCAATCGTCACACCAATGTTGAAAGACGGCGGTGTAGATTGGAAGGGTCTTGAGAAGCTGGTTGAGTGGCACATAGAACAAGGTACAAACAGTATTGTAGCCGTCGGTACAACCGGCGAAGCCTCAACATTGAGCATGGAAGAGCACACACAGGTTATTAAAGAAATTATTCGTGTAGCCAATAAACGTATTCCAATTATTGCCGGTACTGGTGCAAACTCAACCCGTGAAGCAATCGAATTAACTAAAGCTGCGAAAGATCTTGGCGCGGATGCAGCTTTACTTGTGACGCCGTACTATAACAAGCCAACTCAAGAAGGCCTATTCCAACACTATAAAGCGATTGCTGAAGCCGTAGAACTACCTCTTATTCTTTATAACGTACCAGGTCGTACTGGTGTAGATCTTGCAAACGATACAGCTGTACGTTTAGCAGAGATCCCTAATATTGTTGGTATTAAAGATGCGACAGGTGATGTACCTCGCGGTAAAGCATTAATCGAAGCTTTAAACGGCAAGATGGCTGTCTACTCAGGTGACGACGAAACTGCTTGGGAACTCATGCTTCTTGGCGCTGACGGTAATATTTCGGTTACTGCAAATGTTGCACCTAAAGCAATGAGTGAAGTATGCGCTGTTGCGATTGCCAAAGATGAACAACAAGCGAAGACGATTAACAATAAGATTGCAAATTTACACAATATTCTATTTTGCGAATCAAACCCAATTCCTGTGAAATGGGCACTACATGAGATGGGACTGATTGATACTGGTATTCGTTTACCACTGACTCCTCTCGCTGAGCAATATCGCGAACCTCTCCGCAATGCCCTAAAAGATGCGGGAATTATTTAATAAGAGCAATTTATGATGCAATTACGTCTTGGTTTAGTCCTTGCAGTTTCAGCCTTAAGTTTAGCTGGTTGTGGTCGCTTCGCAATTAATAATCACTCTTTAGATTATAAAAATGCCAAGCAACTTGCCCCGCTTGAGTATCCTGCCGATGCAACTGTACGACCAGCGACACCTTTGTATCCTGCACCAACTGTTGACCAGCTCGCTATTGAGCACGCGCCGAAGTTTGAAAACCAGCGTGGTAACCGTTTTGCATTGCCACGCCCTGAACAAACTCAAGGTAACAATGCAACAGCAGATGCATCTGCTCAAACGACAACTGCGCTTGGACGTCCTCAGCTTGTGACCGACGGTAATAAAAACCCATTATTAAAAGTTGATGGGAATACGACCGAGATCTGGCAATACACCAAAGCGACATTAAGTACTTTAAATTACAACATCATCGCTCAAGGCAGTAATCAGGCGACGATTAAAGTAAATGACAATACTTATGTGCTTAAACTTACTGGTGTAGGTTCAAGTCATACTCTTGCTCTATTTAATGTAGACAACACTTTTGCAAGCCCAGATGTGGCTGCTGAAGTGTTAAACCAGATTTACCAAAATTGGCCAGCCTAGTCGTTTACTAGGCATTTTTTTTAAAAGGTTCCCTCATGTTAAAACAAACCTTGCTCTATACTGGTAAAGCAAAATCTGTATATGAAACAGACAATGCCGACCATCTGATTTTAGTCTTTCGTGATGATGCCTCTGCGTTCAACGGCGAAAAAATCGAACAACTAGATCGTAAAGGCAAGGTGAACAACCTTTTTAACGCCTTCATCATGGAAAAACTTGCTGCTGCAGGTATTGAAACGCATTTTGAAAAATTGCTTTCTCCAACTGAAGTGCTTGTTAAAAAACTTCAAATGATTCCTGTTGAATGTGTAATTCGTAACTACGCAGCTGGTTCTCTATGCCGTCGCTTAGGTGTAGAAGAAGGTAAAGAATTAACTCCTCCTACATTTGAATTGTTCTATAAAGATGACGGTCTAGGCGACCCAATGGTTAACGAATCTCAAGCGATTGCTTTAGGTTGGGCGACTGCTGAACAATTAGAACAAATGAAAGTGTTAACTTACCAAGTAAACGATGTATTAAAAGCATTATTTGCTGAAGGCAACATGATCTTGGTGGACTTCAAGCTTGAATTCGGTGTTTTCCATGATCGTATCGTGCTTGGTGATGAATTCTCTCCAGACGGCTGCCGTCTATGGGATAAAGACTCTAAGAAAAAACTCGACAAAGACCGTTTCCGTCAAGGTTTAGGCGGTGTTGTTGAAGCTTATGAAGAAGTTGCTGCTCGTTTAGGCGTAGATTTATCTGCTCTCTAATCGTTCAAACTTCATGAAAAACCGGGCTTTAGCCCGGTTTTTTTATATTTAATTACTTGAGATATTAAAAAGTAGACAGATTTGTCTATTAAAGTAAATTAGCACTTGCACAAACTTAATTTAAAACACTAAAATCTAAAAAAACATTAAGCACTTCACAATAATTAAATTTCAAAACTAGGGTAAAGCTATGGAAATATCTAAGCTTGAAAAGAGATTAACGAATCATCCAATCCTTTTTGGTGAAAATCCTTTGGTCTTATTAACTAACTTTAGCAATTCCGCCTTAAAACAAGGCTGGAGTCAGGCAGAAGTCGAATCTGTTATTTCTAAAGCCTCCCAAGGTGACTATATGGCACTGATCCGTACGTTAAGGGCTTATACATTTCTTTAATCTTATTGCTGATAATCTGCTGCCACTTCACATTCAATTTATAAAAAGACACATAAAGCTGTTAGGAATCGACTGGATTTATCCCAAGTACTGCCTTATCAATAAATAAAAATAAGAAATATAAATTATTTATTCAGTGAGGAGTAAACCTGATGGATCATGAAATAGAGGAAAAAAAGGTCGAGAAAACCTTAAGCTGGCGTGAAAAAATGGCAGTTGAAGAACATGAAAAACTGTCACCCCGTTTGGTCTATGAAATTATCCGCCGTGATGGTGCCGAAGAGCTGGATCGTCCAACGGCCGCACTGATCTTTTCAGGGATTGCGGCGGGTTTAGTCATCAGTTTTTCATTTGTATTTAAAGCCATTATTGCTTCTTATCTCCCAACTGATGCTGTTTGGACCGATTTAATCACCAATATCGGTTATACCATTGGGTTCCTGATCGCTATTTTGGGTCACATGCAACTCTTTACCGAGAATACCATCACCACTGTTGTGCCTTTATTCAAACCCTTTACCTTCGATAAATTACGAGCAGTGGGCCGCTTATGGGGGATTGTGATTCTCTGCAATATCATTGGGACAGCGTTGGCGAGTTTATTTTTCTTAACTACTCACCTGTTTACTCCAGATATTGACAAAGCACTGGATGAACTCGCCCATCATGTCGGTTCCTTTTCTGCAACCCAGAATATGCTCAAAGGTATTATGTCAGGGCTGTTAATTGCTGCCTTGGTTTGGATGTTGCCCTCAGTTACTAATAAGTTCCTGCTCATCTTTTTCATGACTTACTTGATAGGACTGGGTGACTTTACCCATGTAGTGGTGGGTTCTACAGAAATGTCCTATCTCGTCTGGCAAGGAGAGGCTTCCATTAATGACTATCTGTTTACTTTCCTGATCCCCACCACTATTGGCAATATTATTGGCGGCACAGGTGTATTTACACTACTGATTTATGGTCAAGTGACTGAAGAACTAGAGCAGAAGCATCAATAAACTATTGTTCCTGCTGCCATCTGCGTTGCTGTAAGCGCTCACCTTCAACCTCACGCTTGTTTCTTGCAGATTCATAGAGTTTGGTTCCCTTTAACTCAGGTGGCAAATAGTCCTGCAACACAAAGTGCTCAGGATAATCGTGAGGATAGAGATAATTAATCCCATAACCTTGTTGCTTCATCAGCTTGGTCGGCGCATTTCTCAAATGTAAAGGCACAGGCAAATTTGCCGTTTTTTCAGCAAGTTCCAGAGCCTTATTAATCGCTAAATAAGTACTATTACTTTTTGCACTCGTTGCTAAATAAACCGCGGTTTGGCCCAAAATAATTCGAGCCTCAGGCATCCCCACCGCTTGTACAGAGCGGAAACACTCGCCTGCTAGCAATAGCGCGTTAGGGTTAGAGTTTCCAATGTCTTCTGAGGCAGCAATCAGCATACGTCTTGCAATAAAAACCGGATCTTCTCCGCCTTTAAGCATACGTGCCATCCAATAGAGGGTTGCATCTGGATCACTACCACGAATTGATTTAATAAAGGCTGAAACTAGGTCGTAATGCTGTTCACCAGATTTGTCATAACGCGCAATATTTTGCTGAGCAACTTTCACCACCACCGCATTGGTAATCGTGTTTTCAATTTCTGGTTCAAAGGTACTTGCGATCAGATCAAGTAAATTCAGTGCTTTACGCGCATCACCTGCTGCAAACTGAATGAGAGCATCATATTCTTCAACATGAATGTAACGCTCTTTTAAGAATTTATCGGCTTGAAGTGCATTATTGAGAAGTGTCTGAATTGCCTCACTGTCTAAACTATTTAAGGTATAGACCTGACAGCGAGATAAAAGCGCACTATTCACCTCAAAAGATGGGTTTTCAGTCGTCGCGCCAATTAAGGTAATTTTGCCTTTTTCAACTGCACCCAATAATGCATCTTGCTG
This sequence comes from Acinetobacter sp. V116_7, assembly GCF_056735735.1. Classification (NCBI taxonomy): domain Bacteria; kingdom Pseudomonadati; phylum Pseudomonadota; class Gammaproteobacteria; order Moraxellales; family Moraxellaceae; genus Acinetobacter; species Acinetobacter sp. V116_7. The sequence continues at coordinate 238,270 of NZ_JBWZIF010000012.1, forward strand.
TGATTTATTAAATCGGTGAATTTCGTCAATGAAAACTACAGGTGTCAGTAAATCACCACTTTCTGCAATCACTTCACGTAATTCTTTTACGCCCGTATTCAGCGCAGATAAGCTCACAAATGGGCGATCTATCGCTTGAGCCAAAAGCAAAGCAATTGTTGTTTTACCAACACCTGGTGGCCCCCAAAAAATAATAGAAGGCAAATGCCCCTGATCAATCATTTGACGTAAGGGCGCATGTTCACCTAATAAATGATCTTGCCCAATAATTTCAGACAAGTCTCTCGGGCGCAGGCGTTCAGGAAGTGGAATATGGGTGTCTGACATCTCAAATTGCTTTATCGTCTTTTCACTATAGTCTATTGTGTCTCACAGAAATCTACAATTTGAATCTATGAGACACGTCCGTTATTTACTGGCTGGTTCGTATTAAGAGGGTTTCTTACTTAGCTTCAGTAAACGCGCATTTGAACCGTCTTCAATCACCCAAATCGAGCCGTCTTGGGCTTCATGTAATCCACGAATACGTTTTTTCATATCTAATCTTTGCACTTCTTTCACGGGTTTATGCTCTAAATCCACCACAATAATTGCTTCTGAAGATAGCCCGCCAATTAACGCCTTATTTTTCCATGCAGGAAATTGTTGTCCCTGATAAATGATTAGGCTCGACGGAGAGATTACGGGAGTCCAGTCAATTTCTGGTGCTTTAAATTCTGGGCGAGTGTGATGGTCTGGAATAGGTTGACCTGAATAATGGTCTCCATTTGAAACGATTGGATAACCATAATTTTCACCTTTTACGATGACGTTAAGCTCATCACCACCTTTAGGCCCCATTTCAACTACCCAGAGCTGTCCTTGGCGATCAAAAGCCATACCTAATGGATTACGGTGTCCAAGCGACCATATTTCAGCAGTGACCCCGCCTTGCTTATAAAAAGGGTTATCTACAACCGCTGAACCATCCTCATTTAAACGCAAGATTTTACCCAAGTTACTTTTCATGTTTTGAGCAGGGTCAAACTTTTGTCTCTCACCTGAACTGACCCACAGCTTACCGTCTGCCCCAAAAAGCATGCGATGTCCATAATGGCCTTGTCCTGAAACTTTAGGTACTTGTTGCCAAATCTGCTTTATATCGTTAAGTTTTGGCTGATTGGGATTAGATAAATCTAGTTTCGCACGTGAAATAACTGCTCCAGATCCCCCTTGTCCTTTTGTAGCGTAGCTGAGATAAACCCAATGATTTTTGGCAAAGTCTGGGTGTAAAGCTACATCTCCTAAACCACCCTGCCCCCCATAGTTCACTGCTGGAATGCCTTGTACATCCAAGATTTGTTTATTTTTAGGATTAAAAATTTTTAATTTACCTTGCCGTTCAGTGACTAATAAACGCTGATCAGGCAAGCTGGTCAAAGCCCAAGGTTCATTGAATTGAGCAAATATTTCAGTTTGATAAGGTTGTTTGGTTAAGGCTGTCTGCTCTGTTTTTGCAGACGTATTTTGTTCAAGATTTTTTGAATTTGTATTATTAGACCCACAAGCCATCAACAAAAAAAAGCTACTACATAATAAGGGGGTTGCTAATCGTCTCATCATTTTTATCTCCTTTTGTTTTTATTGTTATATAACGGAGATGAGCAAAAAATTTACGATAAAATGTTACTTTATAATACGTTGTAATTAAAAATGCCCATCACGAGCATATTAACGCACCCATCGTACGACATAATCTTCAAGATCATCTTCATGGACATCAACTTCAGAAAGACAACGTCCAGCAACTGACTTTTTCGCCTTAACGACGCTTTGTCTCGAACCTGTATTTAAATAATGCCAAGAAGGTAGATTTTTGCCTTCATTCAATCGCTTATAGGCACAGCTCGATGGTAACCAATGAATTGTTTTTAAAGACTCTGGGGTTAGTTGCAAACAGTCTGGCACTTGCTGCTGACGATTTGGATAATCGGTACAACGTCCTGTATCACAATCGAGTAACTTACAGGCCACTTTGGTATAAGCCACCTCATGGGTATCTTCATCTTCAAGCTTGACCAAACAGCACAAACCACACCCATCGCATAAAGCTTCCCACTCAATTTGAGTGAGTTGCTCTAATGGATAGTTTTTCCAGAAGAGTGGTCGAAGTGAGGTCTCGGTAGACATAATGTTTTAGCAGCTGATGAGATGAAACAGTAAATAAGTATAACATTGAAGTCGTCTGTACGAAAAAAGAAGCTGTATTCCTAGCATCACAAAATGATTGTTTAATATACATTTCAACCACATAAACGACACATTCGGTGCAAAAAACAAGCTATATAGTTAAACAACAATGAAAAAATAAGGAGAACAGCATATGTTCCGTTGGGCTATAATTTTTGCAGTGATTGCACTCATTGCCAGTCTATTAGGGTTTGGTGGTGTTGCAGGACTATCTAAAGACTTTGCCGTGATTTTATTAGTTGTGGCTGTAATTCTCGCTGTAATTGGGTTCATTTCGCGAGGCAGAACGTAACTTAATCATGATCACCTAAAAAGAAGGAACTGGTTTCCTTCTTTTTTATTGCCTGAAGATTTCTCTCTTTTGTTTTGATGTAGATTCTTACACAGTTATTTATATTACTTTTATCTTTTTATGCTTTAATCAAGCGTGTTTAAATCTCTTTAAATTTCAGGATTAAGGTTATGAGTACAGCAATTAAAACCCGTGAAATTCAATATACTGCACCAGATGGCAGCCATTTAATTGGTTACTTTGCGGCTCCAGATAGTGAAACACCTGTTGCGGGTGTAATTGTTGGTCCTGAGTGGTGGGGTCGTAATGAATATACGGAACAACGTGCACGCGAGCTTGCTGAACATGGCTATGCTGCGCTTGCAATTGATATGTATGGCGATAAAAAAGTAACTTCGACTGCCGCTCAAGCCTATGAATGGATGATGCAGACATTTGAAAATTTAGATACGGTTACTGACCGTGCCAATGCAGCGCTTCAAACTCTAGCGGCCCAACCAGAAGTAAATAGTGAAAAACTTGCTGCAATTGGTTTCTGCTATGGTGGCAAAGTTGTATTAGACCTTGCTCGCTCAGGTGCACCACTTAAATCAATTATAACGTTCCATGCTACATTAGCTCCGAAAGCACCTGCTCAAAAAGGCAACATTCAAGGTGAAGTTTTAGTACTACATGGTGAACTAGACAGCATGGTCACCTTAGAAGATGTTGCTAATTTTGAAAAAGAGATGCAAGCTGCTGAGGTTAAACACGAAGTAGTGGTTTTAGAAGGTGCTAAACATGGCTTTAGTAACCCGCTTGCAGATGAAAAAGCTAAAGCAAACGGTGTAGACCTTGGCTACAATAGCGAAGCGGAAAAACAAGGCCTTGCTAAAATGTACGAGTTGTTAGATCGTACTTTAAAATAAAAGAAGCTAATTTGGAGCAAATGTTTTTTCGCATTTGCTCCCTTAAATGTTTATGACTTTGCAATATTTTTACTGTATTTTTTAAACCATACTTCAATAACTATACTCCCGTTGAGCTAGAGCAAAGCCTAGTCTTATTTCCCGCACTCGGGGTTTAATGGAATAACATGAGAGGATACAACAATGACTGACAAGAAATGTCCGTATTGCGAATTTGATGAATATGACATCATTGATAAGAATGAATTTGCTGTAATTTTGCCTGATTCTAATCCGCTATCTAAAGGCCACTGTGTGGTAACGCCACTACGCCATGTACGTTCTTTTTTTGATATCACTTCTAAAGAACATCAAGGCTTGCTTACACTTCTTGAAATTGCTCGCCACGAAACACAACTTCGCCATCAACCAGACGGTTTCCATATTGGCTTCAACGATGGTGAAGTGTTCGGACAAAATTCTGATCATTTCCACATTCATGTCATTCCGTACTACAAAAACCAACCGTTGAAACTTGACCAACGTTGGGGTGTACAAAAGGATTAGTCCTTTTTATACATGAAGCAGAGGTTACTCATTATCAGGTAATCTCTGTTTTAACATACTCTCGCTGTTCGCCTGCTTTAAACAAAATTTCATCTAAATTTCAGCTATAATTTAGCCCTTACTTCTCTTCTATAGCTATTCATGCCTGAATTTTCTTTTTCTGATGCCCTTTTAAACTGGTTCGATCAACATGGTCGTCACGATTTGCCTTGGCAAGTTGCAGATGATCCGTACAAAGTTTGGGTTTCTGAAATTATGTTGCAGCAGACTCAGGTGAAAACGGTTCTGCAATATTTTGACCGCTTTATGGAGCGCTTCCCAACTGTAGAGACGTTAGGTCATGCAACTTGGGATGAAGTAGCGCCTTATTGGGCAGGTCTCGGCTATTACGCTCGTGCACGCAATTTACATAAAGCTGCTGGTCTTGTTGCTCAGCAGGGCAAGTTTCCTGAAACACTAGAAGAATGGATTGCACTACCCGGCATTGGTCCCTCTACCGCAGGTGCACTTATGTCTTTGGGTTTACGTCAGTACGGCGTCATTATGGATGGCAACGTGAAACGCGTTTTAGCCCGTTTTTTTGCTATTGAAGATGACTTAAGCAAACCACAGCACGAACGTGAAATGTGGAAACTGGCTGAAGAGCTTTGCCCGACTCATCGTAATCATGACTACACGCAAGCGATTATGGACTTGGGCGCGACGATTTGTACGCCTAAAAAACCGCTTTGTTTATATTGTCCAATGCAAGCTCATTGTCAGGCTTATCAGCAAGGTTTAGAACAAGAATTACCTTTTAAGAAACCGAAAAAAACACCACCTGTTAGAACAGCAGATGTTCTTATTATTCAATGTGAAGATGAATGGTTCTGGCAACAACGCCAAGCCCATGGTCTATGGGGCGGTTTATTCTGTTTACCTATTTTAGAAAATGAACATGAGCGACTAAGCTTAAGTCAGCAATTTAAATTACAACCTCAACCGCAAACTTTTCAGATCAGTCATAGTTTCACTCACTTCACATGGTTACTTAATGCCCACATGTTCCACGTGGAACCTGACCAAAAAGAACATCTGGCTATTGAACTTGAAGGCCAATGGTTGAGTCCGGAACAGGCTATTGCTAAAGGAGTTCCAACAGCCATGAAAAAATTGATCTCGACAAGCCGTTCGTGACATAGTGAGCAAAATAATTTTGATATGACTGTGACAGGGAGTATTTTGTGCGACGTTTGGTTTCTCATTTCTCACTTGGTTTTCTGATTATTCTATTGGCGGCCTGTGCCAGTGCACCTAAAAAACCTGCCCCACTTCCACCTGCTCAAGTTAATAAACTTAAAAGTATGCAGCTTCCAAATCGACTGCCTGTACCCGTGAAAGGTGTTGATCGAGATGAGTTAAAAGACACTTGGGGAGCTGCTCGCAGTCAGGGTCGTAGTCACGAAGGAATTGATATTTTGGCTCCACGTGGAACCAAAGTGTACAGTGCAACCGAAGGACTCATTGCCGATCTTCGCAATAACAACTTAGGTGGCAAAGTCATCTGGATTTTAGGTCCAGCCGGGACATGGCACTATTATGCCCACCTTGATGACCACAAACGTGGCCTAAATGTGGGTGACTATGTCAAAAAGGGCGATCTAATTGGCTATGTCGGCAATACGGGCAATGCACGTTATACTTCACCTCATCTTCATTATGGTCTTTACCTAGATGGTAAAGGACGTGGTGCTGTTAATCCTTATTCATATTTACGCTAGGAACATTTTATGTCGGAAGCGCTGATCAATCGCTTAGTAGAGTTTGCCGAGTCTGGCAACCAGCAAAAGATCATTTTAAATGGCAATAGCTATCAAGGCTGGATCATGGAAATCAGTGATGATGCCCTGCTAATCAGTACCGGTTTTTCAGATAAAGTTGGTAAAGACTTTTGGCTAAAGTTTGAAGACTTAACTCAAGCTGAACTGTATTATTGGGATACTCGCCCAAATGAATGGGTGCTGTTTAAACTTTAAAATTCTAAGATAAATATAAGGAGCATTATCATGAAAACTCAACGTTGCGGATGGTGTTCCGACGATCCACTCTATATTGCCTACCATGATGAAGAATGGGGCAAACCGGAACATGACGAAGCACGTTTATTTGAAATGCTTTGCCTTGAAGGCCAGCAAGCTGGTTTATCTTGGATTACCGTACTGAAAAAAAGAGAAAGCTACCGTCAGCACTTTTTTAATCATCCGATTGCAGAAATTGCTTCATTCACAGATGATTTTTTAGAACTAAAATTATCCGATGCAGGCTTAATTCGCCACTTAGGCAAACTCAAAGCTATTCGTGATAATGCAATTGCTTGGCAAGCTCTCAAGGCCCAAGTTGGTGATGTTCCTAAATGGCTTTGGCAGTTTGTAGATGCAGCTCCACAACACAATGATGTTGTAGATTATCGTAAGGCTCCTGCACAAACTGAACTCAGCGTAAAACTTTCCAAGACTCTTAAAAAGAATGGCTTCAAATTTGTCGGCCCAACCACCTGTTATGCTTTTATGCAAGCAGTAGGCATGGTCGATGATCATGAAAACGATTGTCAATTTAAAGCTTCATAACCCACTCGAACGGTTCAAATCCGCTTAAGGAGTTTCCGATGAGCAATAATACGATTCAGGCTTATGCCGCAATGCAAGCTGGTGAGAAACTGGTTCCCTATCAATTTGATGCAGGTGAATTACAACCGCATCAGGTTGAGGTAAAAGTTGAATACTGTGGTTTATGTCATTCTGATATTTCTGTTTTGAACAATGAATGGCGTTCAACTGTGTACCCTGTGGTTGCGGGTCATGAAATTATTGGACGAATTGTTGCTTTGGGTTCAGAAGCCAAAGGTCTACAAATCGGGCAACGTGTCGGCATTGGTTGGACCGCGGAAAGTTGCCAAGCCTGCGATGAATGTATTGGTGGTCAGCAAGTACTTTGTACAGGCGGAAGTGTTGCAACAATCGTGGGGCATGCTGGTGGTTTTGCCGATAAAGTCCGTGCAGGCTGGCAGTGGGCTATTCCCCTCCCTGAAGATTTAGACGCTGAAAGTGCTGGTCCTTTACTTTGTGGCGGAATTACCGTTTTTGACCCACTACTCAAACATAAAATTCAAGCAACACATCATGTCGGTGTGATCGGTATTGGAGGTTTAGGCCATATCGCCATTAAGCTACTCAAAGCTTGGGGCTGTGAGATCACTGCATTTAGTTCCAACCCTGATAAAACAGAGGAACTTAAAGCAATGGGAGCAGATCATGTCGTGAATAGCCGCGATACAGACGCGGTAACAGCACAAAAAGGGAAATTTGATTTATTGCTCAGCACAGTAAACGTGACCCTAAACTGGCGTGCTTTCATTTCTACGCTAGCACCGAATGGTTCGTTGCACTTCTTGGGGCTTACTCTTGAACCTGTTCCTGTTTCTGTAGGTTCACTTATTGGTGGTGCTAAGTCAGTGACAGGCTCACCGACGGGTTCACCAGCTGCACTACGTCAACTCTTGAAGTTTGCGGCACGCAAAAAAATTGCGCCTCAAATTGAGCTATTTCCAATGTCACAGCTTAATGAGGCAATTGAACGTTTACACTCAGGTCAGGCACGCTACCGCATTGTGTTGAAAGCAGACTTCGCAGAATAAAACTAACTTAAGGTTTTCATCTGTTGTCGTGACCAGTCCGCCAAGTCACTAATTGCTTGGCGGACGTCTGCTGTTAATTCATGCCCCGCATTTAAACGAATGAAATGTCGATAACGTTCATCCTCACCAAAAACATGGCCCGGTACCACAGTAATTCCTTCAGCTTTAGCAGTGTAATACAGCGCTAAGGTATCTACCTCCTTAGGTAATTGTATCCAAAGTGCGTAGCCCCCTTCGGGCTGACTTAACGCAATTGGAAGGCCGTCAAAGGCTCTTAAAATACAACTGCGATATTGCTCGACCTGTCGCATTAGATTTGGCCGTAGCTGCTCTAAATGCTCTCGATAACCACGGCTATAAATAAAATCAGCTAGGCCTAATTGTAGCGGTGTATTTACGCCAATATTACTTGCCAGTAGCTCTAGTTTTAAATGCTGTAACTTTGAACTTAAACAGAACCACCCTACCCGATATGCACTCGATAATGACTTAGAAACTGATCCACACCAAATGACATAGCCTTCGCGGTCCCAATAGCGAATCGGTAGCGGGCGTTCATTGCTGTAACCACATTCACCAAAAATATCGTCTTCAATAATAAAGCACTGATACTTTGCAGCTAATTCAGCAATCTTTTGTTTTTCTGCATTACTTAAACAATATCCTAAAGGATTTTGATAGTTGGCTGTCATCAGGCAAACCTTCGCCAACCCCTGCTCCATCAATGATTCTAAACGTTCAAGATCAATGCCACGATGATGTGCTGGAATTTCAATAATTTGCCGTTTTAAACTGGCTAAAAGCTGTAGTTGCCCATTGAAAGTAGGTGTCGGAATTAAAATACTATCGCCTACTTCTGTTAGATGCTGAATGACTAACGACAAAGCGGGGATGCAACCATTGGTAATAAAAATATCTTCCGTTGCAATGAAGATTCCGTCTTCGCGCCAATGATCAGAAAGCGCTTTTCTTAATTGCTCATGTCCTTGTTTATTACAATAGAGAAAGTCTTGTGGCTGGCAATTTTTTAAAGCCCGCTGAATAGAACGACGTAACCCTTCTACCGGAATAAAATGCGGCGTTAACTGAATTGAACCCAACGGTACAAGATGGCTTTGTAAGGCTGCTTCTTGAATTTGGTTATGCAACTCTAGATTTGAGACTTGCCGAGGCAAAGACAAAAAATCTGGGCTATCAGGAATAGGACTAGATTGACTACGAGCAACCACAAAATAACCTGATTTCGGCTTTACATAAATCAGTCCCCTCGCCTCAAGCAATTCATAGCAACTTTTTGCTGTGCTTAAGCTAATACTGTGCTGACGAGCGAAATCTCGTAATGAAATCAGCTTCTGATGATGCTTAAGCTCATCTTGATAAATTCGATGTGCTAATTGATTGGCAAGAACCTGATATTGGAAAGTCATTCTGTGCTGCTTTTTTAAAAATTTCTGTATCTGTACTGGTTTATAGAACACCTTTACGCTATAGAAATCAACTCAAAGAGTAGCAAGATCATGAAATTAAAAGCTATATTGTTATTTACTATTGTTTTAACAGGTTGCCAGCCACAACCAAAAAACGAGCAGTACAGATATACGGTTTGCCAAAGTCTCATTGAAGGTTATTTAAAAATGACCAATCAACAAGACTATAAAATGGAGCAACGCACTGATGATGAGGCCAGTACGATTTCTCATTATCAATATAAGCGTAATAGCTCAAATGAAGTTGTCATGGTGAATTCGACTTATTCAAAATTATATTTTAGTTGTCGACAACAGCAAAAAAGCTATTTTCTGGCCCAGCATTCATCAGAGGGACAAATCACTCCAATTTTAGAAGTTCATTTTCCAACTGATGGTTATGCTACTTTTAGAGAGCGCTTTTAAAACCATCTTTTAACTGTTCTGCCAAAAACTCAATGAATAAACGGATTCGTTTTGGTAGATGCTCTTGTTGATAATACACAGCATGGATGCTTTGATATTGATGTTCAATTTGATCTTCGAATAATGCAATCAATCGCCCTTCTTGAATATCTTTCCAAATTTCAAATTCAGATAGTCGTGCAATACCATGGCCTCTAATCGTGAGTTGGCGTACCGTTTCACCACTAGAAGCTTTAATATTTGCTTGTGCAAAAAAATATTCATCGCCGATTTTAATCGGCCAGCTATTAATATAGGCAGGTCTGGTAAAACCAATCAGATCATGCTGTTCGAGTTGTTCAGGCTGTGTTGGTGTGCCTTTAATCGCTAGATATTCTGGGCTCGCAACAATAAATAAGCGACTTTTACACACCAGTTTGGCATGCAGACTCGAATCATTAAGCTCCCCAAACCGAAATGCCACATCGGTTTTATGCTGCAATAGATCAATCACCTGATCATTACTATTTAACTCAATTTCAATATTTGGATAAAACTCTCGAAACTTATGCATTAATGGTGCGATCACATGTAAAACAAACGGTGTTGCTGAATCAATGCGAATGAGTCCCGCAGTACCCTGATCAGATTTTTGTAGTTCTTCTTCAGCCGCATTTAGTTCATTTAAGATTTTACGGGCCTTTACCAAAAATTGTTGCCCTTCTTGAGTGAGTTTCAATTTACGTGTCGTTCGCTCTAACAAAGTCACATCTAACTTAGCTTCCAAGCGTGTTAAAGATCGACTAACTCCCGAAGGTGTTTGTTTTAAATGCTCTGCTGCCGCAACAAAAGAACCAGTATCAACGATTGCTATAAACGCGACGAGTTCTTCAATGGTTGATTTCATGTCTTATTCCATTATTGACTAATGATCAAAGATATTTTGCTTATTCATCTATTTTTTCGCAACAATAAAAAAAGCAAAATGCACATCAAGTTAAATGATTATTCAAATTTAGGTAAACACATGAATATTCCACGTTTTGGTCTAGGTACTTTCCGTCTTAAAGAACAAGCAGTCATTGATTCTGTGAAAACTGCTTTAGACGTAGGTTACCGTGTAATTGATACTGCTCAAATTTATGACAATGAAGCAGCGATTGGTCAAGCCATTGCCGAAAGCGGTGTATCGCGTCAGGACTTATTTCTAACCACAAAAATCTGGGTAGATAATTTTGCTCAAGATAAGTTTATTCCAAGCTTAAAAGAAAGCTTAGAAAAGCTTCGTACTGACCATGTCGATTTAACTTTGATTCATTGGCCAGCACCAGATTTAGGCGTTTCGATTCCTGAAATCATGAAGCTTTTACTTGAAGCGAAAGAACAAGGTCTTACTAAACAAATTGGTATTTCAAACTTCAATATTGAGCTTACCCAACAAGCAATTGACACAATCGGTGCTGAAAATATTGCAACCAACCAGATTGAGTTAAGCCCTTATCTTCAAAACCATAAACTTGTAAATTTCTTACAAGAGAAGAATATTGATGTCACTTCATATATGACGCTTGCGTACGGTAAAGTGCTTCAAGATCCAGTTTTAACTGAAATTGCAGCAGCTCATAAAGCAACAACAGCGCAAATTGCACTTGCGTGGGCATTGCAACGTGGTTTTGCAGTCATTCCATCTTCGACTAAACGTGAAAACCTGATTAGCAACTTAAAAGCACAGGATATCGAGTTAACTTCAGCTGAAATGCAAATGATTGCCGAACTTGATCGTAACAGTCGTGAAGTTAGCCCAGAGCCATGGGCACCAGTTTGGGACTAAACTCATGAACACTCAATCAAATACGGCGTTCTCGTTATTGGCATTGGCAATTGGTGCCTTTGCCATTGGCACCACGGAATTCTCTCCAATGGGATTGTTGCCGAATATTGCTAATGATTTAGGCATTTCAATTCCAACGGCCGGAATGTTAATTACGGGCTATGCACTTGGCGTCATGCTAGGTGCGCCTTTCATGACCCTGTGGTTTGGTGGTTTTGCTCGACGTAATGCGCTTATCTTTCTCATGGCGATCTTTACGGTAGGTAACCTGATAGCGGCGTTTTCACCAAGCTATATGAGCTTATTAGGTGCGCGTCTCATCACAAGCCTTAACCATGGTGCTTTCTTCGGGATCGGTTCAGTTGTAGCAGCAAGCATTGTGCCCGCACATAAACAGGCCAGTGCTGTAGCAACCATGTTTATGGGCTTAACCATTGCCAATATTGGTGGTGTACCTTTGGCAACATGGGTTGGGCAAAACATTGGCTGGCGTATGTCCTTCCTTGCGATTTCATTGCTTGGTGTGATTACTATGCTCGCTTTATGGAAAGCATTACCAAAAGGTATGGTTGCCCAAAAACCGAATGTGAAAGCTGAGTTGAAAGTGTTAACGCGCACTCCTGTAATACTTGCTCTACTCACCACCGTGCTTGGTGCAGGTGCAATGTTTACGCTCTATACCTATATTGCGCCAAGTTTGACTGAGTTTACACATGCTTCACCGACCTTCATTACGTTTATGCTGATGTTGATTGGTGTCGGTTTCTCAGTGGGGAACCATTTAGGCGGTCGCTTTGCAGATTTGTCTATTAACAAAACTCTGATTGGTTTCTTGGTTGTGTTAATTGTGATGATGGTGACTTTCCCAATCCTTGCACAAAGCCAGATTGGAGCAGCCATTGCATTAGTGATCTGGGGTGCTGCAACTTTTGCTTTAGTTCCACCATTACAAATGCGTGTAATGTCTGTCGCTCACGAAGCACCAGGCCTTGCCTCTTCAGTAAATATCGGTGCCTTTAACTTAGGTAACGCAGTTGGAGCAGCAGCAGGTGCATTAGTACTCGATTTAGGTTGGGGTTATAGCGCAGTATCATTTGCTGGTGCATTACTAGCGGGTTTAGGTTTACTGTTGGTTCTATACCAAATCAAACGTGAAAGTAGCCCAGTTCGAACTTTGCAGCAATGTTCAGATTAAAAAAAAGCGCCTGAGATCAGGCGCTTTTTTTAAGTTATTCATTTTAAAATATCTGGTAATTTAGGTTGCTCGTAAATCGGACTAGTCACTTCCCGCTTCATTTTCAGCAACATCTGGTAAGGTTGCTGTTGAACAAACATATTTACGAAGCTCAGCGGAATCGCACCGGCTGGGTCAGCATAACCACTTGTGGTTACTTTAACTTTGTTATTCGCTAATTTCTGGAAGGTCCAATCCCCCTCATAGCGAGTTAAGCGCACGACATCAGGTTGTATTGGATAATTACTATTAATCGCCGTGTTCTTAATGGTAATGAGGCCATTGGCCGCTTTACTCATTTTTCCTTTTACTACTACATCGCGATCTTTTAGAGGAAAAGGAAAATCTAACAGCATATAGAGTGTGAATTCACCTTTTTTCTCATCTTGAGACAACATCTGAACCTTGCCCATATAAGGCACCCACTGATCGGCACGATTTACATCTAAAATCACAGCAACAGCGCGTTCAAGTGGCACATCAAAAGTCGTTTCAGCCTTATATTGAAAGACTGGATTATCAGTCTTTTGATAGGTCCAGACTTTAATATTATTACGGTCTAAGCTGAGTTTAGCTTTTTCCGTAGAAGCAGCCCCCGTCCAGAGGCTGCTTAAGCAAAGAAGAGTGGTCAAGGCAATTTGTTTTTTATTCATGTTCTGCTCTATCTTGTTTTTCTCGCTACACATGGAATACGGACAGGGTTTTAAACCTGTACGTCGTTCAATCCTAAAACATCTTTCATGTCATATTTACGCGCTTCACGGCCCACAACCCATGCAGCAGCTCGCACTGCACCAGCAGCAAAGTTCATACGATTCGTTGCTTTATGAGTCACTTCAACGCGCTCACCTTCACCAATGAACATCACAGTGTGTTCACCAACGATATCGCCACCACGAATGGTTTCAAAACCAATCGTTTGACGGTCACGTGGACCTGTGTGCCCTTCACGCCCATAGACAGCAACTTCTTTTAGGTTACGGCCTAAAGTATCTGCAATTGCTTCACCCATCATTAACGCTGTACCTGACGGCGCATCTACTTTATGACGGTGATGAGCTTCAATCACTTCAATATCTACTGTATCGCCAAATACTTTTGCTGCAAGCTCAAGTAACTTGATTGATACATTTACGCCTACTGAATAGTTCGCTGCGTAAACTACAGGTGTATGAGTGGCAACTTCGTCTAATTCAGCTTTTTGCTCATCTGACATACCTGTTGTACCAATAACCATGGCAACCCCAGCTTCACGGCAAAGCTTCAAATGCTGAGCAGTTGCAACTGGTGCAGTAAAATCAATGATTACATCGCAATCTTTCAGAACATCGGCCAAGCTTCCTGAAACCTTCACACCCACTGAACCAATACCAGCAAGTTCACCAGCGTCAGTGCCCACCAAACTACTTTCCGGACGCTCTACCGCAGCAGCTAATTGATAGCCTGCTTGTTGAACTGCTTGAATAAGCGTACGGCCCATACGACCGCCTGCACCTAAAATACCAATGCGTGGAGCTGCTGACATAATCCTTCCCAATCTTCTGTTTTACGTAATTTGTCTACTATATCAAAACTCTTTGCTCACGATAAAAAGTAAAAATTATTTTTTGAGATGAATTGAAATTTAAGCTGTTTTCACAAAACTTAAAGAATTGATCTGCACACTACGGGCCACGAATGAAAAAAAGATGACTATAAGGAGTTCAGCATGCATTCGAGAATTATTGGCTTTACGGTGATGATGGGGATTATGAGTTCAGTGGCATTTGCAGAGCCTGCAATCCAGCCAGGAGACACATTAGAAAGCTTATCTAAAGCACGTATTACAACTAACGTAAGTACTCAAACAGCAACTCCTACAGCTCAAACTGTAGCAACTGATGCCAACACTGACGTTAAAGTTGAAGATATTGACCCGATTATTGGCGAAACAACAGCAGAGGCGCCAAAAGTAGCTGTACAGGCAGACGCAGTAGCCGCAACAGTAATCGAAAATGCTCCTACTCTTGCTTCTAGCGAACCGACCGTAAGTGTTAATGATATTGATGTTGCTCATCCTACAGAGTAAGCAGACGTAATTTTCTTTTAAGCAGAATAAAAATAATAAGATGAATCAGCGCAATAAAAAGGCGGATATTTTATCAATATCCGCCTTCTTTTTAATTTCTTTTCTAATCAAGTATTAATCGAACAAACGATCAAAGAATGATTTTTTCTTCGGTGAAGAAGCACTGTCTTCGCCATCAAAAGAAGCTTGCAACTCTTTAAGTAATTCACGTTGACGAGAATTTAAGTTGACTGGTGTTTCTACCACAATACGGCAGAGTAAATCACCTACCATGCTGCTACGTACTGGACGAACACCTTTGCCACGTAAACGGAATAATTTACCTGTTTGAGTTCCCTCAGGAATCTTCAAGCTAACGCGACCTTCCAAAGTTGGAATTTCAATTTCTTTACCAAGTGCAGCATCAGCAATGCTCACTGGTACGTCCATATAAAGATCGGCACCATCACGTTGGAAAATTTCGTGTTCACGAACAACGACTTCAACGTACAAATCACCTGATTGGCCATCACGAATTGCTTCGCCTTTGCCACTCAAACGAACGCGGTCACCATTATCTACACCCGCTGGAATTGTAACTTCCAACGTTTGCTGGCGATCAGCCACACCTGAACCATGACATGCCTGACAAGGGTTTTTAATAATTTTACCTTGGCCACGACAAGTACCACATGTTTGTTGTACAGAGAAGAAACCTTGCTGCATACGTACTTGTCCTGAACCATGACAAGTTTTACAGGTTTCAACATCTTTTGGATTTTTTGAACCTTTACCATCACACACATCACAAGGTGCTGGAGCAGTAAAGGTAATGGTTTTTTTCACCCCTTTTACAGCTTCTTCAAGGGTAAGTTCCATTACATAGCGTAGATCTGATCCGCGACGTTGACGCTGTTGACGTCCACCACCACCGAATGCACCACCGAAGATATCACCGAACTGGCTGAAAATGTCTTCGGCACTAAATCCACCAAAGCCACCACCACCGCCGCCAAAGCCGCCTTCGAACGCATTATGGCCCATGCGATCGTACATGCTACGCTTTTCGCTGTCCGATAAAACTTCATAAGCTTCAGCAGCTTCTTTAAATTTCTCTTCAGCTTCGGCATTGTCAGGGTTTCTATCAGGATGATATTTCATCGCCAATTTACGGTAGGCTTTTTTGATCTCATCATCACTTGCGGTTTTTGAAACGCCTAAAACCTCATAATAATCACGTTTAGCCATTTTTGGCGGTGCTCCTCACGGAATTTTATCAATACTCTATTGCCGACTAAATGGGGGGCTTTAGCCGAATTTACAAGGGTAAAATGTTTAAAAAATAGATATATTAAAAAACTGCCTTATTTTTTAAATATTTAGACAAGCCTTTTAACCATGCATTTAATAGAAATAACCACGCAATAGCGCTAAATACCACACCCGCAACCGTAGAGGCGGTTACCCAGAGGTTACTGTCCCATGCAAAAAAGAAGAGCGGAATAAACCAGACCACAGCAAAAATTGCCATACAAAGAAATAGAATCCCGTTTCGCATAATCCATAGTGCATGCGCATGAATCCAAACTTCTGCATTATCTACAACCGCCACTTTACGAGCGACCAAATAAGCAAAGGCCGCAAAAATAACCGTAAACAATGCAAGAAACATGAACGCATAAGAAATTACTATATAACGGCGATGCTGTTCGATATGGTCTTGCCCCATCTGTATTTCACCTCAATTCACTGCACTTAGCCTATTTTTTATGCAGTGAAATAATCCTGTATTTTTTGTGTAAAGACAGGTGCTACTATATTGGAGTTTTCAATATTTCGCACCTTTATTCACAAAAAATTTATGTATTTTATGCGGTTTTTTTCACCTTAAACCACGCTGCGTAGAGCGCAGGTAAGAAAAATAATGTCAGTAAGGTGGCAACAATCAAGCCGCCCATGATCGCAACTGCCATTGGACCAAAGAAAATACTTCGTGAAAGTGGAATCATGGCCAAAACTGCGGCTAATGCAGTCAAAATAATCGGGCGGAATCGACGCACTGTCGCCTCAATAATCGCTTCCCATGTTGGATGTCCTGCTTGCCTGTCTTGTTCAATTTGATCAATCAAAATAAGCGAGTTACGCATGATCATGCCAGAGAGCGCAATTGTGCCCAACATGGCCACAAAGCCAAATGGTTTGTTAAATAGGAGCAAGAATAAAACCACACCAATTAAACCAAGCGGAGCTGTTAACAACACAATGGTCGCGCGAGATAAGCTTTTGAGCTGAATCATCAGTAATGTCATGACCACAGCCAAGAACAGTGGCATACCCGCATTAACGGAATTTTGCCCACGTGCAGACTCTTCTACAGTTCCACCAACTTCAACCAGATAACCACTTGGTAATTCAGCACGTAACTTATCCATTGATTCAG
This sequence comes from Acinetobacter sp. V116_7, assembly GCF_056735735.1. NCBI lineage: Bacteria > Pseudomonadati > Pseudomonadota > Gammaproteobacteria > Moraxellales > Moraxellaceae > Acinetobacter > Acinetobacter sp. V116_7. The sequence continues at coordinate 255,341 of NZ_JBWZIF010000012.1, forward strand.
CTAACTCGCCAACCACTGTAGCTGGTTGTAATTGAGTGCGAATATCTGCGCGAACAGTAATGGTCGGTAAGCGGTTACGATGCCAAATTAAACCATCTTCAAACTTATACTCAATTTTAGCAATCTGGGCTAAAGGCACAGTCGTTCCGTTGGACGTTGGTACAGCTAAACTTGCCAGGGAAGCCACTTCAACTCGTTCGCTCTGATCACCACGTAAACGGATTTCAATGAGTTCACGCTTTTCACGATATTGCTCAATCGCACTACCTGTAATTGATGCATTAATGAAATTCGCTAAATCCACACTAGACACACCCATTTGTCGAGCACGATCTTGGTCAATTTGAATTGAAATAATCTTACTCGGCTCACCCCAATCTAAATGCACATTGGTCGTATTCGGGTTTTCGCTCATCAATTTAGCGACTTTCTGTGCTTCTTGACGTACCAGATTTTGATCTTCACCCGACACACGATATTGCAACGGATAACCAACAGGTGGGCCATTTTCCAGTAATGACACGCGAGTACGAACTTGCGGAAGTAATTGCTTAATTTGTGTTTCTAACGAGCGACGAATTTCATCACGATCATCAAGTGATGATGCCAGAACTACAAACTGCGCAAAGCTGGCTTGCGGTAATTGCTGGTCTAACGGTAAATAAAAACGTGGTGATCCTGTACCGACATAGGCCACATAGTTATCAATACCTTTTTGTTTAGACAGAAACTTTTCAACCTTTTTCACAGCTTGTTCTGTCGCTGTTAAAGAAGCGCCTTCTTCAAGTTTTAAATCAACTAAAATCTCGGCACGGTTCGAAGGTGGGAAAAACTGCTGAGGAACTATCTTAAACATCAGCACAGATAGCACAAAAATACCCACCGTCGTCGCAATCACTGTTTTACGGTAAGTCACACAAAACTCGACCATCTTTCTAAAACGTAAATAGAAATTAGATTGATAAGGATCGTAGTGATGGTCCTGTGAAATAGCCACAGTTTTCGGTTGCGGTTTTTTAGTTAATCTCGCCCATAAACGGACATACCAAGGTGCTTGATGACCTGTTTTAGTAAAATCGGGTAATAGCTTTTCGCCTAAATAAGGTACGAATAAAACTGCTGCAACCCAAGAGACTAATAAGGCAATCGTCACCACCTGAAAGATAGAGCGAGTGTATTCACCTGTACCAGACTGAGCCGTAGCGATCGGTAAGAAACCAGCCGCAGTAATCAGTGTTCCGGTGAGCATCGGAAATGCAGTTGTTTTCCACGCAAATCCGGCGGCTTTAATCCGGCTATACCCCTGCTCCATCTTAATTGCCATCATCTCGACGGCAATAATGGCATCATCGACTAATAGACCTAGCGCCAGAATCAAGGCACCCAGTGAAATCTTATGCAGGCCTACATCGAATAGATTCATCCCCGCAAAGGTCATTGCTAAAACTAAAGGAATAGAAAAAGCGACAACCAATCCTGTACGGAAACCTAAAGAGAAAAAACTCACTAACAAGACAATAATAACTGCTTCAGCGAGTACCTTTATAAACTCATGAATACTGCGTTGTACTGCTACAGGTTGGTCAGAAACTTTTTGGAGCTTCATGCCTAAAGGTAAAGTTTTTTGCAGCTGGGCAAATTCTGTGTCGAGATTTTTACCTAAGGCAATAATGTCACCACCCTTACGCATTGATAAAGCAATACCAATGCCATTTTCACCCATGAAACGCATACGTGGCTGAGCAGGTTGACTAAAACCACGGTAGACGTCAGCGACATCTCCGAGCTGAATGGTTTTATCACCTACCAGTAAAGGCATTTTCTTAATTTCATCAATGTTTTGTAAATGACCACTTACTCGAATCTGGATGCGATCTGTGCCTGTTTCAAAAAAACCTGCACTTGCCATACTGTTTTGCTTTTGTAAGGCATCTTGAATCGCTGTAACTGGAATACCAAGCTGTACCGCTTTGGTGTTAGAAATCTCAATCCAGATTTTTTGATCTTGTAGACCAATTAATTCAACCTTACTGACATCTTTGACACGTTGAAGCTGTAATTGCAAACGATCTGCATATTCCTTAAGAAGTGCATAGTCAAAGTCTTTGCCTGTCAGTACATAAATATTGCCGTAAGTGTCTCCAAATTCGTCATTGAAAAATGGACCTTGTACACCATTTGGCAATTCATGGCGTATATCATTTACCTTCTTACGAACGTTGTACCAAACATCAGGAATCTTGTCAGAAGTAAGTGAATCCTTCGCTACAAAAGTGACTAACGACTCGCCTGGACGGGAGTAAGCCATAATCTTGTCATACTGCCCTGTTGTCATGAGTTCCTTTTCGATACGGTCAGTAACCAAAGTAGAAACTTCTTTGGCAGTCGCCCCAGGCCAATAAGTCTGCACCACCATGACTTTAAAGGTAAAGGGTGGATCTTCACTTTGTGATAATTTTGAATAAGAGATTGCACCGATAATGCCAAGCAACAGCATAAAATAAAGGACTATGCCTTTATTATTTAATGCCCATTCCGAGAGATTGAATTTCATGGCTGGGTTGCTCCCTGAATTTTCACCCCACGGTTTTCACGATCAATCGGATGAATCTTCTGTTTATCACGTAGCAAATGTACGCCGCCGATCACAACCCAATCGTTTGGAGCCAATCCAGATAACACAGGTACACTATCTTTGCCATATGCACCAATCGTTACAGGTACTTTACGCAAAGTCTGGTTCGCATTAACCACCCACACATAAGGTTGATTATCTGTTGCTGAAACACTCGAAAGTGGCACACTCATCACATTGGTTTGAGTCGAGCTAAAAAATACGCGTGCACTTTGTCCAAGCTGAATAGCAGATTGACCTTCTTTGAGTGCAACTTTCACTGTAAATGTACGAGACTGATCCGCTGCTGGGGAAACTTCACGCACATAACCAGCAAATCGGTCATTCGGTTTAGACCATAACGTCACCCAAGCTGCTTGGCCAACCTTGATCTCGGAAACCGCTTGTTCTGGCACACCAATGACAACTTCACGCTCTCCATCAATGGCCAGTTGATAAGCTGCTTGGCCCGCAGCAACCACTTGTCCAATCTCAATGTTTCGTGCAGTAATCACCCCGTTTTTATTAGAAACGAGTTGGTTATAACCAGTTTGGTTTGCAGAAACTTCATAATTAGAACGAGCTTGCTGTAGAGCCGCTTGCGCAGCGTCATATTGATTTTTTACCGTATCGAATTGTGAACGACTTACCGCATTAATCGGCAATAATTGCTGAAAACGTTTAAGTTCGTCTGCTGCTGTTTTTGCTGAAGCCTGTGCATTGTCCAGTTGGGCTTTAGCGGCATTTAATTGTAGTTGAGCATCTGCCACGTCAAGCTTTGCTAAAACTTGTCCGACTTTAACTCGATCACCTACATCCACGTAACGTGCCGTAACCTGTCCACCGACCCGAAATGCTAAAGCTGTTTGCTGTCTAGCCTGCACATCCCCTGCATAGCTTTTTTGTTCATTGAGAGTAGTTAAGGGTTGGGCCACCATCACATAGGGTATTTCTTCTGTTTTGGGAGCTTCTTTACTACACCCCATTAATGTGACCGTACAAACAATCACCATACTCATGATGAGAGGTTTTAACAGATTCATATCTTATCGCTCTTATTCAAACTGATTTTTTAAGGCACAATATGCTTGCATCATAAATTGTTTATTTTTTAATTAATATACCCATGGGTACATTAATTAAAGAAAAACTTATAAATTGCTATCTTTTTAAATTTTTATCAGAGGATTTTGTGCAAACAGTTAATCAAAGTGGTCGCCCCAAAGATCTGGAAAAACGTGCTCGTATCTTACAAGCCGCGAAAGCTATTTTTTTAAAATCTGGCTATCACGGTACCAGCATGAACCAGATTGCACAGGAAGCAGGTGTCACTAAACTCACGGTTTATAATCACTTTCAAGACAAAGCGAACCTGTTTATCTGTGCAATTACACAAACTTGTGAAGAGACACTGAATCCTAAACAATTTGAATTAGATGCATCGGTAGACTTTTATCAAGCACTCTTTATTGTCTGTTCAGGCGCTTTGCAGATTATTTATTCACCTGAAGCCTTAAAGCTTGAACATGTATTATTTGAACTCGCAGCAGAACAAAGCCCTTTAGCTGAACAGTTTTTTGATGCATCGCATACTCGACTTCAAAATCAGTTAGCCGCATTCTTCCAAAAAGCAGCTGAATTAGGTTTTATCCAAGCCGATGATCCAATTTATCAAACAGAGCTTCTTTTAACTTTGTTGCTTGGAGTGCGTCACCATAAAGTTCTACTTAGAATTATTGCCGTACCAAATGCAGAAGAGCTAGAACACATTATTAAAGATGCAATTCATTTATTTTTGCTCAAATATCGGAATTAAACCAAAGTCCGATTGCCAAAAGTTGCACTGAGTGCATGTCTACTTTTAAGACGTAATAAGCGAATTAAATGTTATTTTTTAAGCAAAAATTCACATTTTCTTACGCTCAAAGCTTGGAATGTTTGTTAATCGCGCTATATTCGATAAGAATAAGAACAGGAGAAAATAGCATGGTTCAGCAAATCGATGCGCCACTGCGTGAGGATGTCCGTTTACTTGGCAATTTGTTAGGTGAAACCCTAAAACAACATGCAGGACAAGAACTGTTTAATCAGATCGAGCAAATCCGTGCTCTTGCAAAAGGTGCACGTGATGGTCAAGCTGAAGCCGAAAAGCAATTAGAACAATTATTTTTAGAATTGCCCGATGAAGAGCTATTGCCTCTTACCCGTGCCTTTTCTCATTTTTTAAATTTTGCCAATATTGCCGAGCAATACCATGTAGTGCGTAGTCGCAGACAGGCAGAGTTTGATTCGGAGGCTAATTCTCCAAATCCGCTTGTTCACCTATTTCAAAAATTTAAAGATAAAAGTATTTCGACAGAAAAACTATTCCAGCAAATTTGTGATCTTAATATTGAATTGGTACTTACGGCGCACCCAACCGAAGTCAGCCGTCGTACCCTCATTCAAAAATATGATGATATCAACGCTTGCCTTTCACAGCTTGATCAGCAAAAACTTACTCCACGCGAACGACAAAATGCACTTGCCAACTTAAAGCAACAAATTAGTTCGGCATGGCAAACAGATGAAATTCGCCAGCACCGCCCGACCCCTGTTGATGAAGCAAAATGGGGCTTTGCAACCATTGAACAAACACTTTGGAATGCCGTACCTAAATTTATTCGTGAGTTAAATGAGTTGGTTCAAGATAATTGCCAACAAAACTTACCCCTTAACATTGCGCCGGTACGCTTTGCTTCTTGGATGGGCGGAGACCGCGATGGCAACCCAAATGTTACTCACCAAGTTACCCAAGAAGTGCTGTGGTTATCACGCTGGCAAGCTGCTGACCTTTACCTAAGAGATATCGAAAACTTACGTTGGGAGCTTTCAATCCAAACCTGTTCCGAAGAAATGATTCAGGCTATTGGTAACCAACATGCAGAGCCTTATCGTGAATATTTACGTGCTACACGCGAACGCTTAAAAGCGACTCGCCACTGGTTAGCGCAGCGCCTACAAGGCTTAGAGGCAGACGACAGCAATGTTATTAAGAGCAAAGACGAACTCTTACAGCCTTTATTGCTGTGCTATCGCTCGTTAATCGACAGCAACTTGCCTGAAATTGCGAATGGTCAACTTCTCGACTTTATTTACCGTGTGAACTGTTTTGGTATTGAACTACTTAAACTCGACATTCGCCAAGAATCAGGTCGTCATCGCCAAGCGATTTCAGCAATTACCGAATATCTAGGTTTAGGTAATTTTGAATCGTGGACTGAACAAGCACGCCAAAACTTCCTGATTCAGGAATTACAAAGCAAGCGCCCACTTTTACCGAAATATATTAATGAACCTGAAGGCAGTTTGATTGGGCACCCAGATGTCCAAGAAGTATTTGCAACCATGCGTACTTTGGCTGACCAACCGCCTGAATCTTTAGGGGCTTATATTATTTCGATGGCTGAATATCCAAGTGATGTTTTAGCGGTGTTGTTATTGCAAAAAGAAGCAGGTATTCAGCACCCTTTACGTGTAGTTCCTCTATTTGAAACTTTAAAAGATTTAGATGGCGCTGCAACAACCATGAATACGCTGTTCAATATGCATTGGTATAAGCAGCACATTCAGGGTAAACACGAAGTGATGATCGGTTACTCCGACTCTGCAAAAGATGCTGGTTTCATGTCAGCTAACTGGGCGCAATATCGTGCTCAAGAAGAGCTAACTGCAATTGCTCAAAAACACGGTGTACAGTTGACGTTGTTCCACGGCCGCGGTGGCTCAATTAGTCGTGGTGGTGCTCCAACACAGCAGGCACTATTTTCACAACCCCCGGGTTCGATCTCTGGTGCAATCCGTGTCACAGAACAAGGTGAAATGATTCGCTTCAAGTTCGGTTTAGAAGGGATTGCCATGCAAAACCTTGAAATCTATACCGCTGCAACTCTCGAAGCGACCTTATTACCACCACCAGAACCTAAAGCCGAGTGGCGTGAAATCATGAACCGTATGACAGATCACTCCGTTAAGGTTTATCGCCAGACAGTGCGTGAAAATCCACATTTTGTGAAGTATTTACGGACCGTTACGCCTGAACTTGAATTACAAATGTTGCCATTAGGCTCACGTCCAGCAAAACGTAAAGTGAGTGGTGGTATTGAGTCTTTACGTGCAATTCCATGGGTATTTGCATGGACTCAAATCCGTTTGATGCTACCTGCATGGCTAGGTACTGGTGCTGCCATTAATGAAGTGATTGCCGATCAGCAAAAAGCAACGCTTGATGAAATGCTCCAGCAATGGCCTTATTTCCAGACGCTTATTGATATGTTGGAAATGGTATTGTCTAAATCTGATGCCAACATTGCACTCTATTACGAGTCTCATTTGACTGAAGATGAAGATTTAAAAGTGCTCGGCAATCAATTACGTCAGCGCCTAAAAGATGCTGTTGAAACACTCCTTAAATTAAAAGATGAATCAAAGCTTCTTAGCAATAACGAAGTTCTTGATCAATCAATGCAAGTTCGTAAACCGTACTTACTTCCTTTGCATCTTTTGCAGGCTGAACTCATGAAACGCCGCCGTGATTATCTTGCTGAGCGTCAGGCAGAGAACACACCTGTTGACCATGCACTTATGGTGAGTATTGCGGGTATTGCTGCGGGTTTACGTAATACGGGCTAAGCTAATTTTACCAATTGTTTAACAAGGCAGTGCATCTTGATGTGCTGCTTTTTACTTGCAAAATTCTCTATTTTTCTTAAATTTTCCTCGATTTTCTATTTTTTTGAATATTTTTTTAAAATCAAAAAATTAGGCTTTATGAGAAAAAAATAACTAATTCCTTATATTTAGAATTCATAAAATTATACCAATCGTTAAAAAACAATTACTTTTCACTAACATACTTCTCTCTAGAGATTAAATGCACTCTCAAGAAAGAGTATCATGGCACCAATTAAAGAATAATGAGCTTATTTTATGTCCAATTGGTTTCCAAAATGGCAGCCTTACCAAGGTGATATTGACCACCGACCGGTCTCTACCAACGAATATCTCCCCCCTGTTCAGAGTGCTATTTTAGGTATTCAACATGCGTTTGCCATGTTTGGAGCAACGGTTTTAGCACCATTACTCATGGGCTTTAATCCTAACCTTGCCATTTTAATGTCTGGTATCTGTACCATCTTGTTCTTTTTAATTACGGGTGGCCGTGTTCCCAGTTACTTAGGCTCAAGTTTTGCATTTATTGGTGTGGTTGCAGCAGCAACGGGACATATTACAGGTTCAGGTGCAAATCCAAACCTTTCGATGGCTTTAGGCGGAATCGTAGCATGTGGTGTGTTTTATGCCATTATCGGTTTTATTGTGATGCTTACGGGTACACGCTGGATTGAAAAACTCATGCCGCCTGTGGTGACTGGCGCCATTGTGATGATTATTGGTCTAAACCTCGCACCCGTTACCATTAAAGGTGTTGCAGGCCAACCATTTGAAATGTGGATGGCTTTAATTACCGTACTTTGTATGGGTAGTATTGCAGTCTTTACTCGTGGCTTATTGCAACGTCTGCTTCTATTGGTCGGTTTAATTTTGGCGTATGCAATTTATGCCATCACCACCAATGGGCTAGGTTTTGGTAAACCAATCGATTTTAGTCAAATCTCACAGGCTGCATGGTTCGGTATCCCAAGCTTTTCACATCCTACTTTTGATACCAAAGCAATGCTAATTATTGCGCCAGTTGCGCTTATTTTAGTAGCAGAAAACCTAGGTCATATTAAAGCTGTTGGTGCAATGACTGGTGAAAACCTGACGCCGCAATTAGGCAAAGCATTTGTTGCAGATGGTTTAGCAACAACGCTTTCTGGTAGTGTTGGCGCACCGGGGATGACCACTTACGGCGAAAACATTGGAGTCATGGCAGTCACTCGTGTCTACTCAACCATTGTTTTTGTGATTGCTGGTGTCTTCGCCATTTTCTTGGGTTTATCTCCAAAATTTGGTGCGGTAATTAGTACGATTCCAAGTGCTGTTTTAACAGGTGCATCTATTGTTGTGTTTGGTTTAATTACCATTGCTGGTGCAAAAATCTGGATTGAAAACAAAGTTGATTTTTCTAATAATAAAAACCTGATTGTTGCTTCTGTAACAATTATTTTAGGTGCCGGAAATTTTGAATTAATGTTTGGTAATTTCAATTTAGGGGGCATTGGTACAGCAACATTTGCGGCCATTATTCTAAATTGGTTGTTTAGTTTAAAAGATAAAACCTAAATTCAAAAAGGCAGCGTAAGCTGCCTTTTTTCATTACGATTTAGTATGATGAATTTTTGCGTTTCAATACGTTCCTATCATGCGTTTTGATTTTTTTGATTTACAGTTAGTTCTTCATATTGTCTCGACTGGTAGCCTAACTAAAGGTGCTGATCGCTCTGCTATTTCACTTCAAGCAGCGAGCGAGCGTATAAAAAAACTCGAACAGTATTTTGAGACACCCTTATTTGTTCGCCAAACCACTGGGGTAGAACTCACCACAGCTGGACATGCTTTTGTAGAACATGCCCGTCAGCTTTTAGTACAAAAAGATCAACTTGAACAAGAAATGCAGCGGTTTAGGCACCCTACCACAGAGGCATTAACACTTTGGTGTAACTCTTCTGCCCAAAGCGAATATTTGCCTACGTTATTACCGCAATATCTGGTGCTTCATCCAGAAATGAATATTGATTTGCATGAGGCAGAAAGCTCAGAAATTGTAGATGCATTAACCCAAGGAATTGCGAGTCTAGGCCTAGTCTCAAGCTTTTTCGATACCCGACATTTGCAAACTAAAGAATTTGCGAGTGATCCGTTAGTTCTGATTTGCCCTACTACTCACAATTTAGCTCAATACCGAGAGCTGAATTTGGTAGATGCTCTAAGTTATGGCTTTATTGGCCTTAAAGCCCATCACTCTTTGCAACAGTCTATCGAGACCCAAGCTAAGCTATTAGGCTTTAACATACAGTACCGTTTGCGCTTACCTAACTTTGGCGCAATTGCTGAGGTAGTCGCCAAAGGCGTGGGAATCGCGATTATGCCAGCTCGTGCTGCACAGCGTTTGCAATCAGATTATGATTTTCATTCGATCCAACTGCTAGGTGCATGGGCAAATCGTAAACTGCTTTTAGCCACACAAAACTTCAACCAGCTGCCTAGCAGTTACCAACAGTTTGCAGATTTTTTATTGCAGCATCGTCCTGAAAAAACGGCTTAATGCAAAATCATATAAAGCCCTAATGACACCAAACCTATAAAAAAGATACGACGAAATAACTGCTCGTTGAGTCGATAGCGAATTTTTTTACCTAACCACATTCCAACGAGTGCAGCCATCAACGCAGCAAAAGATAACCGATAATCCAGTGTTACTCCCGACATCGGGTTGTGGTGTAAAAACACCGCAAGACAAATGGTAGACACCGTAAATGTTAGTCCCAAAGCCTGAACCAGCTCGTCACGTTTTAAATGCAAAGACTGCAAATAAGGAACAATCGGAATAATAATAACGCCTGTGGCTACGGTGACTGCTCCACCAATATATCCAATGATCGGCGATAGCCAACGCTCATGCTTCCCTAAGTGTGGGAGCTTCTTCACGCATAGTCCATAAAGCCCATATAAGGCCAACATACAGCCCAATAAAATCTCACTACTGTGCCCATGACTTTGACTTAAAGTCGGTAGAAAACTCCATATTGAACCGACCACAATGCCTACGAGTAAGGTCCAGAAACGGCGAATAAAAGCCCAGACATGTCCTTCAGCAAAAAGCTGCCAAACATTGGTGACCATTGAAGGAACAATGAGTAAAGAGGCTGCTTGAAAAGGACTCATTGCGATGGTGAGTAAGCCCATCGATACTGCGGGCAACCCTAAACCGATCATGCCTTTAATCATGCCAGCAAAGGCAAACACCATCATAATAATTACTAAAAAAGTCACTGTTTATCTCCGATTCCCTACATGGTTATGCTACGGAAAAAAAACAGGTTTGCCCTATTCTTGTTTTTAGGAGTAGGCCTCAATTAGAAGTTGAGGCCGTTTTGTATTTTTCTTCTAAAACATTACTAAAAATACTTTCAATCATCCAAACGCGGTACAAGCTATTAAATACATAACTTTGCCCATCAATACGTAACTCTAGAACTGGCAAATCAGGCTGATGCTTATCTTTGCAAAAAGCATCATTTTGTGCCAAAACAGCTGGCACATCCTGCTCGGTTAACTGCTCAATTCCCAGCTGATGCTGTAATTCTTGGAAATGCTTTTGGAAAGATAAATCTTTGCCTTTTGTCCAAACGGCCTGCAAGATCGTAAAAATCGTATCGATTTGCTGATTTTCCTGCACACTATAGAAAAGCTTTGCCATTTCAAGCGCACTTTCTTCGGTAGGGCGGCAAAAAGGAGTAAAAGCGACATCTGTTCGTTTAGAAACACGTGTTGCCAAACTCCAATCAAACCAGTCTCGGCCTTGGTAGCTTAAAGGGTAAACTTTTAATTGAATATCATAATAATCAGCCAGTTCTTCCTTAATATAAGCAAGCAAAAGCCAACTCATTGGATCTTCTAAGGCAATATATAAATCAAGTTCAGGATGAAGTGTCTGAATTTCGGTAAGTGCTTCAGCATCATTAATTAAATGCTCACGCCATTCGATATGATTAATTAAAAAAATCGGATTGCCAGTCAGTAACTTTTGCTGTTTTAGACGACGAGTTAAACGCAATAAATCATCTACTGCATGATATTTACGCCCACCAAATTCAAAGTAAGCTGCCGGTACAGGCTCATCCGTAAAAATACGTTCTGAAAAATGTTGAGGAAGCTGATGTTTAACTGCCATGGCATGTAAAGTACGCAGCTTTCCGTATTGCTGCTGCCAAAGCATGTGAAAAATATCTTCAAGTAAATGTAAGAAATTCTGACCTTGTAATGGGGTTCTTTTTAATATGACGGCGGCTTGTTTTAAAGATTCTTGGCTTGGGATTTCTGGAAATTCATCAAAAGCAAAACGATGTTGTTTAGCTAATATTTTGGCATCATTCAAACAATAATTTTGCCACTCTTCATGCGACATACCATTCGGAGGTTCAGAAGCAGTATGGGAAATAATAATTTTTAAGGGCTTAAGTTCATCACTTAAAATCTCATCGAGCTGAGATAGTTGCTGAACAGCTAAATAGCTATACACATCATCAAGTCGTAAATAAATACTTAAACCATTTTCCGTGGGTAACACCGCTTGACGTGAAGGTTTTTGGTAAAACCAACTCGATCGGATAGGGTCAAACCAACGGCGTAGCAGTGACATGAGAGTAGAGCCTCTAAAAAATAAATCCTAAGCAAGACCAAAAAACTGCTTTGATCGCAGTACAAAGTACCGCAGAAACTTCATATACAAAATGCTGAAGAGCTCTGCTTACGCAGAACAAAGTTCATGTTATTGCACGTATTCCTGCATCGGTGAAGATTTTATCATCATTTTATAGCAAACCCATAGAATGACTTTCAACACCCTCATCTACAAGCCTATTTTTTCGAACAGATGTAAAAAATGCACCCATCAGCATGATAATAATTCATCGTGCAAATGGATGCATAGTTTCTATTCAATTAATAAAATTGAATATTTTATAGAACGCGTACAGCTCCTTTCGCTGCACTTGTTGTATGCATTGCATAAACTTTTAACGCTTTTGATACCTTACGTTTACGTTCTTCTTTCGGATGCCAGCCTTTCGCTTCTTGAACTGTACGACGGTGCGCCATAGTCGCATCATCAACATTTAAGTGAATGGTACGATTTGGAATATCGATTTCAATGGTATCGCCATCTTCTACCAAACCAATTGCACCACCTTCAGCCGCTTCTGGCGAAACATGTCCAATTGAAAGACCTGATGAACCGCCAGAGAAACGGCCATCTGTTACTAATGCACAGTCTTTTCCTAAACCTTTCGATTTAAGGTAGCTGGTTGGGTAAAGCATTTCTTGCATACCCGGACCACCACGTGGACCTTCGTAACGAATAACAACAACATCACCAGCTTTAATATCATGACCCAAGATTGCATCTACAGCAGCATCTTGGCTCTCAAATACACGCGCTGTGCCCGTAAATTTCAAGATCGATTCATCTACACCCGCAGTTTTTACAATACAACCATCAAGCGCGATGTTGCCGTACAGCACTGCTAAACCACCATCTTTCGAGAATGCATGTTCTGCATTACGAATAACACCTTTTTCACGATCGCCATCTAAAGTTGCATAGTAGCGATTTTGAGAGAACGCAACTTGAGTTGGAACCCCACCCGGAGATGAGCGATAGAACTCATATACATCTGCATCTTCAGTACGAATAATATCCCACTTATCTAATGCATCTTTTAAAGTTTTCTCGTGTACAGTCGGTACAGATACATCAAGTAACTTCGCACGGTCAAGCTCACCCAAAATGGCCATAATGCCACCCGCACGGTGTACATCTTCCATGTGAACGTCTTGTTTTGCAGGCGCTACTTTAGACAATACAGGAACTCGACGTGACAACTCGTCAATGTCGTCCATTGTAAAATCAACTTCTGCTTCACTTGCCGCGGCCAATAAATGCAGAACCGTATTGGTTGAACCACCCATTGCAATATCAAGGGTCATCGCATTTTTAAACGCAGCCTTGGTTGCAATTGAACGAGGTAAAATACTTGCATCTTCTTGTTCGTAATAGCGCTTAGCCAATTCAACAATAAGTTGGCCTGCTTTTAAGAATAGTTTTTTGCGATTTGCATGTGTCGCAACAATCGAACCATTACCCGGTAAAGATAGACCTAAAGCTTCGGTTAAACAGTTCATTGAGTTTGCAGTAAACATACCTGAACATGAACCACATGTTGGACATGCTGAACGTTCAAATTCTTCAACTTCTTCATCTGTATAACTTTCATCAGCCGCAACAACCATTGCATCAACAAGGTCAATCGCTTTTTCATTACCACGGAACTTGACCTTGCCCGCTTCCATTGGTCCGCCAGACACAAAAACAACTGGAATATTCAGGCGCATCGCAGCCATGAGCATTCCCGGAGTAATTTTGTCACAGTTAGAAATACATACCATTGCATCGGCGCAATGTGCATTCACCATGTATTCAACTGAGTCAGCAATCAAATCACGTGATGGTAATGAATAAAGCATGCCGTCATGCCCCATCGCGATCCCATCATCTACTGCAATCGTATTAAACTCTTTAGCAACACCACCTGCCGCTTGAATTTCTGCTGCGACTAGTTGCCCTAAATCTTTAAGATGTACATGGCCCGGAACAAATTGAGTAAATGAATTGACCACCGCAATAATCGGTTTGCCGAAATCCTCATCTTTCATTCCTGTTGCACGCCATAAGCCACGTGCGCCAGCCATATTTCTTCCGTGTGTCGATGTTTTTGAACGATAGTCAGGCATTAGTGTTTCCAACAAGTTGTGCTTGAGCGGAATTTCTCCCACTCTGGCTGAATGATACTGATATAGCGTTAGATCAGTCGGAATATTGACTCATCATCATAATTTGATCATTCTCCATTCTATAGAAGCAAATAATATTCGGAAAGCCAAGAACAGTAATAGTCAGTCAATATTTAGCAAAACTTACATGAATAATTTTTTATTTTTTCATAACCTTTTTTTATCAATAAAATTTTTTGAATAATTTTTTGTTCACTATTTAAAAATCAAATCTCTCAATAGCCATGAGTTTAGGGCTTCAAACGTTTTTCACGTATACTACCCATAAACTCTTTTTGGATTGCATTTGTGAAAATTATTTTTGCTGGCACCCCCGAATTTGCTGCAACAGCATTGGCGGCATTATTAAAAACTTCCCATGAAATTATCGCCGTTTACACCCAGCCAGATCGTAAAGCAGGCCGTGGACAAAAACTAACGCCATCTCCTGTAAAACAGCTTGCGCTTGAACATGGTATCCCTGTTTATCAACCACTTCACTTTAAAGCATCTACAGAAGAAGGGCTCGCAGCCCAACAAGAACTTGCAACTTTAGGTGCCGATGTGATGGTCGTTGCAGCCTATGGCTTGATTCTTCCACAAGCTGTGCTCGATACACCTAAATATGGCTGTTTAAATATTCACGGTTCACTATTACCACGTTGGCGCGGTGCAGCACCAATTCAGCGTGCAATTGCAACGGGTGATAAAGAAACCGGAATCACAATCATGCAAATGGCTGCTGGTTTAGATACAGGCGATATGATGTATAAAACCTACTGTCCAATCACAGCCGAAGATACATCAGCGACTTTACATGACAAACTCGCAGCTCAAGGTGCGGAAGCAATTTGTGACGTACTTGAGTCAGAAGAAACACTACAAAAATATTTGGCAGAACGCGAAGTCCAAGACGAAAGCCTAACTGTCTATGCACACAAATTGGTGAAATCAGAAGCTCGTATTGACTGGTCAAATGATGCTGTTCAACTTGACCGAAATATTCGTGCGTTCAACCCTTGGCCAGTCGCTTTTGTTCAACTCGATGAAAATAATGCACTGCGTGTTTGGAACTCTTTAGTTTCTAGCCAAAGCAAAGCAGATGCCCAAGCTGGTGAAATTATTGCAATTGATAAACAAGGCGTGCATGTTGCTTGCGGTGAAAATACATTTGTTTGTTTGACGAGTGTACAGTGGCCGGGTGGTAAGGCATTAAATGCTCAACAAATAGCGCAAACTCAAAAACTTCACGTAGGACAGATTCTGCCATGAGTCAGGTTAATTCAAATTCATCACGTTTTAACCTACGTGCTCAAGTCGTCCAAACGTTACTAAAAGTTCAGCAAGGGCAATCACTTGCTAGTATTTTAAATACACAGCTGAATCAAGTCGCAGAGCGTGATCGCGCACTATTTCATGAACTTGTTCTAGGTACGCTACGCCAATGGTTTGCTCTTAAATCAATTAGCCTACCTTTACTCAGTAAACCTTTAAATAATGAAACTGTTGAAACCTGTCTGTATGTTGGGCTTTATCAAGTTTTATGCACGCGTATTGCAGCGCACGCTGCCATATCAGAAACAGTAGATGCCACCAAACAGCTTGGATTTCCTGCGCTCGGCGGTATTGTGAATGCTATTTTGCGCCGAGCAACTCGTGAGACTGATGATTTTCAGCAAGGTTTAAAGCAAGCGCATGGCTTACCAAGTTGGCTTTTCAAAAGGTTAAAAAAGGATTGGGGGGAACAAACTGAATCTCTTTGTCAATCATTAAAACAAGTCGCACCTTTAACCTTGCGAGTTAACCAGCGTCATATTGGTCGTGATGCTTATTTAGCAAAATTACAAAGTCTAGATATTCAGGCCCGTGCTTGTACTCTGTCTGAAGCAGGTATTGTTCTTGAACAATCTGTACAAATTACCCAGCTACCCGGCTTTGAAGAGGGATGGCTTTCTGTACAAGATGAACATGCTCAACTATGTGCAACATTATTGCCAGATCTAAATAATAAAACAGTAATTGATGCCTGTGCAGCTCCCGGTGGAAAAACAGCTCATTTACTCGAAAAGTTTAAACCGACTAAACTCATTGCTATTGACCAGGATTCGAATCGTTTAATCCGTGTAACTGAAAATTTAAACCGCTTAGCACTTGATCAAAGTCAAACAGAAATTTTGGCAGCCGATGCAACCCAATGGGTTCCCGCAGAACCAGTAGATTGTATCTTGCTTGATGCACCTTGCTCCGCTACAGGCGTTATTCGTCGTCATCCTGACATACGCCTATTGCGCCAATCTAGCGATATAACTCAAACGATTGAACTGCAAAAGCAGATTTTGGAACACATGTGGCAACAGCTTAATGTTGGAGGCACATTGCTCTATATTACCTGTTCAGTTTTAAAAGCTGAAAATGAACAGCAGATGATAAATTTCTTTGCAGAACATACTGATGCAAAAGAAATTAAGATTGAAGCGAATTGGGGACTTGAACAAATTCATGGCCGACAATTATTACCACAAGCGCAGTCTGGCGACGGATTTTATTATTGTAAAATTCAAAAAATTGCATAAAAAAAGCAGGCTTTAAGCCTGCTTTTTATTTGATCAGCATCAAAGCGTATGCTGATCTTTTACATCTTCTAAAACGTCATCTAACTCTTCAGGATGTTTCGATAAATGTAGAATGGATAAAGCCAACCCACCCCATAAAAACACCATCGAAATCACCATCATCACGATTGCCGAAGTATTCATTATTTTATCCTCCTAGCGATCTTTCATTTTGCTTAGCACGATTGCAACGACCGCACAGAAAATCACACTGCCCCAGCCGAATACACCTTGTAAGCTCATACTATAAGTATCATAGCCATTTTTGATCAAATTAAAAACAGTCATACAGAGTGTCGTTAACAAGATTAAAGATGTAATAACCGTTAAAGTGAAATCCCACCCCTTACCCACTTGAATGGTTGAGATACGATTTATATGGTCACTAAGTTCTTTAAGAGCTGAACGTTTAAACCAAGCTACGCTAATAATTGATATTAATGCGCCACCGATAATACCGATGTTATTAATAAAGTGATCAACAATATCAACCAGCTTAATTGCATTTACACTTGAGAATAAAATAATTGATACAAGTGCACTACCACCACCAATAATCGTTACAGCTTTTTTACGGCCCCATTTCAACTTATCTTGCATTGCTGCAATAGGCACTTCCAAAATACTGACCATCGAAGAAATACCTGCGACGAAAAGTGAAGAGAAGAATAAAAGACCAAATAAATCAGCCCCAGCGCCTAAGCTTGAAATAATTTTAGGGAATGCGATAAATGCTAATCCAATACCGCCACTCACGACATCTTTAACATCAGTACCTGCTGCATGTGCCATAAAACCAAGAGCAGCAAAAATACCAATCCCTGCCAAAATCTCAGTTGATGCATTTGCAAAACCAACGATTAAGCCAGAGCCAGTTAAATTCGTTTTTGGTTTTAAATAAGATGCATAGGTAACCATGATCCCGAAACCAACAGATAATGAAAAGAAAGTATGACCATATGCGGCTAACCATACTTTATAGTCCATCATTGCTGACCAGTTTGGCGTAAAGAATGCATTTAAACCTTGAACTGCACCAGGTAAACGCAATGACTGAATCACCAAAATAGTAAATAGAATGAATAATAATGGCATGAAAATTTTATTGGATAATTCCACACCCTTTTTCACCCCACCATAAAGAATGATTAAAGTAAGTGCCCAAATTCCAACAATCGGCCAGAATAAATGACTTACAAACTGTAAATCAAAACCAGTCGCTTTTGAGGTTTGTAAATAGGTATTAAAGAAGAAGCCTTCCGGATCACTTCCCCACATTTGACCAATAGAGAAGTAAACGTAACTACCTGCCCATGTCAAAACGCTCGCATAATACAAACCAATAATGATACAGACACAAACTTGCCACCAACCTAATGTTTCTCCACCTTTAAATAAGGCCCGATATGCTTTTGGAGGTGAACCAGTACTACGATGACCAACCGCATAATCTAAAAATAGTAACGGTAAACCAGCAGTAATGAGTGCCAATAGATAAGGAATAAGAAACGCACCACCACCATTTTCATAAGCAACGTATGGAAAGCGCCAAATATTACCTAAGCCTACAGCCGAACCAACGGCTGCAATAATAAAACCAGATCGTGACGTCCAGTTTTCACGAGAATCTGTCATAAAACACCTAATGTTAAAAGATTGCTTATTTTTACTGCTATTGTTGATTGTTATTCCGCATGCAAAAAAAGAACCAAAGAATACTTTTGTGTTTGATTGAGAATAAAAGGCACCTTGTGAGTATTTTTATTTTCATTTCAAACAAGCAAAAATAGAAAATTCTTCCTTAAAGATTTTTGTCCATTTTTTGCCCCTATATAGCTGAACAATACCTGTTTTTATTTCTTTTTACTGTAATTTCCATCAGAAATTTTACGAATTTTTTAAGTTTTTTTCACAATTGGTTATTTTTCAGCTAATCTTTGCGTTTAAATCAAATAGTCAGACAATATTGTTCAATGACATTTTCTTCCAAATCTTAAAAAGATCTATTTAATTACTCGACTTATCCATTAATTTCTTCCTTAATTTCCAATTAAAATGTGATAATACCCTTTTTTTAGATGACAAAATTTATACTAAAATCTGTAGAGGACTAATGTCATCCAAATGAAAAATTTAAATATTAATTATTTGAAATGATTAATATTTTATCTAGCTTAGAAAAATTATTAATAATATATGCTTTAGACTCATATTTTTTATCAATGCATCTGTAGCAAGATGTCTATATGATGCGCTCAAAGATTTCTTTTATGCGGATGTTCAAAGTGAAAATATTAAAAATATCTTTATTAACGCTCGGGATGGGCTTAAGTGGCCTTGCTCAAGCAGATTTTGTTGGAGTAAAGGGAGATGTCGGCTACTGGTTTTACGATGGTAAAGCGAATATGTCTTCTCAATTTCCTGATGATCAAGATCTAGATCAAAAAGGTAGTGCTCAACTCTCATTGGCAATAGAACACCCAATCCCATTTATTCCAAATGCAAAAATACGTTATGTAAATTTAGATACTCAAACTAAATCAGAAACTCTAGGTCAAGCTAACTATAAAGTTGATTTAGATCATAGCGATTTTATTCTCTATTATGAGTTACTAGACAATATTGTGAGTGTAGATGCTGGGCTTGGTGCAACTGTACTAAATGGTGATATTACTGCTTATACAGGTAAACGCGTGGATATTGATAAAACATATCCTATTGCTTATTTATCTGGTGAAGTCAAACTTCCATTTACAGGCTTGAGTGCTAAAGGTGAAGCAACCTACACGAACTTTGATGATGCACGAATCACAGACGCATTAGCAGAAGTAAAATATAAATTTGCAGATAATCTACTTATTGATCTTGGTTTAACAGCAGGGTATCGCGTACTCAATATTGATTTAGATGACTACGATAATAATGATCTTAAATTTGAATTTAAGGGCCCTTATGTCGGTTTAGAAGCCCATTTCTAACTTGGCACGGGTTCGAAACTTCCTTCCTATATAAAAAAAGGACTCTTATAGAGTCCTTTTTTAATTAGCCCATACCTATATAACCTGAATATTTTCGAATTCTTTGGCACCAGGCTTGAATATTTGGATATAGCTCCAAATCAAAACCACCTTCCTCCGCGACATGCGTGTATGCATTTAAGGCAATATCAGCAATAGTTAATTGATTTCCAATAAGATAGTCATACTCTACTAAAGCTTTATCCATAATAGATAGTGCTTTATGACCTTTCGGTTGTAAATTATGATATTCCTCTATTCTTTCTGGTGGTAACCCTAAATATTTATTAATAAAACGAGCAACTGCAATAAATGGTTCATGACTATACTGTTCAAAGAACATCCACTGATACATTTTTGCTTTCGTATAGGAATCTGTAGCAATAAACTCTGTTCCCTCCGCCAGATAGCCTAAAATAGCGTTAGATTCACTTAAAACACGACCATCATCTAGAACCAATACAGGTATTTTTCCATTAGGATTTAGGAATAAAAAATCTGCTGTTTGAGTGTCTTTTTTTAAAATATCAATGTGGACCCATCTATGTTTAATATTTAATAAGGAAAGTAATAGTTTAATCTTATAACAATTGCCCGAACCTACATCACCATAAATTATCATAAATACTTTTCCCTTATTATTCATATTTAAGTATGTAATTTTCTTATTATTTATAGCATGAATCTTTCATAATATTTTCAGTTTTATTTTTTCTCATTTAATTCATGCAATAAAGAAACACCCCGGTTTCTTTCGAGACCGGGGTGTTTAGAATAATGAGCTGGCGATGACTTACTCTCACATGGGAAACCCCACACTACCATCAGCGCTAAGAGGTTTCACTT
>NZ_JBWZIF010000013.1:0-135718 GCF_056735735.1 Acinetobacter sp. V116_7
CGCAGCGGACGGGGCTCGAACCCGCGACCCCCGGCGTGACAGGCCGGTATTCTAACCAACTGAACTACCGCTGCACTTTCACAATATCGAAATTGTGGGGTAAACGATGTTAAGTCTTAAGTGGCGCAGCGGACGGGGCTCGAACCCGCGACCCCCGGCGTGACAGGCCGGTATTCTAACCAACTGAACTACCGCTGCACTTGAGAGCTTAACGTAAAGGCTTGGTGGGCGCTGACGGGATCGAACCGCCGACATTCTGCTTGTAAGGCAGACGCTCTACCAACTGAGCTAAGCGCCCTTAACGTCTTCATCGTTTGTGAGGTGCATTATAGAGAATCTTTAACAGGTGTCAAACGCTTTTCGACTTCTTTTTAAAAAAATGCGAATGAATGATTAAAAATAAGTCATTATTAAGTAAAAAACAATTTTTTGTATTTTATTTAAACACTTATTTCAATATTTACCACATTTACACAGCTCATCAAGATTAGATAAAACTTGCTCTCAGGTTAAAGATTGTTCAGACAAATAAACTAATGCATCTTCAGCAACTAAATCAAATAGCTCAATGATTTCTTCATTACGCATTCGAACGCAGCCATGTGACATTGGCACCCCCATTGGTTGCGTGTCTGGCGTTCCATGAATGTAAATGTAACGCTGCATGGTATCGTGGCCCTCGCCTTTATTAAAACCTTCTTCTAGGCCATCTAACCAAAGAATACGAGAAAGTATCCAGTCTCGTTCAGGATATTGGGTAGCTAACTCAGTGCTATAAACCTCCCCTGTTGGCTTCCTTGCAATAAAAACTGCATTTTGTGGGGACTCGGCACCAATTTTCTTTGCCACTCTATGCCATCCACGTGGTGTTCTACCTGTATTTTCCTGCTCACCGATTCCATTCTTTCCTGTAGAAATGACATAAAACTTATTATGTTTAGGTAAAGTTAATGTTTGGTTTGCTAAATCGATAAGAACATCAGCATCTTCGAGCTTAAATTGAGACATTGAACTTATTCTCTTATATCAACTCAAATACATTGAGTTTAATTAAAAAATTGTTGTAAGGGCTGTCTTGTACTAGAAATAAAAGATTATCAATCTTCTTTTACCTACGCGCAGTTTCACCACTTGTCTTGCGCCAAAATAAAAGATTATCAATCTTCTTTTATCTACGCGCAGTTTCACCGCTTGTCTTGCGCCAAAAATAAAAGATTATCAATCTTTTATTTTTGGCTCAGGCCGTAGCCATAACCAAACTGCAACGATGAACATAGTAAGATCAGTAAAAACCTTGACTAAAAGTGGTGCTGAAGTGAATAGCATGATAATTCCGCTAATCGCCATCATTATGCTTGCAATCCACTTCGCTTTACGAGGCACTGTGCCATTGGCTCGCCAATCACGTAGCGTTGGACCATATTTAGGATGATTTAACAACCAATTATCCATTTGTGGCCAGCCTTTTGACGCAGCCCAAGCAGCCAGAATCAAAAACACTGTTGTTGGCATACCTGGTAAAATTGCTCCAATAATGCCTAGCGTGATAAAAATCACGACTAAAGAGCGCCAGAACAATGTTCGCATATATAAACCTTAACCTGCTGTTAGCGTTAGTATAAAGTGTTTTTCTAATATTTTTTGTTGATCCGTTATGAAATTAGGATGAATTACTTCGAGTATTAAATGTATGAATATTGCCTCAGTTAAAACGTCCTATTTCGAGCCTTGGCTTCAATTTCAACACCCTATAGTTAGACAACTCGCTTTTTGTATTGCTAGTCCAAATTTACTTTGTCAAATACCAAAAAGCTTAGATATACAACATCATTTCAAGTTACATACAAGTGAGTTTTGGGAGGTTCATTTTCAAAACTATTTGCCGCGTTTGAAAGAGCTTGATCAAACTCCAGAGCCTTTAATTCGGTTTTTATCTCAGCTTAAAAGTACACGCTTAGGTTTACGCTTTGAGCATCTACTCTGGTTTTGGTTGCAAGAGGATCAGTATCATCCCTATCAATTATTAGGACATAGTATTCAAAAAATTGAGGGGCCAAAGACATTAGGCGAACTGGATTTTTTAATTTTAAATAAAGAAACTCAAAAAATTGAACACTGGGAGGTAGCCTTAAAATATTATCTCGGTGAGGCAGATTTACATTTAGAACAATGGATTGGCTTAAATCGTCAGGATACTTTAAGCAAAAAGCTTTATCACTTCACAGACAAACAATTTCAGTTTCCTGAAGCCTTAAACTTCGAAATTCAACAACGCTTTGCGGTTTTAAAAGGACAACTTTATCTTCCTTTAGGTTTAAATTTGCAGCAGCCACTACCTGACTGGGTAAATTTACAGCGTCGTTTAGGGTATTGGGGCACCACAATTCCTCATTCTTCTTTTTATCGATTAGAAAGACACGAATGGCTGTGTCCAAATAAACAACCTAGTTCCGCCCCAGCACATTGGTGGACAGACGGTTTATATTGTAAAAATGGTCAGGAGGTTCTGTTTTATATGTTTAGACACCCTTCATATTTAAAATTTCAGTCCAACTTCCAGAAATTTAAATAATTAACAATAAATTTAAGATTCTAGAAACATTTTATAACGTTTTTACTATTAAACAGTCATGTTTCTTTTTCCGTTTGTTTTTTAATCTAAATTTACTTCATTATTAAATTTAAACGGAGAAAATGATGAAAAAAGTTTTAGCTGCTTCTGTCATGATTGCTGTTGTTTTAACAGGCTGTAATACGTTTAAGGGTTTTGGTAAAGATGTTTCTAAAGCAGGTGATGCTGTAACGAATACTGCTGAAAAAACACAAGATAAAATGTAAGTTAGAGTTATCACTAAAAAACCTTATCGTTCCGATAAGGTTTTTTCATTTTTACGTACCCATCACGTAGAGATTCGCCTATTATATCGGACTATATTTCACCTGATCAGCACGCAATTTCCGGTATGAACCATTCAGATACTCTCTCGCTTAGCCTAGAACTTTTACAACAACCTTCTGTTACTCCAGTTGATCATACTTGTCAGACCATCATGGCAGACCGCTTACGCCAAGTTGGTTTTCATATTGAACCAATGCGTTTTGGTGATGTAGATAATCTCTGGGCACGCCGCGGAACTGAAGAACCTGTATTTTGTTTTGCAGGTCATACTGATGTCGTTCCGACAGGTAAATTAGAAGCATGGAATTCAGATCCATTTGCACCTGAAATCCGCGATGGAAAATTATATGGTCGCGGTTCGGCAGATATGAAAACAGCTTTGGCAGCTATGGTTGTCGCATCTGAGCGTTTTGTAGCAAAACATCCAAATCATAAAGGTTCTATCGCATTTCTGATTACTTCAGATGAGGAAGGCCCTGCTGTTAACGGTACGGTCAAAGTTATTGAGACTCTTGAAGAACGTAACGAAAAAATTAAATGGTGTTTGGTAGGTGAACCCTCAAGTACTCATAAACTAGGTGATATTGTTAAAAATGGGCGTCGTGGTTCGCTTAATGCAGTATTAAAGGTCCAAGGTAAACAAGGTCATGTTGCTTATCCACATTTAGCACTTAACCCAATTCATGAGGCATCACCCGCTTTAACAGAGCTATGCCAAACCGTTTGGGATAATGGAAATGAATATTTCCCAGCAACATCATTTCAGATTTCAAATATTCATGCTGGAACTGGTGCAACCAACGTAATTCCGGGTACTTTAGAAGTTACTTTTAACTTCCGTTATTCAACAGAAGTGACAGCTGAACAGCTTAAACAACGTGTTCATGAGATTTTAGATAAACACGGTTTAAAATATGAAATCGTTTGGAATTTGTCTGGTTTACCTTTCCTAACCCCAATCGGTGAACTCGTTAATGCCGCTCAAACTGCTATTTTAAATGTAACTGGTACTGAAACTGAGCTTTCAACAAGTGGTGGTACTTCGGACGGACGTTTTATTGCTCCGACAGGTGCACAGGTATTGGAGTTAGGAGTTCTTAACGCAACAATTCATCAAATTAATGAACATGTTGACGTGCATGACCTCGATCCCCTGACTGATATTTATGAGCAAATTTTAGAAAATTTATTAGCTAAATAAAAATTAAAAAGGAACTCAAATGAGTTCCTTTTTTTTATAGATGAAGCGAGTTTTGGATATATTGCAAATTAGGAACGTGGTAGCGTTGACTCTCCATACGCACATATTTAAATACACTTGGATTCTGCAAAGTATCTTGTATATCTTCATTTTCATCTACGACTTCAGAAATACGTAAACGAACTGAAGCTGGCATCGATTTGCAGATGAGTGCAAAACGTTGGCTGATATCTTCACTTTCAATAACCAATGCCACCGCTCGCGAATCAATTTCATTATTCAATGAATAGACCGGAAGCTTTACGTCATGCCATTCAATATGCTTAATGCCATTTTTGACATCCATCGCTGATAACACGATGTTTTGTGGCAATAGCATCGGCACTTGCTGATCACATTCAATAATATATGCATCAATAAAACCAGTTGAAACAGTAATTAAATGTTGAAGTTCTTGCTGATCCATTTCATTAATTAATGATGTACTTATCTGACTTTTCATTAGGCAAGTTCCTCTTCACGTGTCGTGAAAAAAGCATCAATATTGTGAAGTAAGTCTTCTTCTTGGAAAGGTTTACCCATGTATTGGCTAACCCCTAAAGCAAATGCTCGTTCACGGTGTTTTTCGCCAGTTCTTGATGTAATCATAATGACTGGCATATGTTGATGTAGATCATGATGTCGTACGAGGTTAAGTACCTCAAAACCATCCATTCGTGGCATTTCAATATCAAGCAACATCAGATCTGGTTTAATATTTTCCAACTGCTCAATTGCATCAATACCATCTTTAGCTGTAACTACGTCATAGCCCTGACGTTCGAGTAAACGAGTCGTTACCTTACGAACTGTAACAGAGTCATCTACAATCATAATGAGACGGCGTTCGTCAGACTCGCGTTGTCTATAGATAGTCTCATTGAGCGACTTATGTCGACGAGTAGACTGAATTTGGCGAGCAATATTTTGTCCATCTAAAATTAGACAAACTTGACCATCACCTAAAATAGTTGCACCTGCAATCGCACCAATACTAGAGAACTGCTGTCCGATTGGCTTAACTACAATCTGCGCTCGTGAACCAATAAGTTGATCGACCAATAGTGCAATAGTTTGTCCATTATTGGCCTTAATCATTAATACTGGTAGCGAATACATCATCCCACTTAAACGTGGAATCGGTTGATTACCAACAAACTCAGATAAATAGCGTAATGGATAGCGTTTATTTTCAAATTCAAAGAATTCTTGTGCACTTCCAAAATACTGTTCTAATGAGGTTGGTGAAACTCGAACAATTCGATCGATTTGAGCTAACGGAATTGCAAATTGTTGATCAGCAACTTTAACCATCAAGGCATCACTAACCGCTACTGTGGTTGGAACACGTATGGTAAAGATTGTTCCTTGCCCATAAACAGAGTCAACACTCACATGTCCACCCAAAGCTTTAATATCACTTTGTACAACATCAAGCCCTACACCACGACCTGAAATCTGAGTGACTTGATCGGCTGTACTTAACCCTGGATGGAAAATCAACTGCAAAATATCTTGATGTTCTAATACTTGTTCAGAATTAATCAAACCAGATAAGAGGGCCTTTTGACGAACCTTCTCGATATCAATACCTCGACCATCATCTTTAAACGTAACAACAACATCCGTACCTTGACGGTGAATATTCAGTTCAATACGTCCAGTTTCTGGTTTTTGTGCTTGTTCACGTTGCACACGATCTTCTAGACCGTGGTCAATTGCATTTCGAAGCATGTGCTCAAGCGGTGTAACCAAACGCTCTAGCATTGTCCGGTCTAGCTCACCTTCGGTATTATTAACAAAAAGCTCTGCTGGTCGATCCAATGCAGTAGAAGTTTGTCTCACAATTCGTTGTAAACGAGGTAGCAATCGAGAGAATGGTACTAGTCGTGTTCGCATTAGCCCTTCTTGAATTTCGGCCTGAATACGTGATTGCTGTACCAATAAACTTTCGGTATCTCTGATTTTTTCGGATAATGTATTTTTGAAATCCACTAAGTCCGATGCAGATTCGGCAAGTGATTTCGATAATTGATTCAATGAAGAGTATTGATCCATCTCTAGAGGATCAAATTCTGTATAACGAGAATGCTCAATACCGTGTTTTGCAATAATCTGAGTTTCTAATTCGCCTTCCATTCGACGCAACTGGTCTGCAAGTCGTTGAATGGCTAATTCCATTTCCACGAGCGTATGACCAAATTGACTGAGATCCATTTCAATTCGTGAACGGTTAATCGAATTTTCACCAGATAAATCAATCATTTTCTCGATTAAATCTGCTGAAACACGAATCATCTCATTGTTTTGTTCAAGATGCTGCGTTTGTTCCCATGCACCCATCATTGGCGGTGGTTCTGTACCATCACCTTGCACAAAACTCATTACAGGTTCCGTGCCAAATAGATCAGTTCTAGTCAATTTACTCGGAATTTGAATTGCCGTTTCAATAAACTGAATATTTTCTAGACTATGCTGCAAGCCATCGAAGTGTTGATAATTTTGCTTAAAAATTGCCTCTTTTAGCCAGACAATTGCACTCTCTAATAAGTTGTCATAAATATTTGAGCTAAAATGATAAAGCGCAAATTTTTCAAAAGCATTCTCAAGTTGATAAGCAATTGCTTGCACAGTTTCTAGTCCCAACATACGGGAACCACCCTTCAAACTGTGCACTGCTCTTTGTAGCTGAAGCAAGATACTACGATTGGTACGCTGCTCAAACCACTGCTTTAATAGATGATCGGCCATCTCTAACAGCTCGGCCGCCTCCTCCATAAATGTCTGCTCGACTACAGAATCAATATCCTGATCTTGGATACTGTCTGTATAGCCTTCTGCATCAAAAACTTGTAATTCTATGTGCTCAACAAGTCGAGTATTAGACTCAACAATCTGCTCAAAATTAGAAGTTAACTCATCGAGATTTAAAGAAGTATCGTGTATAGCTTCTTGCTGTAATACTTCAACATTTAATTCTGGTATAACATCTGTTTCAGACTCTACTTGCATCTCTTTAACAACAGAGCCAAGTGACTCATATACCTTACCGGCATTCTTAAGCGCTTGAATAGTATGAGAAGCCGCATAATCTAGATGCTGCTCACGTACTATTTGTAGACGGTCAGCTAAATCATCTTGAACCAGACGGATAAAATCAATAAGAGCATATGAAGCAACCAACTGTCTTTGAATTATGCGCTCATAAATACTTTCTAATTCATGTGCAATTAAACCAATATAATTTGCCTGAATCATATTTGCCCCACCTTTTAAAGTATGCAAATAACGCATCAGATTATTAAGAGCAGCAAAGTTCTCTTGATCATCAACCCAAATATTAAGATCTGTATCCATTCCTTCAAGCAACTCATCGGCTTCTTCAAGAAAAATATCTAACAGTTCTGGATCAAAATAACGATTTACGTGCTCAGTAGTCATGAACTGACGATCTAAAAGCATACTCTGATTCATTGTTAGATGATCAGTTAATACACTTTCGATAGATACCGGAGATTCATGTGATGTTTGTTCTACATCAACACTAAATAATGACTCAACAACATCCTGATTATCTAATGGTTCAGAATTAAGACTTGGAATATGCTGGGTATATAGTTTTAGCTCTTCCAAAACATTTTGGTGTTGCTCAATAATACTAACTCGTTGACCCGCAGCTAATGCGTCAAATAACTGAATTAATTGTTGATGGGCTTTCTGATAAATTTCAAAAACATAATCTGAGTGCAATAAATCAGGTCGATCAAGCAATACATCATAGCTATCTTTCAGTTGGTTCGTATATTCATATAAACCAACCATGGCCTGAGACTGAGTATGTTGCAGTAACAAGTCAGCCTGTTCACTTAATCGTTCAAGATAGTGAGGAAACTCAGAACGAATTCCCTTCTCAAAATCTAACTCTGCATCAAGTAATTCTGAAACATCGAGCTGTAACAGCTGAGATACCAGACCATGTGGAGGCATGAGTGGGCTTGAATGCTCCCCATGCTGCTCCATATACGCATCCCAAACCTGATTGAATTGTCTCAGGTCAGAATCTAATTGGTCATTAGAGCAGTGTGCAGCTAATAGATCTAAACAATTTCGAATAAACTGTCTGTAATCACGGAGTAGTAATATCTCTTCTGAATAAGAAGAAAGTTCTTCTTGTAATAAGATTTTGAATAAATGCTCAACCTTCGTACTAGCATCAAAAATTGCTTCTACCTGAGCCATTGCCGAGCTACCGCGCAATGTATGTAATGCACGGATGAGCGCATTATAACTTTCGTGCTGATGTATTTCTTGTTCTAAAAATTGATCAATGGTCGCTAAGTGCTCTTCCGCTTCTTCCATAAATAAAACTAAGGTTTCAGCAAGATTATGTTCACTTTCTATCGTGGTTTCTACGGTTAAATTATCTGACACCGGCTCTAAATCATTCACCTCTAAACCAGTCTTAGTTTCCGCAGTGAGAGTATCAGACAATAATAAAAGTTCTTCTAAAGCTGGCTCTAAACTTTGCTGTTGTTGTAATTGTTGTCCCAATAAAATAAGAGGTCTAAAATCTACTGCATGTTCCTTTTTAGATTTAAAGTCATCTACTAATTTAAAGAAATAGAACTTAAATACCAACTGAACATATTGTTGGATGTTAGGAGTTAATGTGAGACTCTCATTGATGATCCGATTAAGCGTATCTTCTACAGTCCAAGCAAGCTCAGCAGAGGATTTCGCTGCAATCATTCGCCCTGAACCTTTCAAGGTATGAAAATGGCGACGGATCTCAGTCAGCGTAGCAACATTTTTAGATTGCATCCATTCATGAATCAGAGATTGCAATTCAACAAAAATTTCTTCAATTTCTTCAACGAAGATATCAAGAAATTCAGCATCTTGTTGAGAATAGCTATCTTCCGGTAGCATCATTGCTTCAGTTAAAGTTTTTAATATTTCTTTCATAGCAAAGGCTTCTTTTGCTTGTCTCCTAAATGGAGAAAAACGACAGAGTCAACACCAGATAAATAGCTGTGTCCCCAATATTTACCTAGCGTTGTTAATACTTTTAAAAGGATAGCTATTATAGAAACAGCTATCCTCATCCCCCAATTTAATCAGGTAATTTAAAGTCCGTTACCGATTCACGTAATGACTCTGCCATATTTGCTAATTCAGAAACCGAACGTGCTGTATCGAATGTTGCAGTTGTGGTCTGCGAAGTAATTTCTTGTACGACGGTCATGGTTGTCGCAATATGACTCGCAGATGCAGACTGAAGTTTTGCAGCATCAGAAATGCTGGCCATTAAGTTTGCCAAGTCACCCGATACTTTTTGAATCTCGCCCAAGGCAATACCCGCATCTTTTGCCAAGTTCGCTCCGCGTACAACCTCAGTTGTTGTCTGTTCCATTGAAATAACAGCTTCGTTAGTATCGGTCTGAATTGTTTTAACCAGAGTTTCGATCTGTTTAGTTGCCGATGCTGAACGTTCTGCAAGACGCTGTACTTCATCTGCAACCACGGCAAAACCACGTCCTGCCTCACCTGCCATAGATGCTTGAATTGCTGCATTTAATGCAAGAATGTTTGTTTGGTCCGCAATGTCGTTAATTAACGATACGATGTTACCAATTTCTTGTGAAGACTCACCCAAACGTTTAATACGTTTAGAAGTTTCCTGAATCTGCTCACGAATCGTGTCCATACCTTCAATTGAACGGTTTACCACTTGTGCGCCATTAGAAGCAATTTGTACCGAACGTTCTGCTACTTCGGTAGATTCCGATGCATTTGAAGATACTTGGTCAATTGACTGCGCCATTTCATTCATTGCAGTTGATGCGCCGGCAATCTCTTGTGCCTGATGCTCTGATGCTTCTGCCAACTGGTTAGTAATATTCTGTGTATCATGCGTATAGCGGGCAACTTCCTGAGAAGTTTCATGAATTCGGGATACAAGATCACGTAATTGGTCAATCGCAAAGTTAATCGAGTCGGCAATCGCTCCTGTAAAATCTTCAGATACCGTTGCATATGAACGCAAGTCACCGTCTGCCAAGTCGGCGATTTCATCTAGTAAACGTAAAATCGCGTTTTGGTTACGGTCATATTCTTCTTGCAAGGTAGCTACACGTTGTTTATCTGCTTTACTACGAAGTGATAAAAGCTTTAAGACTGAACTAATTAAACCAAGCAGTGATAATGTAAGAAGTGCAACTAAAGCAAATGCTTTCCAACCATATTGTGTTTGCTCAGAAAGATCACCCAATACAGATAACATTTCATCAGATTCCGATAAAATCTCGCCTGATGACTGACGTACGTTTACAATCTGATCTGTATGTTTAAGAACTGATGCCGCTGCAGATTTTAAAACTTTATCATATTCAGATTTAATACCTTCCAAAGACTCACGTACTTCCGGAGACTCAACTCTAGCCACACCCAATTCAGCATTTCCGTTTAGCTGTGCATTTAAATACACACCAAACGTCTCAATATCCACACCAAAGTCATGTGCTGAGGTCTGAGAATTTTCTGTACCAACCAAAACAGTGTTAATAGAGCGCAAAATACGTTCTGCAATAAATACTTGGTTCTTAGCAATAATCACCTGACTACTGGGTGCTTTTTCGCGAACCATCTTATCAACCATCAAGTTATATTCAGCCTGAATTTCTGGAATAGAATCACTAATCGAGATATTCATGTTATATAACTGATTAATTACGTCTTGATGTGACGAGATCAAGTTAATGTCATACGACAAAGCTTTCCACAGAACTGCAACTTTTTTGTATTCTTTTGAAGATTTACCATGAATATTTTCAACATCTTTGATATTTTCTGCAAAAAGTTTATTTGATTCAGCTAACTCTTTCATAGCTTTAGGTGAACCAGAAGCCGTTGCTTCAGTAGCCTGTCTAGAAATCGTTTGTGACAATAAACGCAACTCACCCAAACTACGTGTTAATTCGTTATGTCGAGGTACGCTATAAAATAAATAAACGAGCGAAGTTAAAGCAAATACCAAACATAACAACGCTACATAAAGGATAGGCTTGGACTTTTCACTTTCCCCAAATAAACTGGCGTATTGCTCAATTCCTGACTGGATTTTTGCAATAAAATTGAGACCCGATTTTTCGGACGCAACACGATTGCCGCCTTTCTTTTTAAGCTTAAAGCCCATAGCTTCTCCCCAGAAAATACTCTGTTTTTCACAGCGTAAAAAATTAGTTTATAAATTTTGTCGATGCATTCATGTAATGTGGGTTTTGCAATAAACGACTAAATAAAAAGACATGCCAATGCTGGTTATGTTGGTGAAAATAACCTTGGCAATACTCTTTTAGGTTTTCCTCTAAGTCTAAGCTTTGAGAAAAAAAACTTTTTTTATTAAAGTGCTGAATCCCCAAGACCTGATCCACAACCAACCCCACATACTGGTCGTGATGACTAATACATAACACTTTTTGGGCAGACGAAAATGTACTTCGTTGCCCTGAAATAAAATGAGCCAAATCAGAAACTGAAAGCAACCTTCCCCGAATGTTCGCTAAACCTTTTACCCAACTTTGAGCATTTGGAACTGGCGTATATTTCGGTGGATAGATAACTTCTGACACTTCCCCAAGTGGTGCGACGAAGTATTGCCCTCTCATTTCAAAAGCAATCCCTGACCATCGCTGTGCTTCATTTTGAACTGAAGCGTAATTCTTATTACCCCGTTTAGACAAACGAAGTAACTCGATAAATCCATTCGCTGCCATACTCGATCCTATAAAACGGGCAGATAATCCCGTTATTTATGTTTTTATGGATGGATGAGTTAATTTAGAAATTGTTTAATTACATCAATCAATTGCTTTTCTTCGATAGGTTTAATCAGATAATCGATTGCACCTTGACGCTTGCCCCATACTCGGTCAGTTGCCTGATCTTTAGTACTCACAATTACTACAGGAATATGCTTAGTGTCTTCATCGCGGGTAATCTGACGTGTTGCCTGAAAACCATTTACACCAGGCATAACAACATCCATTAACACTAAGTCAGGCTGTTCAGCTTTTGCTAAAGTTACACCATCTGCACCATTAGATGCTTCAAGTACGTCATAGCCGTGCTTAGTTAGAATTTCTCTAAAACGATAAGTTTCTGTTGGTGAATCATCAACAATAAGAATACGTGCCATTTCTTTGCCCTTAAATTACTTAATTATGAACTTACATGATTACGAATCGCGTTTAACAATTCGTCTTTGCTAAAAGGTTTCGTCAAGTATTCATCTGAACCTACCACACGCCCTTTTGCCTGATCAAATAAACCATCTTTACTAGAGAGCATGATAACGGGAATGTTCTGATAATTTTGAGAGTTTTTAATCAAAGCGCAAGTTTGATAACCGTCTAAACGAGGCATCATGATATCGACAAAAACAATATCTGGATTTGCCTCTGCAATTTTGGACAAAGCTTCAAATCCATCCACCGCAGTAATCACTTCACAGCCTTCTCGCTGTAATAAAGTTTCGGCTGTTCGGCGAATGGTTTTTGAGTCATCAATTACCATTACTTTCAGATTTTGGAATGCATCTTCCATTTAATCTTCCATCCCCATAAATATAAAATATAAATGCAATTTAACTTAAATTTGTTTTTACGCATTTATACGCATTTTTAACATATCTCACAGTCTATTTTCAATGAGGCATTTTTGTCTACTTTCTCATTTATAAACAATAACTTTTAACCTCATCACACTTTAATTAAAATTATCATTTTTTTTATAATGACTATATTTTTATTCAGCTAAATAATAACTAATATATTAAAGATTAATTATTTAAAAATAAGTAATTTAGCTTTCTTTTTTTGGGGATATTCAATGAATAATCGGATGAAATATGCCTTTTATAGGAACTGCTTGTCTGTATCTATAGGCATTATTTCCTTCGGTTGGCTCTGTTTTTCAACAACCTTGGCTCTAGCGGATACTTCTAAAGTGGTCTGGTATCGTTATTATGATCAACACGGTACGGCCAATATCAGTACATCAGTCACTCCTGCTCACATTCGTTACGGTTATGAAGTTCTAGATCAAAATATGCAAGTGATTAAAAGAAATCACTCTTATAGTGCCGAGGCTGATTTAAATCAATCAGGACAACGAGCATTATCGGCACGGCATAGAGAACTAGATATCAAATTAAAAAATGCTTATAGCAATAGTAAGACAGCCATGCTTAAAAGAGATCAAGCATTACTTGCTATAAAGAAGCAAATTAACTATCAAGAGGAACAACTCGACCAGTTACAACAAGACAAAATTTTATTTAAGCGTCAAGAAATGGAATATTTCAGAAAGCGAGAAGTCATTCCTGAGCGACATAAGACTTTGATTGAAAACAATCTAAATAATATTTACAGAGTCAAACAGACACTTGAAACACTTTCCAAGACTTACAAACGTACCAATAGCGAGTATGAAAACATTATCGAACGTTTAAAAAAGCTTGAATAACTGTAAAGGTTTATCAAGAATAGGGGCAAAATAAAATTTGAATTATAGGATGATGCTGTATGCACAAGATGCATCTCACCCCTTCCACTATTTTTAAACTGAGTATTATTAGTTTATGTTTGATTTTAGCTGCATGTAATCAGCAAGAAACGACTAAAACAACGGCATCAGCTCCAGCAAAAATTGAACTCATTCCTCAAGACCTGATTGCAGTTAAAGAAGGAGCACTTGACTCTCAAACTGCATTTACAGGAACCATTCGTGCGGTTCAGCAAAGTTCAATTCAGGCTCAAGTGAGTGCTACGGCGACTACTGTAACTACAAATGTTGGTCAACAGGTGCAAAAAGGCCAAGTTTTAGTAAGATTGAATAATCAAGATAATGTTGCACGATTAGCACAAGCGCGCGCCAACCTCGCATCAGCTCAGTCACAAGCTGAACTTACACGCAATTTAATGAACCGAAAGCAACGACTTTTTAATCAAGGATTTATTGCTCGTGTCGAGTTTGAACAGAGTCAGGTTGACTATAAAGGACAACTTGAAAGTGTAAAGGCTCAACAAGCGAATGTTGATATTGCTCGTAAGGCTGATCAAGACGGTATTATTACCAGCCCAATTTCAGGCGTCATTACTAAACGACAAGTCGAACCTGGTCAGACAGTATCAGTTGGTCAAACATTATTTGAAATCGTAAATCCTGACCAACTTGAAATACAAGCCAAGCTACCAATTGAACAGCAGTCTGCTCTTAAAGTCGGTAGCAGCATTCAATATCAGATTCAAGGAAATTCTAAACAGTTAAATGCGACGCTTACACGTATTTCACCTGTTGCAGATCAAGACAGCCGACAAATCGAATTTTTTGCCGTTCCTAAAGAAAAAATTGATTCGTTAAGCATTGGCGCTTTCATTAATGGAAATATTCTCCACAATGACACTCAGCAAGGCCAAACGATTCCTTTAGACAGCATTCAAAATATGCAAAATGATCCTTTTGTATGGGTGGTACGTAATCAAACCATTCAAAAAGTTAAAATTCGTGTGATTGAACAGCGCTATAACGACAATATTGCTTTAGTTGATGGCCTACAACGCACAGATCTAGTGAGCCGTATTCAATTTGAAGATTCCGACATTAATAAAAAAGTGACGGTTACAACCGAAAAAAAATAAATAAGGTAGCAAATAGCATATGTGGTTTACTCGAATCAGTGTGAAATACCCCGTTTTTACTATTATGATGATGCTCTGCTTAATGGTACTCGGGTTAGCTTCTTGGAAACGTATGACGGTTGAAGAGTTTCCGAACGTCGATTTCCCATTCGTAGTAGTGACTACGCAATATGCTGGTGCTTCACCTGAAGCTGTCGAATCAGATATTACAAAAAAACTCGAAGATCAGATCAATACAATTTCTGGGATTAAACAAATCACTTCACGCTCAAGTGAAGGCTTTTCAATGATTGTGGCTGAGTTCAATCTCGACACTTCATCGGCCCTTGCAGCACAAGATGTTCGTGACAAAATTGCTCCTGTCACAGCCCAATTTCGTGATGAAATTGATACACCGATTGTACAACGCTACGATCCCTCTTCTAGCCCGATCATGTCAGTTGTATTTGAATCAAATAGCATGAGTTTGGCTCAACTAAGTTCATATGTAGATAAACGTATCGTGCCGCAGCTTAAAACCGTGTCTGGTGTCGGTAATGTGAATTTATTGGGGGATGCCAAACGGCAAATACGAATAAAAATTCTTCCTGAGCAATTGCAAAGTTATGGCATTGGCATTGATCAGGTCATTAATACGCTAAAAAATGAAAATATTGAAGTTCCCGCAGGAACCTTACAACAAAAGAATTCTGAACTGGTTGTACAGATTCAATCAAAGGTCATTCATCCACTTGCTTTTGGTGACTTGGTGATTGCCAATAAAAATGGTTCACCAATTTTTCTAAAGCAAGTTGCAACGATTGAAGATACACAAGCCGAACTACAATCAAGCGCATTTTATAATGGAAGAACAGCAGTCTCTGTCGATATTTTAAAGAGTTCTGATGCTAATGTAATTCAGGTTGTCGATAAAACCTACCAAACTTTAGAGAAATTAAAAACACAAATGCCTGCGGGTTTAAACTATAAAGTTGTGGCCGATAGCTCCAAAGGAATTCGTGCTTCAATTAAAGATGTGACTCGTACCATAATTGAAGGTGCTGCCT
Organism: Acinetobacter sp. V116_7; assembly: GCF_056735735.1. Classification (NCBI taxonomy): domain Bacteria; kingdom Pseudomonadati; phylum Pseudomonadota; class Gammaproteobacteria; order Moraxellales; family Moraxellaceae; genus Acinetobacter; species Acinetobacter sp. V116_7. Next base: position 15,886 of record NZ_JBWZIF010000013.1, read on the forward strand.
TAGCAGTTTTAATTGTTCTATTATTTTTAGGCTCTTTCCGCTCTACCGTTATTACAGGCTTAACCTTACCGATTACTTTGCTAGGAACCTTAACTTTCATTTGGGCTTTTGGTTTCAGCATTAATATGATGACGTTATTAGCCCTATCGCTCAGTATTGGTCTCTTAATTGATGATGCAATTGTGGTTCGGGAAAACATCGTAAGACATACTGAACTTGGCAAAGATCATGTGACTGCTGCCCTAGAAGGCACAAAAGAAATTGGTTTAGCCGTACTCGCAACTACGCTTACCATTGTAGCCGTATTTTTACCAGTTGCCTTCATGGGCGGGTTGATTGGACGTTTCTTTTATCAGTTTGGCGTAACGGTGAGTACAGCCGTTTTAATTTCAATGTTTATTAGTTTTACGCTCGATCCAATGCTTTCTGCTCACTGGAAAGATCCAGTCAAGAAAAAAGATAATTGGCTACAACGATTTTTTAACCATATTTCTAATGTGTTAGATCGACTGACTCATGTGTATGAAAAGCTCTTAAAGCTGGCTTTACGTTTCCGTTTCATCACAGTCATTATTGCAATTGTTTCACTATTTGCTGCACTAGGACTGTCTAAACTGATTGGGACCGAATTTGTACCTACCCCAGATAAAGGTGAAGTTCGTATTCAGTTTGAAACCCCTGTAGATGCTTCTTTGGAATATACCCAAGCGAAATTACATCAAGTCGATAAAATTATTAGGCAGTTCCCCGATGTGGTTTCCACTTATGGCGTGGTCAACAGTGAGGTAGACTCTGGTAAAAACCATGCAGGTTTAGGTGTCACCTTAAAGCCCAAACAAGAACGTAGCTCAGATTTAAATACACTCAACAATGAGTTCCGTGATCGTTTGCAAAGTGTAGCGGGTATTCGAGTGACTTCTGTTGCCGCAGCACAAGATTCTGTCTCTGGCGGGCAAAAGCCAATCATGATCTCTATTAAAGGATCTGACCTAAATGAGCTACAGAAAATTTCAGATCGTTTTATTGCTGAAATGGAAAAAATTAAAGGTGTAGTTGATTTAGAAAGCTCATTGAAAGAACCTAAACCGACTCTGGGTGTCCACATTAATCGTGTACTGGCAAGTGACTTAGGTTTATCAGTTTCTCAGATTGCCAATGCGATTCGCCCATTAATTGCGGGTGATAATGTCACAACTTGGGAAAATCGCGATGGCGAAAATTATGATGTGAATGTACGTTTAAATGAAAATAAACGTATGCTTCCGCAAGATGTGCAGAACCTATATCTCAACTCCAATAAGACCAATGCGACTGGGCAAAATATATTAGTTCCACTTAGCGCAGTTGCAACAACCGAAGAAAAACTCGGTGCTTCACAAATTAACCGACGTGATCTTGAGCGTGAAGTATTGATTGAGGCAAATACATCAGGACGACCTAGCGGCGACATTGGTCAAGACATCGATAAAATGCAAAAGGCATTTAAACTACCTGCTGGATATACATTTGATACCCAAGGGGCAAATGCTGACATGGCTGAATCTGCTGGATATGCATTAACAGCTATCACCCTTTCAATTGTGTTTATCTATATCGTGCTAGGTTCTCAGTTTAATAGCTTTATTCATCCTGCTGCAATTATGACCTCTTTACCATTGTCACTCATTGGTGTTTTTCTTGCCCTATTCTTATTCAAAAGTACCCTAAATCTATTTTCGATTATCGGCATTATTATGTTGATGGGGCTTGTCACTAAAAATGCGATTTTGCTTATCGACTTTATTAAGAAAGCAATGGATCAGGGGACAAGCCGTTATGATGCTATTTTACAAGCGGGCAAAACTCGTTTACGTCCAATTTTAATGACGACAAGTGCTATGGTGATGGGGATGGTTCCTTTAGCTTTAGGTCTTGGCGAAGGCGGTGAGCAAAGCGCACCAATGGCTCACGCTGTGATTGGGGGAGTAATTACCTCTACCCTATTGACTCTTGTAGTTGTACCCGTCATTTTCACTTATCTAGATGACTTGAAAAACTTTATGCTGCGTCAAACTCGACGATTCATGTCATAATGCAGCGATTATCGTATAATCTGCGTTTTTATAACGCTTAACTTTTAGGACTTTTTCCATGCGCGCAAGCCGCTTTTTATTTGCAACGTTGAGAGAAACCCCAAATGATGCTGAAGTGATTTCACACCAGCTCATGTTACGTGCGGGGATGATTCGTAAATTGGCATCTGGTTTATATACATGGCTGCCGATGGGAACACGTGTGCTTAAAAAAGTAGATGCGATTGTTCGTGAAGAAATGAACCGCTCAGGCGCAATGGAAGTATTCATGCCCGTGACTCAACCCGCAAGTCTTTGGGAAGAATCGGGTCGATATGAACAATATGGTCCTGAATTGTTACGCTTTAAAGATCGTCATACGAACCCATTCGTACTTGGACCAACACATGAAGAAGTTATTACAGACATGGCGCGTAACGAACTTAAAAGTTATAAGCAGCTTCCTGTAAATTTCTATCAAATTCAAACCAAATTCCGTGATGAAATTCGTCCACGTTTTGGTGTAATGCGTTCACGTGAGTTCATCATGAAAGATGCTTATTCTTTCCATGCAACTCAAGAGTCGTTACAAGAAACTTATGACGTGATGTACGACACCTATAGCCGTATTTTCACCCGCTTAGGTCTAGACTTCCGCCCAGTACAAGCCGACACAGGTTCTATTGGTGGTTCAGCTTCACACGAATTCCACGTATTGGCTGCTAGTGGTGAAGATGACATCGCATTTTCAACTGAATCTGATTATGCAGCAAACGTTGAAATGGCTGAGGCTGTTTTAGTGGGTGAACGTGCAGCACCGACACAAGAATTTAAATTGGTTGAAACACCAAATCAAAAAACAATTGATGATGTATGTCAGTTCTTAAATGCAGACCCTAAGCAATCTGTTAAAGCTTTATTGGTTCAAGGTGTTGCTGACGAAAAAGGTAATGTTCCTGTTGTTGCTCTATTTGTACGTGGTGACCACGAACTTAATGAGATTAAAGCTGAGAAGCATCCTTTAGTTGCTGCGCCTCTTACTTTTGCAACTGAAGAACAACTTCAAGCATTTGGTTTAACTGCTGGCTTTACGGGTCCACAAGGTTTAGTTGAAAAAGGCTTAACTGTAATTGTTGACCGCGCTGCATCTGTTCTTTCAGACTTCGTTGCTGGTGCAAATGAAGCTGACAAACATGCGGTTGGCGTAAACTGGGAGCGTGACGCGCAAATTAGCGAAGTTTTTGATTTACGTAATGTGGTTGAAGGCGATCCATCTCCAGATGGCAAAGGCACACTACAAATTAAACGCGGTATTGAAGTAGGTCATATTTTCCAACTTGGTACTAAATACTCTGAAGCTTTAGGCTGTAAAGTTCTAGGTGAAGATGGCAAACCATTTACAGTAACCATGGGATGCTACGGTATTGGTGTAACACGTGTTGTTGCAGCTGCAATTGAACAAAACTACGATGACAAAGGAATTATGTGGCCACAAGCCATTGCACCTTTTGAAATTGCAATTGTTCCAATGAATGCGCACAAATCACCACGCACTCTTGAAGCAGCAGAAGCACTTTATGCAGAACTTCAAGCTCAAGGTTTTGATGTTTTGCTTGATGATCGTAACGAACGTCCGGGCGTTAAGTTCTCTGACCTTGAATTGATGGGTATTCCACACCGTATTGTGATTGGTGAAAAAGGTCTTGATGCTGGTACTTTTGAATATAAAGGCCGTCGCGATGCTGAAGCGAGCAATTTAACGAAAGAAGAACTTTTAGCTAAGTTAGCGCGTTAATAAATAGACAAATAAAAAAGCAGCTTCTTAAAGCTGCTTTTTTTAACTCAATTTTTATGCCTGAACCGTTAAGTCTTTAATAGTTGTCGATGAACCATTGGTTTTAACAGACTCAATTCCTTTATCACGTGAAGCTTCGCTCGCATAGAATTGACTTGTGCCAATAATTTGATGATTTGCAGCTTTTAAATTGAAATAAGGTTTCCCATTCTTTGCAGTTAAACGCTCATATCGTGCGTCATCACCACTATTTTTCTGAATTGATTCAATACCATTTACCGCAGAAGCTTTAGCCTTATATAGCTCACTATTTAGAATAGGTTCACCATTTCCTGCCTTTAAAATAAAGCGGTATTGTCCATCACTTGCTAGTGAAATTTCGTACCATCCTGCCATAAAAACCTCATTTTTTTGTTGGTGTGGGTATGACTTTCGTTATTATTCTGGACGAAAGTTATTTGTTATTTATGACAATATAAATGGGCTATCATTCTTTGAATAGCCCATTTTTTATACTTTTTCGTAATAAAATTATAATGATGTTAGAAATTTAAAAAGTAGAGATATAAGTGAATATCTCTACTGAAATGTAATTAAAATTAACAATTTAAGCTTTTTTTACAAATTCAGATTTTAACTTCATCTGACCAATACCATCAATTTTGCAATCGATATTGTGGCCATCACTTGCATCTGGAACTAAACGAATCGTTTTTACTTTCGTGCCTACTTTTACGACTGAAGATGAACCTTTAATTTTTAAGTCTTTAATGACAGTTACGCTGTCGCCATCAGCTAATACATTTCCATTAGCATCTTTAATAATTTCTTGTTCTTCAGTAAGCGATGTATCCCCTTCTTTCCACTCATTTGAGCATTCAGGACAAATCAATAAGTCGCCATCTTGGTAAGTATATTCTGATTGGCATTTTGGGCAGTTTGGCAAAGACATGAAAAAAATCTCAAAAAGTATATTATGCGAGATATGACTCATTTTTTAAAGTTTTAAATAAAAGACTTTTACCAAAAAAAAATTTATACATTCATTTTGAGTTTTTACTTAATAAATATTCTTTCAAAATAATTGCATGGTTATTTTCAACATCTTTTGCTGAATATAAAAGCGTAACTGTATGTTCTACTGCGATGTGTTGTAGCTCTTCAACTGCGGAGTTGGTTTCAAGCTCTTTTAAATAACGCTGCTTAAATTCTTCCCAATGATCTGGCGTTGCTGCATGAAACCACTTGCGCAGTTCTGTTGAAGGTGCCACTTCTTTTAACCACAAATCTAAATGAGCATTTTCCTTACTAATCCCCCTACTCCATAGGCGGTCAACCAAAATTCGCTTTCCATCACTAGGCTCAGCATTTTCATAAATTCTTTTAATGTGTATATCCATAATCTTTCTCTGCGTAAGTTTTACATTTTAGATAAATCTTATAAAAGAAAAGTGAGCAGATTTAACTCCACTCACTTTTTAAATATTTCATCAAAATTTTAGAAGGTTTATTGATCTGGAATTTCAGCTTCAATCAATAAAGTAAGCAAAGATAAGGATTCTTGCCATCCCAAATAACACGCCTCCTCGGGAATAACTTCTGGTATACCTTCTTGCGTAATATGTACTTCTGTACCTACCAATACGCTTTTTAATGTAATAGTAACCTGCATAGTCCCAGGTAAATTTGGGTCATCGAATTGATCGTTATATCGAATTAATTCATTTGGAACTAATTCAACATATGTTCCACCAAAAGCGTGTGTTGAACCTGTCGAAAAATTGGTAAAACTCATTTTGTATGAGCCACCCACACTTGCATCAAAACTATGAACCTTGGCAGTAAAACCGTGCGGTGGTAACCACTTTACTAAAGCATCTGGATCTAAAAATGCACGGTAAACTCGCTCGGCTGGAGCCTTAAATACGCGATGAAATTTTACTGTTCCTGTTGCCATCATATTCTCCTTATTTTAATTTCTTTTAAATTATCGAAATTATGCTTATTAGCTTAAACCTTCCGATTTATCCGAACGTATATTTTTGGTGTTTTTTCAAACAAAATACTTTTTTCAGGCGAAATCAAATTACGAAAACTATGGCTGATTTTTTAGTAAAAATGGAGCAAAATAGTCAGCAATCATAAAGAAACATATTGAATTTGAGATTAATCATGAGTCTGCTCGCTTTCTCCTCATATGCTTTAAACGGTGTAGATGCACAGAAGTTTTTACAAGGCCAAGTTACTGTAGATACTGAACGTTTAGCTGAAAATGAAACTCGTTATACAGCCATCTGTGATCTTAAAGGTCGTATTCACTTTGGCTTGTGGCTAAAAAAGATTAATCCTGAAAGTTTTGAAATTGTAGTTGCTCAAGATCAAGCTGAAGAGTTTGCCAAACATATTAAAAAATTTGGTGCTTTTTCGAAAATGACTTTGAGTGAACAAGGTGCTGTGTTTCCAAAAGTTGTGAATCATCAAACTGAGTTCAGTACAACTGAAACTGATATTTCTGAATGGCAAAAACAAGCCATTATGACTGGTCAAGCATGGATTACACAGGCAACTGAACATGATTTCCAACCACAAGAATTGCGTTTACATCAACGTGAAGGTGTCAATTACGATAAGGGCTGTTACTTAGGTCAGGAAATTGTGGCGCGTCTTTGGTTTAAAGCAAAACCAAAACACTGGTTACATCTGGTTCAGGGTACAGGTGAAGCACCTGCTTCAGCAACTCAACTAAATAACGATATTGAAGTCGTTAATAGTATTGCAAATGATCAAGGTTATCTTGCTTTAGTTGTTGCTAAACCTGCTGCTCTACAAGAGTTGGGGCTTCAAGTTCTTGAGTTACCTGAAGCTTTAAGTGGCGATGTTGCAAGACCACAATAATAATTTTATTAGCTCGAATTGCCCACTTCTAAGTTAGTGGGCTTTTTTATAGATACAAAACACTAATGATTTCATTAGATTAGAACGTCAATTTTTTAAGTTTTATATGCCATCATTAGCCCTGTTGAAATTAAAGAGAAAAAAGATGAAAACTAAACTTGCTACACTCATGTTGAGTCTGGCTATTTTCGGTTCTGCTCATGCTGACGTTAAAGCCCTTGAACAAAATCTTAAGACGAATTATCCAGATTTGCCTGTAAAAGGTGTTTATCAATCTCCTGTTCAAGGCATCTATGAAGTGTATACAAGCGGCCGCATTGTCTATACAAACCAAGATGCCAAGTACTTTTTTGTCGGTAACCTAGTCGACATCAAACAACAAAAAAATATGACTGAAGAACGTATTGCCGAACTGGGTAAAATTGACGTTAAAAGTTTGCCATTAAATCAGGCCATTAAATATGTAAAAGGTAAAGGCGAACGTACGATCTATGTCTTTAGTGACCCCGATTGCCCATATTGCCAGCGCTTAGAGCAAAATATGGTTGGTGTTGATAACGTAACGGTATATGTGTTCCTTTATCCTCTTACTAGTTTGCATCCAAACGCTGAAAAAGTTTCAAATCAAATCTGGTGTTCAAAAAATCCAGCAGAAGCGTGGACAAATTACATGCTTAACCGCAAATTGCCGACTAATAGCAAAAGTTGCTCGAGTCCAATTCAGAAAAATATCGCTTTAGGTCAAAAATTAAATATTGATGGAACACCTACCCTGTTCTTGCAAGATGGCCAAAGACTCTCTGGTGTACCAAGTGATGCCAAGCAAATTGAAGCATTACTTCAGTCAGCAAAATAATAATATTACCCACTCCGTTATATTAATGTGAGTGGGTCTTTTTTCTCCACAATTTGCCCAAAGTGCAGCGCTTTATATACAAATCGGCTGTTTACTTTCAGCAATCAATATTTATGATGAGAAATGAAACTATTTAATGCATCAATGGAATGATGTAGCTACGAAGTAAAAGGTTAAAAAGAAATGAAGAAATTACTAATCGCAAGCCTAATCACCCTTTCAAGTGCATCAATTTTTGCAGCTGATAACACGGCGACTGCTGCTAAAACCGATGTTTTCAAACAAGCTGAACAACTCTACGCAGCAAAAAATTACTCTGCCGCATTTCAAGAAATGCAACGCCTAGCCCAAACAGGGAATGCCCAAGCCATCTATAACTTAGGCTATATGACTCAAATGGGCCAAGGTACAGCAAAAGACTCTTCTAAAGCCCTCAAATATTATGAAGATGCTTCAAATAAAGGTTACGCCCAAGCGAGTTACACGCTTGCACAAATTTATGAGACTGGTGAATTAGGGGTTGCCAAAGACAGCAACAAATTCAGTCAATATATTCAAAAGGCATCGGCTCAAGGTTCTGATGATGCAACTGTGAAAATCGCGACGATTTTATTTGCTCAGAAAAAACCGCAGTCACATCAAATTGCCCTTCAAAAGTTAGCGCCTTTAATTAGAAAGGGTAATTATCCAGCGACTCAGGTGAAAGCACTTTATGATATTAGCCAAGGTGTGGAAAATAAAAATCCGTTAATGAAACGCCAAGGTATCGAAGCTTTGCAATCGATTGCTCAAAAAGGCTACGCTCCTGCATCTATGGCTTTAGCGACCATGATGGCGAATGGCAATATCATTCCGCAAAATTTACCTGAGGCCAAAAAGATCTTTACTGAACTTGCCAATCAAAATGTTCCTAACGCTAAAGAGTCTTTAGCCTCGGTTGATAAGATTATTGCAGAAAAAAGTAAACAGGCTGCAAATGCTCCCGCACAGCCAGCACCCAAAAAATAGTCAATGAAAAGCCCCGTAAGGGGCTTTTCTTTTACCACCACAAAGCAATAAGCCCGCTAACGCCAATAAAACCAACAACTGTACTAATCATAAGCGGTGTTAATGCTTTTTCATTTAATCCATAAGCTTGTCCAAAAATTCCGAAAGCAATCGGCATTGGTAAAGCAGCAATTAATGTTCCTGCATAAAGCATCTCACGACTTACATTTGGAGTGATCAAAAAGAGAGAAAAAATCACGGATGGCATGAGGATAACTTTAAATATCGCCAACAAAATACTTTCTGTATTTACTGTTGTGATTCCAATACCCACTAAACTCCCGCCAATAGCAAACAAAGCCAAGGGCGAAGCTGTACGTCCAAGTAACTCTAGAGACTGATCAAGTGTCGTAGGAAGATTAACATCGAAAAGAATGCATCCCATTCCAACCAAAATCGCGATAATGACAGGATTCTTGAGTAAGTTTAAAAAAGTCTGTTTTAAAAGCGGTAAAAGATTTTGTTGTTGATGTAAACCAGCTTCGGCCAGAATGAGCATCAGCGCCACAATCAATAAATTTTCAATGATGAGTGTTAAAGAAATATAAATCGCAGCGTGATTACCTATCAACATGGTTAAAATAGCTGTTCCCATAAATCCAGTATTGGACATAGATGCACCCATCGAAATCACGGCGCTATGAGTTAAACTATTTTTAAAATATTTTCGATAGAGAATAAAAGCCAAGAAAAATAAAATTAAAGACCCACCACCATAAGCAAGAAAATAAGCAGGGTGCCAAATGTCTTGTAAGCTTTTATTTGCCAATGAATGGATTAAAAAAGCAGGTAAGGAAATTTTAATTACAAATGCGCTAAGAGCCCTGATCTGTTCAGGTGTTACCAATTTGATGAGGACACAAATATAGCCCATCAATAGCAATATCAAGATAGGTAAAATAACCTGAAAAACCACTGACCATCCTCACTTAGCGAAAGAAAATGGGCAAAGATGACTTTGCCCAATACAATTAAAAAGAGTTAAAAAGCTGCTTTAATCCATGAGGTTGGCAACGTAAATATTGAGGCGCAATTTTAACTTCTGCCCCTAAAGCCGCTGCTGCATGCCAAGGCCATCTTGGGTCATACAACATTGCACGAGCAAGACCAATAGCATCAGCTTGCTGGTTTTCCAAAATTTGTTCGGCATGTTCTGGCTCAGTAATTAACCCTACAGCAATGACTGGAATGGACACATGCTTTTTGACTTGTTCAGCAAATGGAACTTGGTAACCTGCCCCAATCGTAATAGATTGATGCTCGTGCAAACCACCACTAGACACATGCACATAGGCTGCACCCAATTGCTCTAAAGCTTTTGATAAACCCACTGTAGATTCAACATCCCAGTGCTCGATACTCTCTAACCAATCGGTTGCAGACAGTCTAACACCAACAGGATAACCTTCTGGTACAGCGAGTTTAATTGCCTGAAGAACCTCAAGAGTCATACGCATACGGTTTTCTAAAGAACCGCCATATTCATCAGTACGCTGATTGGCAATTGGCGATAAGAATTGATGAAGTAAATAACCATGTGCAGCATGAACTTCAATCAACTCAAATCCAGCTTCTACAGCACGTTTTGCAGCTGCTGCAAAGTCTTGTTGAACCTGTTTAATCTCAGCAATGGTCAAAGCATGGGGCGCTGCATCATGGACAGAAAAAGTACTTTCACTTGGTGCAACCGTTTGCCAACCATGAGGCTGATCTTTTGCAATTTGACCTTTGCCTAACCATGGCTTTTCAGTAGACGCTTTACGCCCTGCATGTGCTAACTGAATTCCAAATGGCATTGGTGAAAGTGTATGAACCTTAGCTAACAACGCTTTGATTTGATCACGTTGCAGATCATTCCAGAGCCCAAGGTCAGCATAGCTAATCCGACCTTCAGGTTGTACAGCAGTCGCCTCTACAATACAAAGTCCTGCACCAGATAATGCATAATTTGCCCATTGCTGTTCATGCCAATAGGTAATTTCACCATCATCTGTTGCCGAATATTGGCACATTGGAGCAATTACAATTCTATTGACCAGTTGTAGTGAACCAAAGTTAACCGTTTCAAATAATTTTGCCATTTTTAATTCCTAGAATTGCTTAATTACACGTAAACCTGCACTCCAGTTACGTCCATCCGCTGGTTCAAAATAACGTCCATTACCATCATTTACGATCACTGAACCTGCATAGTTTTTATCAAATAGGTTATCAACACGGGCAAAGCTATTCACTTTCCAGTCGCCCATTACCCATGCATAACCCACATTAGCTGAGGTTACACTGTAGCTTGGTGCCGCGTCACTGTTGGTATCATTCACGTATACTTTATCCATATACTGTACATCTACACCGCCATATAGACCGTGCGATGGCTGCCAAGCTAAAGAGGCATAAGCTTGGTTTTTAGCAATTCCAGGAATGGCATTACCCGATGGAATTTGAGCAATACTTCCTAAAGCTGGAATATCAGCATCAAAAGTTGCATCTAAATATGTATAGCTAGCAGTCGCTGTTAAATCTCGCCACAACTTTTTATTCCATGCAAACTCTACGCCTTCACGTAAGGTTTTATCGGCATTACGGAATGTTGATCGACCATTTGAGTTGCCGGCAGAAACGATGTCATCTTTGGTTTTAGTTTGAAAAACCGCCAAAGTAAAATCGCCTAATTGGTTTTGTGATTTCAAGCCTGTTTCATAGGTATCACTCGTTGATGCTGTTAAATCAAAATTAAAACCACTTTCTCCATCTGGACGATATGCCATTTCAGTAAAAGTTGGCGTTTCAAATCCTTTGGCATAACTCACATAAGCCATGAGTTCAGGTAAAATTTGCCAGCTTAAAGCAGCCGAAGGTAAAACTTTATCGTAATCAGTCTTACCACTATCGTCGCCATTACTTAAATAGTTATCTTTAGATTTGTAATGGACATTGCTATAACGAACACCCGTATCTAAACGCCAAGTTGGTAAGAACTGCCATGACGCTTGTAAATAGGGGTCGATATTCCACAAAGTATTATCTTCATCACGACGCAAATTACCTTTGACGCCATAAGAAGGCTGCCCGTTTACTAAATTAAAGTTTTCAAAACCTTTACGATCTTCATCCATTGCATCGAGTGCAACACCAACACTTAGAGTAGTATTAGGAAGTAACTCTTTGCCCGTCCAACGGAAATCAGCACCATAATAATCACGCTCAAAATCAATTACCCCGCCTGCATGATTGATGCTGGCATCTTGTGTTGATTTAGGTATAGATTGATATTGAGTGACTTGGCGATTACCTAAATATGCCATGGCATAGAGTTCATTTTTATCATTAATCGGTTTAGACCAAGTCACACCCGTTTGAGTTTGTTCAATATCTTTACGGACATTAAATTGCTTTAAGAATGGAACTTGTTGCTTTGGATTAGCATTCCACTGGTCATGTGTTAAACCCTGCGGGTCATCTGCATGAATTTTGACATAGTTGGTTATCCAGTTGATTTTGCTACCATCATTAAGATTCCAACTGAGCTTTGCATTATTTAATACTTTTTCTGCACCACTATGTTCTCGGTAACCATCAGTATCGAAGTATGATGAACTAATAACATAGCTTGGTTCATTCGCACCCTTTGCCCCACCTTGTAGCACGAGTCCCGCTCGGCTTTTATCGTGACTGCCTCCCGAATAACTCAGCTCAATTGAATCTTTTCCTTGTCCTTCTTTAGTAGAAGTTAAAATTGTCCCGCCAGATGAGTTTCCATATAGTGATGAAAAAGGTCCCGTTAGAACTTCAACATGATCCAAACTACTTAAATCGATATTAGACGTTTGACCCTGTCCATCTGGCATCGTAGCAGGAATACCGTCCACATACAGGCGAATGCCTCGAACACCAAAAGTTGAACGCGCACCAAAACCACGCATAGAGAGCTGTAAATCTTGTGCATAATTTTCACGATTGCGAAGCTGTAAGCTCGGTATACCCTTTACAACTTCGGTTAAATTTACTTGTGAAGAAGTATCGACTGGAGGTGCATCTATTCGAAAAACCGAAGCCGGCGTCTGCAAATAGGTGGTATCGGTACGGGTTGCTTCCACATGTAACGTTGGCAATACAGTCACGTCTTGGGTTAAGTCTTCTGCCCAAACAAGTGGGCTAGAAATGCAGCCCATACTCATCAAAATACAGTAATGAAGTCGGTCTAAGCGTAATAAGGACATGCTTATTTCCTTTATTTATATTGTAGTTATCATAACAAAAAGCGGTGTCTTGTCTGGATATTGAATTCGATCTGCATTGTTGTAAATCTAGAACACTCTTCATCGATATCTAAAAACTGATTTCCAGATTAAAATTATCGACTCAAAGATGGATGGTCTTTCCAGCAATATCGTTCAGGCCAATCTTTTGCTTCTTCGGCATAATCAATTCCAATCCGTGGCGTCAATATCACTTCTGGCTGCGTTGAAGCTGCTTCAATCCATAATCCAGACTCCTCTCCCAAGGTTTGACCTTTTAAAGTCCGATCAATACCCAAATAGCGTGTTAATTTTCCGGGTCCAGCTAGAAGCTTATATTCTTTTTTTGTTGAAGCACCATTTAAAAATGCAGAACGAATCATGACCCCTTCAGGGATGCCTTCTGTCTGAGTAATCAGATTGAGCATTTCATACATGCCATAAATTAAGTAGACATAAATCGTACCGCCAGAGCGATACATTACATCTGTTCGTGCTGTGCGCTTGTCATTGTAGCTGTGGCAAGCTTTATCACGAACACCCAAATAAGCTTCTGTTTCACTAATTGTGCAACGGATGACTTGACCATCAGGTTGTCGTTTACATAATACGCAGCCAATTAAGTCATAAGCCACTTCTGAGGTTTCACGTTGAAACCAGCTTAATGGTAAAATATCTGACATAGTATTCTCTGAAATATTACATACCACACGTTATACTTGATTAATCCAGTATATCTGTTAATTCTGCGAGTTGGCATGCCTGAGTTACCCGAAGTCGAAACAACCAAAACCAGTTTATTTCCTCTATTGAATCAAAAAGTTCTAAGTGTTGAAGTACGTAATCCGAGCTTACGTTGGCCTATCCCCGATGATGTTCAAAAACTCGTTGGGCAACGTCTCATTGGGTTAAATCGACGTTCAAAATATATTTTGGCAGAGTTTGAACAAGATCAAATGCTCTGGCATTTAGGCATGTCAGGTAGCTTTCGCCTATGCCAAACAAATGATGAGCTGAGAAAACATGATCATTTAATTATTCAATTTGAAGATCAGCAATTACGCTACCATGATCCGCGTCGTTTCGGTTGTATTCTTTGGCTTAATACGGAAACTCAAGGCAAACTCATTGATACTTTGGGACCTGAGCCTTTAAGTGCTGACTTTCATGCAGAATATTTAGCTTCCAAACTCAAAAATAAAGCTGTCGGCATAAAAATTGCACTCATGGATAATCATGTAGTGGTTGGTGTAGGCAATATCTATGCAACTGAAAGCTTATTTAATGTTGGCATTCACCCAGCACAACCTGCTGGTGATTTAAGCATGCAACAGATTGAAAAGTTGGTGGTTGAGATTAAACGAATTCTAAAGTCAGCAATTGATTTAGGTGGTTCGACTTTACGCGACTACAGCAATGCCATGGGTGAAAATGGTTATTTCCAGCAAACTCTACTTGCTTATGGTCGTGCTGGAGAAATGTGTGTTAACTGTGAAACCACATTAGAAAACTTAAAACTTGGTCAACGTGCCAGCGTATTTTGTCCCCAGTGCCAACCACTTAAAAAGCTGAGAAAGCCTTAATTTTTTGGAGAAAGACAACATGCAAACAGCAATTGTCCGTCATATTTTAGTCAAAGATAAAGACTTAGCTGAGCAGCTAAAAAAGAAGTTACAAAATGGTGCCGACTTCGCAAAAATTGCCAAGCAATACTCCACCTGTAATTCGGCAAAACGTGGCGGTGAACTTGGCGAAGTCAAAAAAGGACAACTTGTGCCAGTCATCGACAAAGTTGTTTTTACAGCTGCTGAACGTGTGTTACAAGGTCCAATCAAAAGCCAGTTTGGCTATCATCTTTTAGAAGTTAAATTCCGAATGGGCAGCTTACGTTAATTCCATTAATTTAATTATTTTTTTCAGAAGCTTGAGCCTGTGCATTCAGTTGATATGTCCAGGCTTTAACACACTCACCCGACTCTAATTTCACATCTGCAATGACACGCTGGTATTGAAAACCTTCAAAGTCATCAAGCATTTGCCAGTTTTCAGCAAGTTTTTCTGTACTAAACAAATAACCCTCTACCCAATCCGCTTGCGAATCTAACTCAAGCGCTTTTAAGCCTTTGTCAGGTCCCCAATCTAAAATATGAATCACACCGCGTACACTAGCTTTTTCCCAGCTTCCGCCAATCTGCTCTAAAATATGAGCATTGGCTTTATTCGGACATAAAGTGCCATACACAAAAAGCTGATTCATTTATTTATATCCTTTTTACAATGTACGTAGTTGAGCCTATCGGTAGCCTGTCTATTTTATCAATATCTTTAGTCCAACATGAAATACTAAGTAATAAAAAACGGCACTCTCGGTACCGTTTCCTATTAATTCAGAATATTGTTAAGCTTGCTTTTTCAATTCATCGCGAATTTCACGCAATAACTGAATGTCTTCAGGAGTTGCAGCTGGAGCTTCTGGCTCTTCTTTATTACGACGAAGTTTATTTAATAATTTCACCATTAAGAACACTACCCAAGCCAAAATTAGGAAGTTAATTAAAATGGTGAGGAAATTACCATAAGTTAAAACATTGATACCTGCTTTTTGCAAAGCATCTAAAGATTGCAGATTGGTCGGGTTGGATCCTAGAACAATAAATTTCTGCGAAAAATCAACACCACCACCAGTAATCACACTGATAATTGGCATGATAATATCTTTTACTAAAGAGTCCACGATTTTGCCAAAAGCACCACCAATAATCACACCAATGGCTAAATCCATCATATTGCCTTTAATGGCAAATTCTTTAAATTCTTGAATAATACTCATCTAAACATCTCCAGATGTCGGGGGCCGAAACAGGTCATATTTTTCTTTTTCATTGGCATCTTATCGAATTAGATAGTACTCGCCATGATATTGATAATTTAATATTTTTATCAAAAAAAAGAAAACTATCTCACACTTTAACAACATATTCTCTGATAAGAAAAATATGATTTTAAGCTTAGTTTAATTTTAAATAGAACGATTAAAAAAACCGCTGATCGAAATCAGCGGTTTTTATCATCCGAAGATAAGAATAACTTATTTGTTACGCTTACGTTCGTTTTCAGTCAACCAGCGCTTACGGATACGGATTGACTTAGGTGTTACTTCAACTAATTCATCATCTTCAATGAACTCAAGCGCTTGTTCAAGCGTATATTCAATTGCAGGTACTAAAGTTAAAGCATCATCTGTACCAGAAGCACGTACGTTAGTTAACTGTTTAGCTTTAGTTGGGTTAACCACCATATCGTCTGAACGTGAGTTAATCCCTACGATCATACCTTCGTAAACTTCTAACTGTGGTTTAGCGAATAGACGACCACGGTCTTGCAAGCTGAACAATGCATAGCCAAGGCAAGTACCTTGAACCATAGAAATCAACACACCGTTTTGACGCTTCGCAACAGTACCTTGTTTCATCGGACCGTAGTGAGAGAAGCTTGAAGTCATGATTCCTGTACCAGAAGTCATAGTCAAGAATTCTGAACGGAAACCAATTAAGCCACGTGAAGGTACAGTTGCTTCAATACGGATACGGCCTTTACCGTCAACTTCCATATTTGTCATTTCACCTTTACGGTTACCCATTTGTTCCATTACAGAACCTTGGTGCTGTTCTTCAACGTCAAATGTAACGTTTTCGTAAGGTTCTTGTTTTTCACCGTCAACTTCTTTCAAGATTACTTGTGGACGAGATACGCCCATTTCGAAACCTTCGCGACGCATGTTTTCAATTAAAACTGAAAGGTGAAGTTCACCACGACCAGATACTTTAAAACGGTCTGGACTGTCAGTGTCTTCTACACGTAATGCTACGTTGTGAATTAATTCGCGATCAAGACGTTCACGGATGTTACGTGAAGTAACGAATTTACCTTCTTTTCCTGCAAACGGCGAGTTGTTTACTTGGAAAGTCATTGTTACTGTAGGTTCATCTACAGACAATGGTGGTAAAGCTTCAACATTTTTCGGATCACAAATCGTGTCAGAAATATGAAGTTCATCAATACCTGTAATACATACGATATCGCCTGCTTGAGCAGAATCAACATCAACACGCTCTAGACCGTGGTAACCCATAATTTTTAAGATACGGCCGTTACGTGTCTTACCGTCTTTATCAATAACAGTTACAGGTGTATTTAAACCAATTGAACCACGTTGAATACGACCAACACCGATAACACCTACGAAGCTGTTATAGTCAAGTGAAGAGATCTGCATTTGGAATGGACCATCTGCATCAACTGCTGGTGGTTCAACAATGTCAACGATTGTTTGGAATAATGGCGTCATGTCATCAGCCAATTCTTCTGGAGAAGGACCAGCAACACCACGTAAGCCAGATGCATAAACAACTGGGAAGTCTAGCTGTTCGTCAGAACCGCCAAGGTTGTCGAACAAGTCAAATACTTGGTCAATAACCCAGTCTGGACGCGCGCTTGGCTTGTCAACTTTGTTGATAATTACGATTGGTTTTAAACCACGAGCAAACGCTTTTTGAGTTACAAAGCGAGTTTGTGGCATTGGACCTTCTTGAGAGTCAACCAATAACAATACACAGTCAACCATCGACATTACACGTTCAACTTCACCACCGAAGTCGGCGTGTCCCGGGGTGTCGACGATATTAATACGGTATTCTGTATTCGTACGAGCATCGGTCCATTTAATTGCAGTGTTCTTTGCAAGAATGGTAATACCACGTTCACTTTCAATAGCGCCCGAATCCATGACACGCTCAATCTCACCAGCGCGATCACCAAGAGCACCTGATTGTTGAAGTAATTTATCGACAAGTGTGGTTTTCCCGTGGTCGACGTGGGCAATAATTGCAATATTGCGGAGATTTTTGATATCTGACATAGAATTCGATAAGCCTGAAACTTGAGGGCAAATTATACAGAAAAATTATAGATTTTAGTAGTGACAGTTTATTGACATTGACAAAAAAAATTTCCAATAGCCTGTATTTCGTTTTGTAAAGATAGTTATCTCGATTAGAATAGCGCCAATTTGCAAAATTGCGGCAGACCTACACCCATGTCCAATCAACACTCTCAAGACCATTTAGACCTTGTTTATGGTTTAAATGATCGACCAAAACCTTTGATCGCTTTTTTAGCAGCTTTCCAGCATTTGCTTGCGATTATTGTACCAATTGTTACACCTGGCCTTTTAATTTGCTTAGCTTTAGGCGTTTCACGCACCGAAACTAACATGATTTTATCCATGTCTTTGGTGATTTCGGGTATTGCTACATTTCTACAATGTAAAAAAGTTGGTCCGTTTGGTGCAGGTCTTCTGATTGTTCAAGGCACAAGTTTTAACTTTATTGGTCCTATTATTGGTATTGGTAGTGCAATGGTGGCTGCTGGAACACCAGTCAACCAAGTCATGGCTGCAATTTTCGGTGTAGTAATTGCTGGCTCCTTTATTGAAATGGGTGTTTCGCAAATTCTTCCATGGGTAAAAAGACTAATTACCCCTTTGGTGACAGGTATTGTTGTTTTATTAATTGGCTTAACGCTTATTAAAGAAGGCTTGATTAGTATGGGTGGTGGCTACCAAGCCATGCAAGACCATACTTTTGCAAGTGCAGACAACCTTATTATGTCATGTACCGTACTTGCGATTATTATTGTACTCAATCGTATTCGAGTGGTTTGGATTAAAAGCTCGGCTATTTTAATCGCGCTAGTGATTGGCTACATTCTTGCTGGATTTATGGGACATCTAGATTTCTCTAGTATTAAAGATGCGCCCCTCGTACAAATTCCAACACCAATGCACTTTGGTTTGAGCTTCTCATGGGGCTTATTTATTCCAATGGCATTCATTTATTTAGTAACCTCTTTAGAAGCCATTGGTGATGTGACAGCAACCAGTAAACTTTCTAACCAACCCGTTAATGGTCCTGAATGGATGAAACGCATTAAAGGTGGTGTATTAGTAAATGGTGCAAACTCTTTACTCGCTGGATTATTTAATACTTTCCCAAGTTCTGTTTTCGCTCAAAATAATGGTGTAATCCAACTCACTGGTGTGGCTAGCCGCTATGTAGGGATCT
This sequence comes from Acinetobacter sp. V116_7, assembly GCF_056735735.1. Classification (NCBI taxonomy): domain Bacteria; kingdom Pseudomonadati; phylum Pseudomonadota; class Gammaproteobacteria; order Moraxellales; family Moraxellaceae; genus Acinetobacter; species Acinetobacter sp. V116_7. The sequence goes on from NZ_JBWZIF010000013.1 coordinate 34,890, forward strand.
GGATTGCCGGATTACTTATTTTATTAGGTCTATTTCCTGCGGTAGCTGGTGTTATACAAGCAGTTCCTCAAGCAGTTTTAGGCGGCGCTGTTATGGTGATGTTTGGTGCCGTGGCTGCATCAGGCATTAATATTCTTTCATCTATTCACCTTGATCGCCGAGCATTATTAATTATTGCCATCTCACTTGCATTAGGTTTGGGTGTTGCTCAAGTCCCTCAAATTTTAGAGCATCTTCCAGAATTATTTAAAAATATTTTTAGCTCTGGCGTGGCAACAGGTGGTATAGCAGCATTAATTTTAAATGTTGTGCTTCCTGAAACACATAAATAACTAACTTTTAATTTTGATTACTGCCCAGCTCCCACTGGGCATTCTTCTTCATGAGAGATGTACATGGATCCTAGAAGTGAAGTGGTATTAAGACAGCAAGACTATTTGAAAGGTAGTATCTTGTTAATTAATGCACCGAATGATGCCTTAGTCAGTCAATTACCAGCTGGAACTGATGCGTCAGTCTGGACATGGAACCATGCCGACTATCAAGGATTTATAAATAGTGGAACAAAAGCTCACTTCTCAGTTGAATTTCCCTCACAAGAATTCGACCAAGCAATTATTTTTGTTCCAAAATCAAAAGAACTCTTAAATTACATATTACATGTAGTGATGAGCCACCTAAAAACAAACCAATCTGTTTTTTTAGTCGGTGAAAAAAAAGGTGGAGTAGAAAGAGCGGCCAAACAATTACAAAGCTTTGGCAAAGTACTAAAACTTGATAGTGCACGTCACTGTCAACTATGGCACTTAAAGATTGAGAAAACAGAACAAATTAAACCTCTAGAAAAATGGCTTAAAATCTATACTGTTCAGGTTAATGAACAAGAGCTTACGATTTGTGCCCTTCCCGGTGTTTTTAGCCAAAATCATCTAGATGTCGGAACTGCTGTTTTACTCCCTTATCTTAATCAGGTGAAATCAGGTAGAATTGCCGACTTCGGGTGTGGTGCTGGAATTATCAGTTGCTATTTGGCAAAAATAAATTCAAGTAATATTATTCATGCCCTAGATATTGATGCTTTCGCTTTACGGTCAACGGAAATGACTTTTAGTCGAAATGGAATAGGTTCAGACCAGTTGAGATTGCAGCCTGTGATAGGTATTGCAGACGCTCCAACAGAACTCGATGCCATTGTCAGTAATCCTCCTTTCCATCAAGGTATTCATACCAACTATGATGCAAGTGAAGGACTCTGCCAAAACGCTAAAAAACATTTAAAGGCATCAGGTGAGCTATGGATTGTAGCAAACCGTTTTTTAAATTATCCGATCTTAATTGAGAAGCACTTTGGTCAGTGCCAGATTAAAACTGATCTTCAAGGCTTTAAGGTGTTATATGCCTGTGCATAACAAACTATGTAAGGAATCTCCATGAGCGAAACACATGCTCCTGAAAAACTCCAGCGTAAGCTCGGGGCTCGTCATCTGAATATGATCGCCATTGGTGGTTCCATTGGTACAGGCCTCTTCCTTGCTTCTGGATCGACCATTGCAAATGCTGGCCCAGGTGGAGCACTACTCGCCTATTCTCTTATTGGTATTATGATTTACTTCTTAATGACCAGTTTAGGTGAGCTTGCAACCCATAATCCAACTTCTGGGGCTTTTTTTACATATGGTAGTCGTTATGTCGAAGAAGGCTTTGGCTTCGCTTTAGGTTGGAACTATTGGTATAACTGGGCAATTACAGTTGCATTCGAACTTGTAGCGGTTCAGTTTATTATGAAGTTCTGGTTCCCTGATATTCCAGGGTTTTACTGGAGTGCGCTGTTCCTCATCGTAATTTTTGCAATCAATGCCATGACAGTAAAAGGATTCGGCGAAAGCGAATTCTGGTTCTCAATGGTAAAAGTGATTGCGATTGTAGCGTTCATTATCATTGGCTTAGCCATGATCATTAAGATTATGCTAACTCCAGGTGTCGCAGCTTTTGGAAACTGGACCTATAAAGAAGCACCTTTTGTTGGTGGTTTACAGGCCATGATCGGCGTAGCAATGATTGCCGGATTCTCTTTCCAAGGGACTGAAATGGTGGGGGTTGCTGCTGGTGAATCTAAAGATCCAAAGAAGACGATTCCACTTGCAATCAAACAGATTTTCTGGCGAATCTTATTATTTTATATCTTATGTATCTTCATTATCGGCACGCTAATTGCCTATGATGACCCAAATTTACTACAAGCTGCTGCCACTGAAAATGTTGCACTTTCTCCGTTTACATTGCTCTATGAAAGAGTTGGCTTTGCTTTTGCAGCTGGTTTAATGAATGCTGTCATTCTTACTGCTATTTTGTCAGCAGGTAACTCAGGCATGTATTCATCAACTCGTATGTTATTTAAAATGGCTCAGGAAGGTCGTGCACCAAAGTGGTTTGCAAAACTTGATGGTCGTGGCGTTCCAATGAATGCACTATATGCCACCACTTTTATTGCCGCTTTTTGTTTCTTGACAACGTTTATTGGCGAAAAACAAGTCTTTAACTGGCTACTGAATATGTCTGGGATGTGTGGTTTCATTGTCTGGCTGGGCATTGCGATTTCTCACTATCGTTTCCGTAAAGGTTATATTGCTCAAGGATATAAATTAGAAGATTTAGCTTACCGTGCCAAATTTTTCCCATTTGCCCCTTGGTTTGCCTTTATTCTCTGTTCAATCATCATCTTAGGGCAGAACTATCAAGCCATTTTAGGTGGAAAAATTGACTGGTTAGGCCTACTTTCAACTTATATTAGTTTGCCATTATTCTTAATTATTTGGTTAGGCTATAAGTGGAAAAATAAAACTAAACTGATCGCTTATGATCAAATGAATGTGAAGCCAGAGCAAGACTAAGAATCGGTAATTAAAAGTAAATCAAAGATCAAAAGCTTGATCTTTGATTAAAAAAGCGTAAAATGCCGTTCAGATTTTCAACGGCGCTTTTAAATAAGGAGGACATCATGCCAACACTACAAGGTAAAACAGATTAAATAATTTGGCACGATGTCAGCTCACGGACAAGTGTACAAATTCACTTCACTTGTCCGAATGCTCAAATTTAAGACCTAGCATTCGCTAGGTTTTTTTATGCCTGCTCGGACAAAAATAAGAGAAAAATTATGGGCATACAAAAAATATTAAATCAGGAAGCACTTTACGGTGTTCCCGTTAAAATTTTCACTCAAGATATAGATAGTGAAAGTATCCAACAACTCAAGAAAATGGCTCAACTGCAATTTATCTACTCACATATTGCTGTTATGCCAGATGTTCACGTAGGAAAAGGCGCGACTGTAGGCAGTGTTATTCCAACTAAACATGCCATTATCCCAGCTGCTGTAAGTGTAGATATTGGCTGTGGAATGAATGCAATTCGCTTAAGTCTAAAGGCCTCGCAATTGCCTGATAACTTAAGTCGTTTACGCGATGCAATCGAACGTAAAGTACCAGTCGGATTTGCTTTGCATAAACAAGTTAAAGCAAAAGCTTCTAGCATTATTCCACTTGAAAAACGCTTAGAGCCTATTATCAAAAAGCATCCTGGACTTGTTCGAATGCTTCGACAATTTGATGCAACATGGCAAAAGCAACTTGGTACTTTAGGTGGTGGCAACCACTTTATCGAGCTATGTATTGATGAAAATCAAGACATATGGGTAATGCTACATTCAGGTAGCCGAGGACTGGGTAACGTTATTGGCACTTATTTTATTGAATTAGCCAAGAAAGAAGCTCAGCATCGCTTTGGCCACGTACCAGATAAAGACTTAAGTTATTTTGCCGAAGGCTCAACTAGTTTTGATGATTATGTAGAAGCTGTAGAGTGGGCTCAAGAATATGCTTTTGAAAATCGCAAAGAAATGATGCGTTTAATTTTAGAAGCGATTCGCCCACTTCTACCCTCTTTTCAAATGACCAAAGAGGCTATTAATTGTCATCATAATTATGTAAGCCGTGAAACACATTTCGGTGAAAGTTTACTAATTACCCGAAAAGGTGCAATTCGAGCAGGCTTAGATGAATTAGGCATTATTCCAGGTTCAATGGGAGCACGCTCTTATATCGTCAGAGGTAAAGCAAACCCTGAGTCATTTTGTTCTTGTTCTCATGGAGCAGGTCGCAAGATGAGTCGAAGCAAAGCAAAAACTCTTTTTAACCAGCAAGATCTTATTGAACAAACCCAAGGTATTGAATGCCGTAAAGACAGTGGCATTGTTGATGAAATCCCAAGTGCTTATAAAGATATTGATGAAGTCATGGCAAATCAGGCCGACCTCATTGAAGTTGTTCACACACTTAAACAAGTTTTATGTATTAAAGGTTAAAACATGAAAATTAAAGAAATGCCAAAAATCAAAGTCCGTAATCAAGTGGCTCTTTCCCCTTTACTTCACAAAGGTGGAATGCATGAAACAGAGAAACCTCGTACTCAACATCGTAGAGATAGACAAGATGCTAAACAGCAATTAAGAAAAGGTGATTGGTAAATAATTTAGACCAAGACCGAAAGTAATTATTATTATTAAGGAGATATAGAAATGACTAAATATTTTAAAAATCGCAATAAAAAAAGCGACTCTAACGAGTCGCTTTTTTACTGTTCAAGAACTCAAATTATTGAGCTGCTGCAGGAGCTGCCGCTTCTTGACCAGGTTGAACAACTACAGTACGGCTACCAGTGATTGTCGCGAATACACGACGGTTCATAGCACGACCTTCTTTAGTTTTGTTGTCAGCAATCGGTTGATCCCAAGCGAAACCTTGAGTAGACAAACGAGATGCATCAACGTTGTATTCGTTTACAAGAGCTGATTTAACAGAGTTAGCACGAGCTAAAGATAAACGTTCGTTTAACTTACGTGGACCAGTGTTATCTGTGTGACCTTCGATACGTGCAGTAGCGTTAGGGTATTCAGTTAACTTCTCAGCAACTTTAGCGATTTCTGGCTTGTATTGGTCTTTGATGTTTGATTTGTTAGTATCAAAGAACACACGAAGTTCCATGTTAAGGTCTTCAGTTAACTCTTGTGGTTGTGGAGCAACTGGAGTTGGTTCAACTGGAGCAACTTCTACTACAGGAGCAGCAGGCTTCAGGTGACCACCAAGAACTACGTTTAAACCAGCAAGAGCTGTATAGTTCCAGAATTTTTCGTCAAAGTTATAAGTACCACGAGCTTCTGTACGAAGAGATAAAGCATCGTTTAAGCGCCAGAAAGCACCAAAACCAGCATTACCTAAAGTACCTTCTTCATCAGTATGGTAGCCAAGATCAGGAATCTCGTATTTGTAGTGACCAGCACCTAACAATACGTATGGCTTGATTTTGCTGTCATAGTTTTTAGTGATTAAATCAGAAGTAACATAGAAGTTACCATTGATTTGTTTTTGTTTGTATTCAGAACCAGCTGCAAGGCCGTCTACATCACCTTTAACTTGGTTATATTCAGCTTCAAAACCTAACCATGGTGTTAACTCAATACCAAGAGCTGCACCAACGAATAAATCGTCTTGTAGTTCAGGTCCGTTAGTTAACTCGCCATCTTTACCGCCATTGTTGTGTTGAGTGTCTTGGAAAGTGTAACCAAGCAATAATGGTGTAACAGTTACGCCAGCATTAGCAGCAGCTAATGGAGCAGCAACAAGCATAGCAAGTGCAATACGACTCAATTTCATGGATATCCTCCAGAGATAACAATTGTTGTTCAAGCTCAGCCTAAATTTATTGGCCCCTGAGATATTTTCACCCCAGTATTATTTTTAAGCTATTCACATTTGAATCATACAAACACTTGATAGACTTTCCAAGTGCTTGATAATTTTAATCAAGTAAATTATTGACAAAATTACTTACAATTTCCGTTGTAATTCGGTAATTTTTTACTCAACTAGCAAATATGAACAACTTCTTTCTTTCGCTTAGGGGGATTTTACCAGTATTCTAGCGTCCTGATAACCTTTATTTAATTTTGTGTTTCCTCATTATAAAAAGTCATATAAATCATTGATAGAACGCATAAAATCAAAATATTTCTTTATATATTAAGGAATTTTAATGTTTAAATCTCCCGGTTTCACATTGATGGAACTCACTGTAACGCTCGCAATTCTTATGATTATGTTCACCCTAGCCCTTCCTTTATACCACCAATTTATGGCTTCAATGGAATTAAAAAACACGCCTCAACTACTCACAATTCATATACAAAAAGCCAAATACGACGCAATTCTACGACATAAGAGTGTCGTACTTTGCCCAAGTGTTGATTTGTCTATATGTAATAGTAATTGGGATACAAGGCTTATAAGCTTTGTAGACACAAATCATAATCTACAAAGAGAAAGCGGCGAAGAAATATTAACCAATATTGAACTTAATCATCGTTATGGCTCTTTGAAATTTCAAAAATTCGGCAAAAAATTAAATAGTATCGTATTTCAGGGAGATACCGGACTTCCACGTGAGTCTAACGGCAGTTTTACTTATTGTTCTGATAACCAGCTTAAAAACTTTAAATTAGTCCTCAGCAAAATGGGGCATGTCCGCTTAGAAGAACTTCAAAATTGTTAGAACTCTACAGTCTAATACAGAATCCAAGCCATCCCCCATTTTGCAATATACTGCTTAAGTTTTAATGTTTTCTTAATTTGAGATAAAGAACAATCGGAGATTACAACAATGACTGATATCGTAATTGTTAATGGTGCTCGTACTGCTATGGGTGGTTTTCAAGGATCACTATCAGGACTTACAGCGCCTGAACTAGGTGCTGTAACGATCAAAGAAGCAATCGCACGAGCAGGTTTACAACCTACTGATGTCGAAGAAGTCATTATGGGTTGTGTTCTTCCTGCAGGCTTAAAACAAGGCCCTGCTCGTCAAGCAATGCGCAAAGCTGGCTTACCTGATTCTACAGGTGCTGTGACGATTAATAAGCTTTGTGGCTCTGGCATGAAAGCCGTGATGCAAGCAACCGACATGATTAAAGCAGGCAGTGCTGAAATTGTTGTTGCCGGCGGCATGGAGTCTATGACAAATGCACCTTATGTTTTACCAAAAGCACGTGCCGGCTATCGTATGGGCCATGGTGAAATTAAGGATCATATGTTTCTTGATGGACTTGAAGATGCTGAAACTGGTCGTCTAATGGGTTCTTTTGCTCAAGATATGGCAAATACTCGTGGCTATACACGCGAGCAAATGGATGACTTTGCGATTCGCTCTTTAAAACGAGCTCAAACAGCAATTACCGAAGGTTATTTCAAAGATGAAATCGTTTCGGTTACCGTGCCTAGTCGCAAAGGCGATGTCGTTGTTGATCAAGATGAACAACCTTTAAATGCAAAGATCGACAAAATTCCTTCACTTAAACCAGCTTTTGCAAAAGACGGTACAATTACCGCAGCAAACGCAAGCTCTATTTCAGATGGTGCATCTGCATTAGTATTAACTTCAAGTGAGGTTGCTACTCAACGTGGTTTACAGCCACTGGCAAAAATTATTGCAACAGCTTCAAACTCTCAACATCCTTCAGAATTTACAATTGCTCCTGTTGGCGCTATTGAAAAAGTTCTAAAAAAAGCGGGTTGGAATGCTCAAGAAGTTGACCTGTGGGAAATTAACGAAGCTTTTGCCATGGTTACTATGTGTCCAATTGATGATTTCAAACTTGATGCTGAAAAAGTCAATATCAATGGTGGTGCTTGTGCCCTAGGTCATCCAGTAGGGTCTACAGGTTCTCGTATTATTCTCACGCTGATTCATGCACTGAAACGTACTGGTGGAAAAAAAGGTATTGCAGCACTTTGTATTGGCGGTGGTGAAGCAACAGCCGTTGCGATTGAACTTATTTAATTAAAATTAACTATTTTAAAATCCCACTTCGGTGGGATTTTTTTATGAAAAAACTACAAAAAATGACCCACAAAATCACTTTTAAGTTTTAACTTATTCTTTTAAACGAAAACAACAATGGACAATAACAATGCAACTCAATCACTACCTCAATTTCCAAGGTCAGGCAGAGCAAGCCTTTAATTTTTATAAATCAGTTTTTGGTGGCGAGTTCGCCATGTTAAGTCGCTATGGTGATATGCCACCGTCAGAAGGTGTGACATTATCTGAAGCGAACAAAAATCTGGTTCTTCACGTTTCTCTACCCATTAATGAATACACTGTACTTATGGCATCAGATACAAATGATCAGTTCTGTGCGCCTAACAGTGTTTTTACCCAAGGCAATAATCACTACATCGCAATTAATCTTGAAAAGGACGAGCAAGAAAAAGCTAAACAACTTTTTGATGCGTTGTCTGTTAACGGTCAAATTGAAATGCCTTTAGAAAAAACGTTCTGGGGTGCATTATACGGAGCGTTTACCGATCAATTTGGTATAAAGTGGATGGTTAACTGCCAACTTGATACATAATTTTCAATATAAAAAATCCCGCAAATTGCGGGATTTTTTATTTCAGGATTTATTGAGCTCCTGTTTGATAACTCGCTTCTGGCACACCAGTTGAAGCTTGATACGGATTGGTAAAGTCTTGCAAACCTGCCACCGCTTCTTGTACGTCTTTGCCTTCTTTTACGACAAAGCTATCAAAACCAGAACGCTTTAAGTAGTTTAAAACATCCTTAAACACATCACCTATTGCTCGCAGTTCACCTTGGAAACCTTGGCGACGTAACAATGCTGCAAATGAGTAACCTCGGCCATCACCAAAACCCGCAAACTCAATGAAAATTGCATCAAGTTCATTTAATGGAAATGTATGATCTTCAGGTGAATCATTCACAGTTACATACAAAGCTTTTTTGCCTTGAACGTTAGCTAATTGGTCTAGTTGAGCTGTTGTTACCACAACATCACCTTGAGGAACTACACCATCTTCAGCAATGATTTGATAAGTATTATCTGCAATCGTGCCATCTTTATAAAGCACTGGTAGAGCTGTATTAAGCATATGCACGCTCCTTAAATGGTTGAATTCCTACACGGCGATATGTATCAACAAAACGCTCACCTTCAGTACGCAAATCAAGATAAGTATTTAATACTTCCTCAATTACATCAGGCACAGCATCTGCTGCAAATGATGGTCCTAAGATGTCACCGATTGATGCATCATGGTCAGAATTACCACCTAATGTAATTTGGTAGAATTCAGCACCTTTCTTATCTACACCTAAAATACCGATGTTACCTACATGGTGATGACCACAAGCATTCATACAACCAGAAATATTTAGATCTAAATGACCAAGATCATATACTTTATCTAAGTCATCGAAACGACGTGTAATTGCTTCAGCAATTGGAATTGATTTCGCATTTGCAAGTGAACAGAAATCACCGCCCGGGCAACTAATAATATCGGTAATAAAACCAATATGTGCACGTGCCATATTTTGTTGCTCAAGCGCTTGCCATACATCGAACAAATCTTTTTGAGGCACATCTGCCAAAGCAATGTTTTGTTCATGAGTTGTGCGAAGTTCACCGAAAGTATATTTATCAGCAAGATCTGCAATAAAGTTCATTTCTTCAGTGGTCATATCGCCCGGTGCGATACCTGCACGTTTTAGAGAAATCGTAACAATACGATAGCCCTTTACTTTATGCGCGTGCGTGTTGATATTGAACCATTGCTTGAATTTTGGATGCTCAGCAAATAAAGCTGTAAAGTCTTCATCTGCCAAATCTTGATAATCAAAAGGAGTGAATTCTTCATCCAGTTTTTTCAAGATTTCTGGCTGAATTCTTAATGATTCACGTGTATGTTCAAACTCAGCTTCAACTTTTTGAGCAAACACTTCAGGCGTTAATGCTTTAACTAGAATTTTAATACGCGCTTTGTATTTATTATCACGACGGCCATGCAAGTTATAAACACGTAGAACCGCTTCTAAATAAGCAATTAAATCTTCACGCGGTAAAAACTCACGAATAACGCTACCAATGATTGGAGTACGGCCTAAACCACCACCAGCCATAATTTTATAGCCGATTTCACCCGCTTCATTACGCACGATATAAACACCAATATCGTGGAATGCAGTTGCCGCACGATCTTTTTCTTCAAGTGCAGAAACAGCAATTTTGAACTTACGTGGCAAGAATGCAAATTCTGGGTGGAATGTACTCCACTGACGAATCAATTCACATGTTGGACGTGGGTCTGCAATTTCACCAGCAACTACACCTGCATATTGGTCAGTTGTTGTGTTACGAATACAGTTACCACTTGTTTGAATGGCATGCATTTGTACAGTTGCAAGTTCAGCCAAAATATCTGGCACATCTTCAAGTGCAGGCCAGTTCAACTGGATGTTTTGACGGGTAGATACGTGAGCATAACCACGGTCATAAGCAGTTGAAACTTCAGCAACTTTACGTAATTGCTTAGAATTCATTAAGCCATACGGCACAGCAATACGCAGCATAGGCGCATAGCGTTGCACATATAAACCATTTTGCAAACGTAACGGACGATATTCATCTTCAGAAAGTTTGCCAGCTAAATAGCGTTCAGTCTGATCACGGAACTGAGCAACTCGTTCATTAACCAGCTGCTGGTCGAAATCGGTATATAAATACATGGCGTATGGCTAGTAGATTCATTATTAAGGCGGATAGCATAACGAGCTTTCATTCATCAATAAAATGCTTTTTTTGCATATTTAATAACGGTTTTATTGATAAGCTTTAATATAAATCGACATAAAAAAGCCCGGATAAATCCAGGCCCTTTCTATGAAAGCTTTTTATTTGTTATCTGGTAAGGCATAGGCCACTAAATAGTCGCCCATTTTTGTACCAAATGAACCATGACCACCAGCCATGATCACAACATATTGCTTACCATTGATTTCATAAGTCATTGGTGTTGCTTGTCCACCCGCTGGCAAACGCGCTTCCCAAAGTTTCTTACCGTTAGTAACGTTAAATGCACGTAAGTAGTTATCTTGAGTTGCACCAACAAACATAACATTACCGGCAGTAGAAATTGAACCACCTAAACCAGGTACACCAATTTTCACAGCTGGTAACTGGAACAAGTTCGGTAAGCTGTCACGAATTGTACCAATACGTTTTTTCCATACCACTTCATGAGTTTTCAAATCAACGCCAGCTACATATCCCCAAGCTGGTTGTTTACAAGGTAAACCAAGCGGAGATAAGAATGCGCTAATTTCAACACCATAAGGTACGCCGTACATCGGTTGTACGCCCTGCTCAGTTCCCGCACCTTTTGCAGTTTGTGCACGGTTTGGATCGGCAGGAATTAAACGACTTACGAATGGCAAACCAATCGGGTTCATCACAGCAACTTGACGGTCAGGGTTAACTGACATGCCGCCCCATTCAAACACACCTAAGTTACCAGGGAAAACTAAAGTACCGTTTTCAGATGGTGGAGTATAAATACCATCGTAATTTAGACGTTTGAAAGATACACGACACATGAGCTGATCAAGCATAGTGGCACCCCACATATCTTTATCAGTCAATTTATCTTGTGGAGCTAAGTTCAAGTCAGAGAATGGCTGAGTTTTTGAATAATGCTCGCCTTTAGTTTGTGGTCCACGTTTAACTGTTTGTGGAACTGGTTTCTCAGTTACAGGAACAATTGGTTGACCATTACGACGATCAAGAACAAAGGCATTACCTGTTTTAGTCAATACATAGATTGCAGGAACAGTTTGGCCAGCTTTGTTTTTGATATCAGCTAAAGATGGTTGTGATGGTACGTCCATATCCCATAAGTCATGGTGGGTTGTCTGGAAGTTCCACACTAATTTACCAGTTGAAGCATTAATCGCTAACATCGAGTTTGCATAACGCTCTTTCAACTCGGTACGGTCGCCCCCCCAGATATCTGGAGTACCTACACCTGTTGGAACATAAACGATATCAAGTTTGGCATCGTATGCTAAAGGAGCCCATGCATTTGGTGAGTTATGAACGAAATTCGTACCTTCGCCTGGCATTGCATTTGGATCTGCTGCGCCAGTATCAAATACCCAAAGGAGTTTACCAGTGTTAACGTCGTATCCACGAATTACACCAGATGGTTCTTTATTTGAGTAGTTATCGGTTACCGAACCAGCAATAACAACTGTTGACCCAGTCACGATACCAGGAGATGTTGGGTTGTAACCACCTGGGTAAGCATATGGCATAAACTCTTGCAAGTTCACTTCACCATTTTTACCAAAGTCGGTACATGCTTTACCAGTGTCAGCATTCACCGCAACTAAACGACCATCATTTACAGGAACAAAGACTTTACGCGGACATTGTGTAGAGTCAGATTTCTTGCTTTGAAGACTCGTTGCAAACTCAGTTGTGTTATTTGCATCGTAGTACATCACACCACGGCAAGTTAAATGTTGGAACGATTTATCCGTTTTAAGCTTCGGATCAAAACGCCATTTTTCTTTACCTGTCGCAGGATCAATTGAAATTAATTGCTGGTGAGCAGTACAGATAAACATGTTATTACCGATTTTAATCGGTGTAACCTGATTGGTCGTTTCGCCAGAATCATTACCCGTTTTAAGATCGCCAGTACGTAAAGTCCAAGCAACTTTCAAATCTTTTACGTTTTGATCATTAATCTGCTTTAACGGAGAATAACGTACACCTGCCTGAGTACGACCATACGCTGGCCAGTCACTCTCTGCTACACCTGGAACTGCTTGAGCAGTTTCTGGTTGAGGTGTCTTGATTTCACCATTAATTTCTTGCGGATCGTTGAAAATCGAATAGACCATCAACAAAATTGCAATTGCTAGAGTTGAAGATAAGGCAACTTTACTTGATCCAAGGTTGCTGATTCCACGAGTTACGGCTGGAACCAATAACCATAAACCAAGAATACCTAAAATATCTAAACGAGGTGCAAGCGCCCAGAAGTCTGTTCCAACTTCCCAGACACCCCAAATAATGGTACCTAGCATTAAAGCAGCGTACACCCACAATGCTGTAGATGCGCGCTTATAGAGTTGCCATGCAACAATCAGGAGTAATACACCAGTAATAATATAGTAAATTGAACCGCCTAATGTAGCGAGCCAAATACCTCCAATTAACAGGAATAACGCTAATAACCCAATAATAATTACGGTAAAAGTCGTTAAACCTGATCTTGAAGTAGGTTGAGTCATAAACCACCTCTTATCAATCATCATTTTTATCGGAAAGATAGGCCAAGCTTTTCATCAAAAATCGGCCTATCGATACATCTAAAACAAAACTCAGGCATAAAGAAAAAACGGAAGGTCAGGATTATTCAATCAATGATTTAGCCCTCGACAATCCGTTTTCAGAGTAATTACGCTTAGAATGCAGTTGAAAATTTAATACCGCCTACCCAAGTGTTATCACCATTTTTTAATGCACCAACATGACGGACATATTGCACATTTGGACGGATAGTTAGCCAGTTTGTCGCATGAATACCGTAGTAAAGCTCGGTATTGTATTCAGTGTCGTATTCTTTATTTTGGACATCATTCCAATCATCGTTGATATGGATACGTGCAACACCTAATGCCAACTCATCTTGAGGACGTTGATTGAGCAAACCTTTATAGACTAAGCCTACATTTTGCATGTTATCAATTTTGTTGGTATCAGAGTCGTGGAACGTCAGATTCACAAATCCAGTCAAACCACGGTCTGTTTGATCAGCAGGCTGGAATAATTTTTGTTTTGCAGTTACCCATACACCTTGCTTATGAGATGTTTGAGCCTTATTTGTAATTTCTTCGGCATCAGCAGTGCTGTAGTAATATCCTAAACGGTATTCACCAGCCATACTTTGAGCGCCTAATTTAGGTGACCAAACTACTTCAGCAGGAATAATTGCCCCATGTGAACCATCAGTGCTTAGGTTAAAACCTTTGCCTCGGTCCAAATTTTCTGGGTTATATTCATATACACCAACTTGGGTATATAGATCGGGTTGCAAGTTATATTTAACACGCATTGCCCATTGGCTGACTGGCCAGTTATACCACTGATCACCAACCCAGTTACCAACCTGCGAACCACAAAGCGCCAAGTTCTGGAAATCACAGTCAAAACTATTAAAGTCTTCACCTTCACCAAAACGACCGACTTTCACATCTAACTTCTGATCAAGAAATTTTTTCTTAATCCACAAATCGGTTAAACGCCAAGTTTGCTCACGCCCCCACACTTCTTGTACCGAGCTTAAGTGCCCCGCTAAAGCTGGTGAATGTTCAGAAAGTGATTGCCCATCACGATAAGTTAATGTGATTTGAGCTTCTGTATCTTGCCACCCTAAAATTTTGTTTAAATCAAAATGAGTTCCTAAAGCAAGTTGCCCCGTATAAGCACTACCATGCGTTGATGTATTTTTTGAATCTAAAATACCGGCGTATTCGCCGGTATATCCAAAAGAAAAATCATAACCTTGTGCTTGTAACGCGGTGCGTTGACCGTTCCAATCACCCAACATCCACGGACTATTTGGGTCGAATGCAGCAGCAGCTTGTGCGTGCTGTATGAAAAGAGTAATTGATAAAACGGATAAACAGGAAGCCATCAAGGATTTATGTGTTTTCATGTTTACATACCTTTTATGTCTTTGTTTATAAAGGGTACGCTAATTTTATGTAAAGAAATTATTCAAAATGTTAATCAATTGATTAATCTAATAATAATCTTAATACACTGTGTCTAAGAAATGGCCTCACCTCTTTACCATTGCCCTTCACCAAGTTTTTGACCTATAAAGGAATATCTCATTTTTGATCTTGAAAACTTAATTGGGCAAGCCAACTGTGGTTCTGTATCTGCCGTATTATTCTGCAAAGGAACATCCACAATCCATCCACGTTGTTGTGCTAAGGGCGAGTTTAATGACTCAGTGAGACTTAAAACAGGTTCTACACATACATCAAGGTTTGCAAAAATTTCATGCCACTCTTTAAATGTTTTGCTTTTAATTTTTTCTTGAATGGCTTGTTTAACTTCTTTCCGATCTTCGGCATCTAATGAAGCGCCCTTTTGTAATAATAGGGGCAGATCAAGCGCTATGGATAACCCTGACATAAATTGTGGTTCAAGACTACCAATTGAAAGATAACGATCATCTTGGGTCATATAATAGTCATAGAAAATCCCACCATTGAGCATTCCATGCTCTGGAGCCTGCTCGACTTGTGCAGCGAGTGTGGCTGATGCAGCCATACTATTTAAGCTAGCAACACAATCGGTCATGGAAATATCAATATATTGCCCCATACCACTACGCCCGCGTTCAACCACCGCCGCTAAAATAGCAATAACGGCATGAAGTGAACCACCTGCAATATCTGCAACTTGAATACCGAGTGGCGGTGGACCACTGTCTTGTCGGCCGCTATACCCAGCAATACCGGCTAAAGCTAAATAGTTAATGTCATGCCCTGCTCTATCTTTATAGCTTCCTGTTTGTCCATAACCTGTAATTGAGCAGTAAATTAAGCGCGGATTAATTTCGGCAAGTGTTGAATAATCTAATCCTAGACGGCGCATGACGTCAGGTCGAAACTGCTCTATGACAATATCAAACTCGGAAATTTTGGCTTTAATTAATTCAATACTCACTGGATCTTTTAAATCAAGAACAATTGACTGTTTATTTCGGTTTAAATAACTATGTGCCGTTGCTTGCCCATTTGCATAGGGCGGCATGATCCGAATTAAATCTGGACGCGATGGAGATTCGATATGGATGACTTCTGCCCCCATATCGGCTAAATACATTGTGGCAAAAGGTCCTGGTAAGAGTGTCGAGAAATCGAGAACTTTAAGTCCATTTAATGCTGTCGTCATCGTTTTTTTAACCACTATTATTCATATTTTCTTTTATATTAGTTAAGCAAATATTCTAAAACAATGTCATGTTCAGCCATTTACCTTGATCATTTCGGCAATTTAACATGTAAAAAGTGCTTTTACTCTGTTGTAAATCGCCAATTTATTTTTTTAGACGGTCATTTAGGTCAATTTAAAGTGAACATCAAAGAGACTGAAGGATTCAATATGAGTCGCGATACGATTAGCATCCACTTCGTGAATGCGGCTTTGACAGGCGTAAAGCGCCTTGGCATGGATGTTGAAATGCTCCTTTCACATGTGGGCATTGAAGCGGAATTATTACGTCAACCTAAAGCTCGAATCTCACCAGAACAATACACTCGTTTTATAAAAATGTTGTGGATGGTCACACAGGATGAACACGTTGGATTTGACGTACAACCACGTCGTCTGGGCACTTTTGCCATTATGTGTCAGTTGATTATTCACGCAAAAACATTGGGCCAAGCCCTTGAACTTTCATCTCAATTTTACAAATTATTTGGTGATGAATGGTCTGTCAGCCTAGAGCGTGACAAGCATGAAGCACGTCTAGTCCCACTCATCCCAAAAACTTTAGATCCAGATCATTTCATTACCGAAAGTATGCTTATGATTTGGCACGGTCTAGCATCATGGCTCATTGAACGCCGTTTGCCATTAGAGCGTGTTCATTTTAGCTACCCACGTCCTGCACATGCAGATGAATATGATGCATTATTTTTTGCACCAGTCATGCAGTTTGATGCACCGCGTACTGAGATTACCTTTGCGGCGGATTATCTTGATTTGCCAATCCGCCAAGATGAAAAAACGCTAGAAGAATTCTTAAAAGCGGCACCTGCTCAGCTTTTAGTAAAATTCAAAAATACCAACTCGCTAACTTCTCGTATTCGTGAAGTACTCAAAAGCCAGATTGGTGAAGAAATGCCAACGCTTAATGACGTTGCATCAATGTTGTATTTATCTCCGCAAACCTTACGTCGTCGCTTAGCTGCCGAAGGTAAAAGCTATCAAGGCGTAAAAGATGCCTTACGCCGAGATGCTGCAATTCACTTATTACTCAATCCCGAATTAACACTTGAAGACGTTGCTCAACAAGTTGGTTTTAGTGAAACCAGTACGTTCCACCGCGCATTTAAAAAGTGGACGGGTGTAACCCCGGGCCTATATCGCCAGCTACACGGTTACCACTAATTCTTTAATCTATTTAAGTTTCACATTTAGCCCAAGTTCAACTTGGGCTTTTTTGTATTTCTATTGGCAAAAATCATCACCTGACTGGTGCGCTTATCGTCATTGCACTCGCTATTAAAACCAGTACACTCAAAACACAAATAAATTTTAAGCAATAAAAAAGGAACTGTTATGAGCGAGGCTTATATTATTGATGCCATTCGCACCCCACGCGGAAAAGGAAAAAAAGACGGCTCTCTTTATGAAGTAAAACCAATTACCTTACTCACCACTTTATTAAATGAATTACAGCAGCGCCATCAACTCGATACATCTAAAGTCGACGACATTGTTTTGGGCTGTGTAACTCCTATTGGTGATCAAGGCGGTGACATTGCCAAAACTGCAGCCATTGCAGCTGGGTGGAATGATGATGTTGCTGGAGTTCAAATCAATCGTTTTTGTGCTTCAGGCTTAGAAGCAGTCAACATGGCAGCCATGAAAGTCCGTTCTGGTTGGGAGGATTTAGTGGTTGCTGGTGGCGTTGAATCAATGTCGCGCATTCCAATGGGTTCCGATGGTGGACCATGGGCGCTAGACCCTGAAACAAATCTTAAGGCATCATTTGTTCCACAAGGCATTGGCGCCGACCTCATTGCAACCCTAGATGGCTATAGCCGAGAAGATGTAGATAATTTCGCTGTAAAGTCACAACAAAAAGCGGCAGCGGCTCAATCAAATGGTTATTTCAATCACTCAGTCGTACCAGTAAAAGATCACGCAGGCGTGGTGATTTTAGATAAAGATGAGTTTATTAAAGGCAATACCACACTCGAAGGACTAACGAAGCTCAACCCAAGTTTTGAAATGATGGGGCAAATGGGTTTTGATGCAGTTGCTTTACAAAAATATCCAGAAGCACAAAAAATAAATCATGTTCATCACGCAGGTAATTCATCAGGTATTGTCGATGGAGCAGCTGTAGTTTTATTAGCTTCTGAAAAGGCCGTCAAAGAACAAAATTTAAAACCACGCGCTAAAGTTTTGGCGACTGCATTAGTCGGTACTGACCCAACCATCATGCTGACTGGCCCTGCTCCTGCTGCACGTAAAGCTTTAGAAAAAGCTGGCCTCACGATTGATGATATTGACCTATTTGAAGTCAATGAAGCATTCGCGGCAGTTGTAATGCGTTTTATTAATGAGCTCAACGTCCCTGCTGAAAAAGTCAACGTAAATGGCGGTGCGATTGCTTTAGGCCATCCGTTAGGAGCAACAGGTGCCATGATTTTAGGCACACTACTTGATGAGCTTGAACGACAAGATAAAAAGCGCGGTTTAGCGACGCTCTGTGTTGGCGGTGGGATGGGTATTGCCACCATTATTGAACGCGTATAAAAATTAGGGATATAAAAGATGAGTGCAATTCAATACGAAAAAAATGCCGACAATATTGTCATTTTAACGCTTGATTCAACAGGTCAATCTGCGAACACCATGAATGCCGAGTTTCGTGACTCGCTTGATGAGGCGACTCAGAAACTTAAATCAGAAACAGAACTTTCAGGTGTTATTTTCCGCTCAGCTAAGAAAACTTTCTTTGCAGGCGGTGACCTAGATGAGCTAATTCAAGTTCAACCTGAACATGCGACTGACTTTTTTAATATGGTTGAAAAGCTAAAAGGTCATTTACGTACAATTGAAACCCTAGGAATTCCAGTTGTTGCTGCATTAAATGGCACTGCACTTGGCGGTGGTTGGGAAATCGCATTAAGTTGCCATCACCGTATTGCAATCAATGACGCGAAAAGTAAATTTGGCCTACCAGAAGTCACTTTAGGTTTGTTACCGGGTGGCGGCGGTATTGTGCGCATGGTACGTCTGCTTGGGCTTCAAAATGCATTTCCTTTCTTAATGGAAGGCAAACAGTTCGGTGTTGATAAAGCAAAATCTTTAGGTTTAATTCACGATACTGCTGAAAATGAACAAGAGCTTTTAGATAAAGCAATTGCTTGGATCAAAGCAAATCCAAAATCTCAGCAGCCTTTTGATGTAAAAGGCTACAAAATCCCGGGTGGTGATCCAAAAACGCCAGCAGTTGCACAAGTTCTTGCAATTGCCCCAGCCATGTTAAGAGACAAAACTAAAGGCTGTTACCCTGCCCCTGAAGCGATTATGGCTGCCGCAGTTGAAGGTGCTCAAGTCGATGTAGATACTGCACTGCGTATTGAGTCTCGCTACTTTACTCAGCTTACAACAGGCCAAATCTCTAAAAATATGATCGGCACTTTCTGGCACGGTCTAAATGCAATTAAGTCTGGTGCGAGCCGCCCTGCCGACGTTGCAAAATGGCAAGCCACTAAAGTTGGTGTGTTGGGTGCTGGCATGATGGGTGCTGGCATTGCTTATTCAACTGCAATTAAAGGCATTCCTGTTGTACTTAAAGATGTATCTGTTGAAAATGCGGAGAAAGGCAAAGCATATTCACAAAAGCTTCTTGATAAACGTGTTTCACAAGGCCGTATGACTGCAGAAAAACGTGATCATGTTTTATCGCTCATTACGGCTACAGCGTCAGCTCAAGATCTTCAAGGCTGTGACTTAATTATTGAAGCGGTATTTGAAAATCAAGAACTCAAAGCCAAAGTCACTCAAGAAGCTGAACAATATTTAGCGCCTAATGGCGTAATGGCATCCAACACCTCAACCCTGCCAATTACAGGTTTAGCTCAAGCAAGTAAGGATGATAAAGCTTTTATCGGTCTGCACTTCTTTAGCCCTGTCGACAAAATGCAGTTAGTCGAGATTATTAAAGGTAAAAACACCTCCGCAGAGACTCTTGCTAAAGCCTACGACTTTGTACAACAAATTGGAAAAACACCGATTGTTGTCAATGATAGCCGTGGTTTCTTTACCAGTCGCGTGTTTGGTACATTCATTCAAGAAGGTATGCGTTTGCTTGCAGAAGGCGTCCACCCAGCACGTATTGAAATGGCTGCCCTTAAAGCTGGTATGCCAGTTGGCCCACTCGCTATTCAAGATGAAGTGTCTTTAACCTTAACTGAACATGTTGCAAGTGAAGCACGTAAAGCCCTGCAAGCTGAAGGAAAAGATTTACCTAAAACTTCTGTAGATGAAGTGGTTCACACCATGATTCATGAGTTAAACCGTAAAGGTAAAGCAGCTGGAGCTGGTTTCTATGACTATCCGGAAAATGGCAAAAAGCATCTCTGGGAAGGCTTGAACCGTTGGCAAAAAGATCATGATATTTCTGAACAAGACATGATTGATCGCATTCTGTTTGTACAGGCACTAGATACCTTACGTTGTTATGAAGAAGGTGTGTTGGAGTCTGTAATTGATGCCAATGTCGGTTCTATCTTTGGGATTGGTTATGCACCTTGGACGGGTGGAGCAATTCAATTCCTGAATCAATACGGCACTGATAAAGCACAAAAACGAGCTGAAGAGTTAGCTGCTAAATATGGTGAACGCTTCACACCGCCAGCATTACTAAAAACCAAAGCTGAGCAGAAACAAAATATTCAATAACTTAGACTTATTAAATATTTAAAAACTGCATAAACCTTGCCCATATAAATATATTTTATTTATATGGGTTTTTCTTTATGACCTTTAAGATTTCAGCCTCACACCTAAATATGCTATAAATAGACTTCATTTTTGTGCTTCTACAGCACATTCGAGAAATCCTTATGTCCGATAAAAATTCTTCCGAGTCAGCAGTTCTAGGCTGGAAATTTGTTCTGATCGTTGGTGTTTTAAGTGCGATTTTCCTTGGCTTTTTCTATTTAGCAATGAGTAATGAACCTGACTACATGCCAGGAGCACAGCGCAAAGCACAACAAGAGCAAATGCAACAAAAAGCTGAACATTCTACAGAGCAACACGCGCAACATGACGATATGCCTGGAATGGATATGCAAGAACATAAGCACTCAACTCAGTAATCAGATATTTTTCAAATGACAGATCTTTCCCGCAACGCATTGGTTGTAGAGGGTGGAGGCATGCGTGGTGCCTTTACCAGTGGTGTACTTGACTCATTTTTACAACAGCAGTTCAATCCTTTTGACTTATACGTTGGTGTATCGTCTGGTTCAACCAATGTGGCTAACTACTTGGCAGGCCAGCAAGGCCGCACTCTAACGTTTTATGTTGATCACTCACTTCGTCCTGAATTCATCGATTACAAACGCTTTTTCAAAGGCGGTGATTTACTTGATTTAAAATGGATGTGGGAAATTGGTGAGCAAGAGCACCCGCTTGACCAACAGAGTCTTTTTGCCAAAAATCCTGATTTTTATATGGTGTTGACGCATGCCAAAACAGGTCATGCGGAATATCTCCGTGCTGGTAAAGATAATTTGCTAAATGCACTTCGTGCTTCTAGCTCAATTCCAGTTTTAACGCGTCATCCCGTCGACATTATGGGGGAACCTTATTTTGATGGTGGTGTTGCAGATGCTCTACCCGTTCGCTGGACGGCGCAGCAAAGTGATGTAAAAAAACTATTGGTTTTACGCACACGTCCGAAAAATTACTTTAAGGCGAGTAGTCGAGGCGATCAATTCCTCGCGAAATATGCATTTAAACATCATTATGGTTTTGCAAACAGCTTACGTAGCCGTTGTGCTCGTTATAACGCTTCGGTCGATTTTGTTCGTGGTGAAAATCCAGAACAGCAAATTTTAGAAGTTTGTCCACCCCCTCTTAAAAATATGGCTGGTCGTTTAACTACTAACCCGAAAAAGCTTCGTTATAGCTATGAAGTCGGCTTAGAAACAGGGCTACAAGCAATTGAAAGCTGGAATGCAATGAAATAAATCCAACTTGAGATTTCTAAAAAGAAGTCTCAAGTTAATTCTAAAATCATATCAATATGTGGAATACCACAATCTTGGTAAATCTCACCTTGCACCTGAAAACCTAAAGCTTCGTAAAAAGCTGTCACATAAGTTTGCGCAGAAAGCTTTAAATAAGGCAGTTTATGATGGTGCGCATAGTCAATAATATGCTGCATTAAAATTTTACCGATACCCTGCTTTCGATAAGGCACTAAAACAGCAACACGCCCTACGCTATGCTGTGGTAACAGACGTGCTGTAGCGATAGGCTGCTCTTTGTCATAAACAATAAAATGTAAAACTGTGGCATCCAAGTCATCCCACTCATCTTCAGGCGCAATTCCCTGTTCTTGAATAAAGACTTGTTCACGGATGTATTTCGCATCTTTCTCGAGCTGTTCCCAACCACCCGCTATAATTTTATACATCCGCTCACCGTCCTAGCACTTGCAGCCAATATTTTCGATCGGCAACTGATCTTGTAACAACAATTCCAAAGTCTGTTTTTTAATACCGTACATTTCTTTCAATGCTTGGATTTGAGCCATAATCTTGGCATCAGGTTCAGAAACGTTTTTGCGTTTCGTCGCCAAAATCATTTTGTTTTTGCTGGTATGTTCAAGCGATACAAACTCAAAAACTTTAGTTTCATAGCCATACGCTTTTAAAAGTAACGCACGTAACGTATCGGTTAGCATCTCGGCTTGTTGCCCCGCATGAATACCAAACTGTAGCATTGGTTGTAAAACTTCAGGACTATGTAATTGTGGGCGTAACTCTTTGTGACAACACGGCGCGCACATAATCATCGAAGCGTTTAAACGAATTCCAGTATGAATGGCAAAGTCTGTTGCAATATCACAGGCGTGTAAGGCAATCATAACGTCCAGTTTTTCTGGCTGATAACTACGGACGTCACCTTCAAAAAAGTCTAAGTGGTTAAAATGCACTTTGTCTGCAACATTCTGGCAAAACTCAACCAGATTCGGGCGCAATTCAACTCCAGTGATCAATGGTGTTTTTTGCTGCTCTTGCAAATAATCATATAACGCAAAAGTTAAATAACCCTTACCAGAACCAAAATCTACAATCCGTAACTCTTGTTGAGATGCATCAATTTGCTCATAAGCACTCGCAAAGATTTCAATAAATTTATTAATCTGTTTCCATTTACGCGCCATGCTTGGAATGATTTGGCCTTTTTCATCGGTAATACCAAGCTCTTTTAAAAACGCATTGCCCTGCTGTACATAGCGTTGCTTTTCGCGATCATGAGTCTGAACCGTTTGCGTCGCATTTACTGCCTGCTTTTTACCCATATTTAAGAGGGCTTTTTTCTTATTTTTTTTAAGTTGAATTTCTTGAGTAGTCGAAAATAAGTTTGCTTGTTTACACTGAATGATCAATTGCTCAATCTGTTGCAAGCCTTCTTCAAATGAATAATTTTTTGTCACATCTTGGGTAGTATGATGGTATAAAGCTGAAAGCTGTTTTTGTCCATGTAGCTCTACAACGCGGAAAGTAATTTTTTCCAGCTGAGCCAACTCTCCTTTATATTGGCTCAAGATCAAACGCTCAAAAGCTTGTTGGTCAAGCATTTGCTTGATTTCATGAAAGAATTGCTGTTCTTGCTCAAAGGAGAAAACCGACACGGATATACCTAAAAATGAAGACTCATATAAGATAGAAGTTTAAAGGGTCTAGGATTAAAAATAAAATAACTTTACGACTGTTTTGTATTTCTATACATTCGTATTTTTAATCAAAAAAATTAAACTTATGAGTAAATCTATGTTGGAAACTTACGATCCAAAAGAAGAACTATTTAATGCCTACAGCCATGGGGCTGGTATTATTATGGCAGTTATAGCTTCTATCTTTTTAATTATAAAGGGATCTTATCTTTCAACTGCTCAATGGGTGGGTTTATGGGTATATTCATTTAGTCTCATTCTGGTTTTCACCAGCTCTACACTTTACCACTTTGCTCAAACACAAAATCTACGCTACTGGTATAAGAAACTTGACCATACAGCTATTTATTATTTAATTGCTGGAACGTATACCCCCTTCTTAAGCATCGCAATTCCTACTACAAAAGCTCACTATCTGTTGATTGCACTCTGGAGCATCGCTGCAATTGGTACACTTTTCAAGTTAGTTTTTATTCATCGTTTTCAAAAAATTTCTTTGCTAGCTTATATTTTAATGGGATGGCTTGCTGTGTTTGTAATGGATGACATGCGCACTTATTTAAGTAAAGACGCATTGATTTTCTTAATCATTGGCGGCTTAGCTTATACGGTTGGAGCATTGTTTTACGCATTAAAAAAGGTAAGATATACCCATGCGATCTGGCACATTTTTGTGCTTTTAGGTGCAGGAGCACATTTTCTTGCTATCTATTGGTACATAGTTTAGTTCATTTTTCACTCTTATTCAGTGATCCTGAAAGAGTCATGGATGATGTTCTTTCACGCTATTCTTTTAGAAAAAATACGTCTTTAAAAGGAATAGTAAATTAAAAATAAATTTTAACTGATATAAGGTTTTATATGGATTCAACCTCTGCGACTGCTGCTCCGGCAGTAGCCACTAATTCAAAAACACGGGTTTTGTTTGCAAGCTTAGTCGGTACCACTATTGAGTTCTTCGACTTTTATATCTATGCAACTGCTGCCGTTATTATTTTTCCTCACTTGTTTTTCCCTGCTAGTAGTGGCAGCGCCGCAGTCTTACAATCTTTAGCAACCTTCGCAATTGCCTTTATTGCCCGCCCCATCGGTGCAGCAATATTTGGACATTTAGGAGACCGTATTGGTCGGAAAGCCACATTGGTTGCAGCTTTACTCACCATGGGTATTTCAACCGTATGTATTGGTTTACTTCCTACCTATGCACACATCGGAATCTTCGCACCCCTACTATTGGCTGTATGCCGTTTAGGACAAGGGCTAGGCTTAGGTGGTGAATGGAGCGGTGCAGTATTACTCGCGACTGAAAATGCCCCTGAAGGTAAAAGAGCATGGTATGGCATGTTCCCACAGCTTGGTGCTCCAATTGGTTTTATTTTGGCAACAGGTTCATTTTTATTATTGAGCGCAACTATTCCTGAGCAAGCATTCATGCAATGGGGTTGGCGTATTCCATTTATTGCAAGTGCTGTATTAGTGATTGTGGGCTTATATATCCGTTTAAAACTACATGAAACTCCAGCATTCCAAAAAGTTTTAGATAAGCAAAAAGAAGTTAATATTCCATTTAAAGAAGTTATCACTAAACATACGGGTAAGCTGATTCTTGGTACGATTGCAGCAATCTGTACGTTTGTCGTGTTCTATCTTACTACCGTCTTTGCCTTAAACTGGGGAACCACAAAGCTTGGCTATGCACGTGGTGAATTCTTAGAACTTCAACTCTTTGCAACCCTTTGCTTTGCTGCATTCATTCCTCTATCAGCTATTTTTGCAGAAAAATTTGGTCGTAAAACAACCTCTATTGGCGTCTGTATTGCTGCTGCGATTTTCGGCTTGTTCTTCTCTAGTATGTTAGAGTCTGGAAATACCTTAATCGTCTTCCTTTTCTTATGTACTGGCTTGGCGATTATGGGATTGACCTATGGTCCGATTGGTACAGTTCTTTCTGAACTTTTCCCAACATCAGTTCGTTATACAGGTTCGGCATTAACATTTAACTTAGCAGGCATTTTTGGTGCATCATTTGCGCCACTTATTGCAACTAAACTTGCTGAAACTTATGGTTTATATGCAGTTGGTTATTATCTGACTGCGGCATCCCTTTTATCACTCATCGCATTCTTACTCATTCGTGAAACAAAAAATGATGATGTGAATAATCAGATCTAAAAATTAGAAATTCTTATATAAAAAAGCCGGTTCAAAATTGAACCGGCTTTTTTATAAATATATGATCTTAATTTATTGATGCTGGATTCGAAGGTGCAATGCTATTTGATACAGCAGGAGCTGTTACATTACTTGCTGCAACAGCAGCTGGTCCAGCAACAGCAGCTTCACCAATGAGTGCAACTTTTGCTTTTTCTTGGCTCTTTACAGATAAAGCAGGGTTAGTTGCTACAATACGATTAATGTTTGCTGAGTTTGCTGGAGCAATCGCAGTCGTTTGTAAAATAATTGGGCGATTACCTGTGTTACCCAACGTATAGCGAATGCCTGTACGCGGGCTAATCACTGTAGTATTTTCTTGCTTCACTACAGCTTGAGCCGAAGTTGGGCCTTTTGCTGCAAGTACTTTATCAACCGTTGTCGTTTGAGGGGCTGAAGCTGCTTCTGCTGCGAAAACAAAACTAGGCACAGCAAGAACAGTTAAAAATAAAGGTTGTAATACTTTTTTCATTGTCTTTCCAACATACACTCTGGATGAGAAGTAAATAGCATTTAATGCTTAAAACTGCAAACATTATTCACAGGCTTACTACAAACATAAAAAAAGCAGAACAATTGTTCTGCTTTTTTTCGTTAAGGCAGATTAAATCTTACCGTGACATTGTTTATATTTTAGTCCAGACCCACATGGGCATGGTGCATTACGGCTTTCTGGAACAGGGAAAGCCTGCTGATCGTTAGACTCGTTCACGCTTTCTTGAGAAAGTGTAACTTCACCAGTTAAACCATCTACATCATCATGTTCAAAAGAAAGCTTCATTGATTCAGCTTGCTGCTGCTGTTGAGCTTCCATTTCTGCAAGTTCTTCTGGTGTTGGGATATGTACACGAGACAAATCAGTCACAACATCAGTTTTAATAATACCCAGCATATTTACAAACAGGTTGAAAGCTTCTTTCTTATATTCCTGTTCTGGGTTCTTTTGCGCATAGCCACGTAAGTGAATACCTTGACGCAAATAATCCATTGCAGCCAAATGATCTTTCCAATGACGATCAAGAGAGTTTAAAACGAAGTGACGTTCAAGCATTGCGGCTGATTCATCACCCATTTGAGCGCGGCGTTGACGATAACGTTCAATTACTTCATCGCTAATACGCTCAACTAAACCTTCTTCATCTAGACGGCGATCTTGATCTAACCATTCTTGAATTGGTAGCTCAATACCCAAATCAATACGTAGAGCGTTTTCTAAGCCTTCAACATCCCACTGGTCATGAATTGACTCTGGTGGAATAAAGTTAGCAATCACGCCTTTCATCACTTCGTGATGCATTTCTTCAACGTATTCTTTTAAAGTATTTTCAGCTAACACTTCATCACGTTGTGAATAAATGATCTTACGTTGTTCATTATTCACATCATCGTATTTCAATAAGTTTTTACGAATATCAAAGTTACGCGCTTCAACTTTACGCTGAGCATTCTCGATTGAACGACTCACCATTTTGTGTTCAATCGCTTCATTTTCTTGGAGACCCATCGCACGCATCATTCCGACTACGCGATCACCTGCGAAAATACGCATAAGGTCGTCTTCAAGAGACAAATAGAAACGAGAAACACCAGGGTCACCCTGACGGCCCGCACGACCACGTAACTGGTTATCAATACGGCGTGATTCATGGCGTTCAGAACCAATGATATGCAAACCACCTGATTTCAATACATCTTCGTGGTCTTGTTCCCATTGTGCTTTCAGACGTGCTTCATCTTCAGCAGTAGGGTTTTCAAGTTTGGCAAGTTTTGCTTTCCAGTTACCACCCAAGATAATGTCCGTACCACGACCAGCCATGTTAGTTGCAATCGTTACTGCATTCGGGCTACCTGCCTGAGCAATAATGTCAGCTTCACGCTCATGTTGTTTTGCATTCAACACTTCATGATGAATGCCAGCTTGCATTAACTTAGAAGATAAAATTTCACTGGCTTCAATGGTCGCTGTACCAATCAGAATTGGTGCAACACCTTGCTCACGAATATTCGTAATTTCCTGAATAATCGCATCGTATTTACCGTTACGGTTTAAATAAATTAAATCGTTTTGGTCATTACGTACCATTGGGCGGTGAGTTGGAATAATCACAACATCAAGGCCATAAATTTCTTTCATTTCCGCGGCTTCAGTATCAGCAGTACCTGTCATACCTGAAAGCTTTTTATATAGACGGAAATAGTTCTGGAATGTTGTGGTCGCTAGTGTTTGGTTTTCAGGCTGAATTTCCAAACCTTCTTTCGCTTCAACTGCTTGATGCAAACCTTCTGACCAACGACGACCTGGCATTGTACGGCCAGTGTGTTCATCAACAATCACGACTTCGCCATCGTGAATAATATAGTGAACATCACGTTGGAATAAGAAATGTGCACGAATGGCAGCAGACACATGATGAACAAGGCTCAGATTCGTTGCTGAATATAGGCTTTCACCTTCAGCCAACAATCCCATTTGAATAAGTTCTTGTTCAACAGTTTCATAACCAATTTCGGTCATTTCAACTGAACGCTGCTTTTCATCAATCCAGAAATGCCCACCATCTGCAACTTTTTCTTCTTTTTGCGGATGTAATTTAGGAGGAATCGTATTGATTGCAGAATACAGATGCGAAGAGTCTTCACTTTGACCAGAAATAATTAATGGTGTACGTGCTTCATCAATCAAGATTGAATCAACTTCATCGATAATGGCATAGTGCAAACCACGTTGTTTCTTTTCTGCTAAAGAAAACACCATGTTGTCACGTAAGTAGTCAAAACCGAATTCGTTATTGGTACCATAGGTAATATCAGCAAGATAAGCTTCCGCTTTTTCAGACGGACCTTGCATTGAATAGATCGTACCAATGCTTAAACCTAAAAACTCAAATAATGGACGGTTCAACTCGGCATCACGCTGTGCCAAATAATCGTTCACCGTAATGACATGAACGCCTTCGCCACTTAATGCGTTTAAATAACACGCCAAAGTACCCATCAGGGTTTTACCTTCACCGGTACGCATTTC
The DNA here is from genome assembly GCF_056735735.1 of Acinetobacter sp. V116_7. Lineage (NCBI taxonomy): Bacteria > Pseudomonadati > Pseudomonadota > Gammaproteobacteria > Moraxellales > Moraxellaceae > Acinetobacter > Acinetobacter sp. V116_7. The sequence goes on from NZ_JBWZIF010000013.1 coordinate 63,777, forward strand.
GGCAATTTTACCTTCATGCAAGGTAATACCACCAATAAGCTGAACGTCATAGTGACGCATGCCCATTACACGCTTGGCTGCTTCACGACAAACTGCAAATGCTTCTGGAAGTAATTTATCTAAACTTTCGCCATTATTATAACGTTGTTTGAATTCTGGAGTTTTTGCAGATAAGTCTGCATCGCTTAAAGCTGATATCGTCGGCTCGAGCGCATTGATTTGCTCAACAATTTTGCGCATTCGTTTGAGTTCGCGCTCATTTTTTGTACCGAAGATACCTCCGATCAGACTTGCCAACATGGATAAACTCTCTAAATCTTGCTTGGTCAAATGAATAAACTTTTTCTCAGTCGTTTATTATGGTGCCAGAAATTTGAAGTACAAGGGGTTTGCACAAAACCCCTAAAAAAAATCTGATAGTTAGATGAATGGTATTTCATTCATCTAGTCCCCCTTAATGTATTTGGCGCCTAAAACGCACCATTAACGCTCATCTATTAAGCATAACTTCCGAGAAATCTAATTTAGCAAATTTACCTTAAAGTTACATTGATTAAGCACTTAAAATAATGAGTTTTAGTCATATATATTTACACTTATATAAAAATTTCATAATAAAATATAAAAACAATAATTTTAATCATAAAGTAAATGCTGCATATTCATTCAATCGAATAACAAATTATGAGCAATTGAGGAAATATCATGACACTACGATTAGGAGACACTGCCCCCGATTTTCAACAAGAATCGAGTGAAGGCACAATTAGTTTTTATGATTTTTTAGGGGATAGTTGGGGAATCTTATTTTCACATCCAGCCGACTATACGCCAGTATGTACAACAGAATTAGGCTATACAGCAAAATTAAAAGATGAATTTACGAAGCGTAATGTTAAAGCGATTGCTTTGTCAGTAGATGATGTAGAGTCTCATAAGGGCTGGATCAACGATATTAATGAAACACAAAACACAACGGTAAATTTTCCAATCATTGCGGATAAAGATCGTAAAGTATCTGAGCTTTATGGCTTCATTCACCCTAATGCCAGCGAAACTCTGACAGTGCGCTCATTAGTGATTATTGATCCGAATAAAAAAGTTCGCTTAATCATTACCTACCCTGCTTCAACAGGTCGAAATTTTAATGAAGTTTTACGTGTGGTTGACTCATTACAATTAACTGACAAGCATAAAGTCGCTACACCTGCGAACTGGCAGCAAGGTGAAGATGTCGTTATTGTGCCATCACTTAAAGATGAAGAAGAAATTAAACAACGCTTCCCTAAAGGTTATACAGCGGTTAAACCTTATTTACGCCTAACACCACAGCCTGAAAGCAATAAAACCGACTAAAGGTTTTATTGCTTGCAAGACAAGCGAAGCACGTAGGCAAGCCTCTGAAAGGTTCCTTGCAAGACAAGCGCGTAGGCAAGCATCAAAAGATTTTAAATAAGCCAACCACGTAGTAAATCGTAAGCAAAATAAGTAAATTTTTCACCCTTAAAAAGCCATCCAACGTGATGGCTTTTTTATTTATGTATTGAATACACATGGTTTTTACTGCTCAGATCAGTTATAACTCGAAGCGATTCGGTATAAAAAATAAAAATCATGATCTATAAAATTCATCATTTAAAGTGTGGCAGCATGTGCCCAGTTTGTGCCCCACTCTTTGGACAAAAAGGCTTTCGGGCTGAAGTCGTCTGCCATTGCCTTCTGGTTGAAACTGATCGAGGCTTAGTGCTTATTGATACAGGCTTTGGCTTGCAAGATTATTTACATATGAAACAACGCCTAGGCTCATTAGTTAAACGTTTAGGTAAAATTGAGCCTAACCTTGAGTTTAGTGCTATTCAGCAAATTCAAAAGCTCGGGTTTAATCCAAAGGATGTACAACACATCTTTGTCACTCACCTTGATTTTGATCATGCAGGTGGAATTTCAGATTTTCCACATGCCACTGTGCATGTTTTAGCTGCAGAATATAACGCAGCCCAACTTCCAAATTTTAAGGGCAAACTTCGCTATAGAACCAATCAATATAAAGATCATCGCTACTGGAACTTTGTTGAATACCAGCAAGGTGAAGCATGGTTCAACCTCGAAAGGGTAAAAGGCTTTCCTCTGTTTCAAGATGAAATTTTAATGGTGCCTCTATTGGGGCATTCAGCTGGTCATTGTGGTATTGCCATAAAGCAACAAAATCAATGGTTATTATTTTGTGGAGATGCTTACTACTCACATCTAGAGTTAAACCCTAAAAATAAATTAAGATCACTCAGTGTGCTGGAAAAAACATTTGCAGAAGATAATGAGCAACGCCTTGTTAATCTCAAACGCTTACAGCATTTAGCTCAACATGAGCCAACGATTGAAATTATTTGTGCTCATGATCCTTATGAGCTTAATCGGTATCAAACATGAAAAAATTATCGCTCATCACACTTCTCATCTGTATAAATTTACAAGGATGTATGCAGCATGAAAGTATCGCTCATGAGCAACGACCAAAAGACTGGGGCACCTTAGTCTCTCAGAGCCATAACTTTTATCAAATTAGTAATGATGTTTTTCGCAGTGAACAACCTAGTGCTGCAATGATTTCAGAATTAAAGAATTATCAAATTGGAACAATTATTAATTTAAGGGCCAAAGACGCAGATACTTTAGTTTTTAAAAATGAAAATTTTAATCTTGTGCATATTCCTATCAACACATGGGCAATTAACCGCCAAGATTTATTAGAAGTCATGCAACAAATCAAAATTGCTAAACAGAATAATCAACGTGTTTTATTGCACTGCTACCATGGTTCAGACCGTACAGGCGCCAGCGTTGCCATGTATCGCATTATTTTTGAAAATTGGGCAATTGATGATGCGGTTAAAGAAATGAAGGAAGGTGGTTATGGCTACCATATTATTTGGAAAAACATTGACCGTTTATTCACCCCTGAAAATGTAAAATGGATTCAACAGCAACTGTCGAATCCATCTTAACTATATATTGAGTAAACCTTAGATCAGATTAACGCTGATCTAATGGTACCCAATCAATGACCCAAGCCGATTTCATATTTAAACTTGAATCAGAAGTAATTTTCTTACGAGCGGCATCTGCTGTATCACGGTCTTTCGCAGGTCCAACCATAATACGGATGCCCTTACTAGTTTGGCTCGTAGTTACCTTATAGCCTTTAGCTCGTAATTTAGAAACAACTGCATCTGCATTTGCTTGGTTAGCAGCCAATGCAACTTGCACCATCCACTTTTTATCACCATTTTCCAGCAATTCACGCGCTTTTTCAGCCTCAGCTTTTTTATCAGCTTCTGCTTTACGTTTAGCCTCTGAGGTTTTCTTATCAGCTTCTGCTTTGTGTTTTGCTTCAGTTGCTTTTTTATCGGCTTCTGCCTGACGCTTTGCTTCAGTTGCTTTCTTATCGGCTTCCGCTTGACGTTTTGCTTCAGTTGCTTTTTTATCGGCTTCTGCTTGGCGCTTTGCTTCAGTTGCTTTCTTGTCAGCTTCTGCCTGACGTTTTGCTTCAGCTGCTTTCTTATCAGCTTCCGCTTGGCGTTTTGCTTCAGCTGCTTTTTTGTCTGCATCTATTTTTGAAGTATCAGTTGTTTTATTTGCAACATTAGTTTGCTGGTTTTTAGCTTTCGCCTCACCAACTAACTCTGGTGGAATATTATCTGAACTTTCTTGAGCAGCTGTACGACGTGCATTAATCGCAGCATACTCTGCTGCGGCTTTACGAGCAGCATCAGCTTCTGCTTGCTGTTGCATTGCTAAAAACTCAGCTGCACGTGCTTCTTGCTCAGCAACCGCTTTTTCACGCGAACGGCGCTGTTCTTCTAACAAACGTTTTTCTGTTTCAACATCAACCGCTAGAGGCTGTAGTTGTACCATTTGTCCTTCGGTTGCTTGCTTTGGCTTAGTTTGAGTTTTTGGTGATGTGGATGCCGGCGGTTGAACTTCAACCTGTTTTATTTCCTCATTTCCTTTTAGAAGTAATGCTGCCAATAAAACACCACCTCCCAGTAAAACAACACCACCCATCCAGCGTTGTTTGTTATTCATTGACATTCTTCCAAATACTCCCAAATCGCTTCTAAAGTATGAAACGAACCACAGGCCAAAATCAGCTGATTGTTATTTGTTTGCTCAAGCGCTGATTTAAAAGCCTCTTTAATATTGCCGTATTGTTGTACTGTCTGGCCTTGCAAGGCATCATTGAGTTGCTGAATCGGTGCAGCACGCGGCACATTCAACTCAGCAATTTTCCAATGTAAAACAGTAGGTTTCAATAAATCGACTACTGATTTTATATCTTTATCTGCCAGCATTGAAAATACTGCGACAACTTCTGTGTACTGTTTATTGTATTCTAAGAAATTTCGCAATTGCTTTAACAAAAATTCAACACCATGTGGATTGTGTCCGGCATCAAAAATTACCGTTTTCCCCTCCACTTGACGCTGCTCAAAACGTCCTGCTAAACGTGCAGATTGAATACCTTTTTCTAATGCTGACTGAGAAATTTCAAGTCCGCTGTTTAAAATAGCGGCAACCGCTCCCGCAATATTTTCAATAGCTAAATGGCCTAAAGGAAGCTTTAAAGTAGTTCCCTCTGAGGCAAAGTACCAGTTTTGTCCATCATCGGCGAGTTTATAAAAATAATCACGATTAACGGTATATAAGTCTGCTTGTGTATTTTCTGCTTTATCTTGGATTGCTTGAGGCAATTGTTGTTCACCGGCAAAGACAACCGGAATTTGTGGACGAATAATGCCAGCTTTTTCAAAAGCAATTTTTTCGATAGTATCGCCCAACCAGTCAGTATGATCTAGGCCAATATTAGTAATAACTGCAATGTCGGGATTAATTACATTGACGACATCTAAGCGTCCGCCCAAACCAACTTCGAGCACCCATACATCACATTGCTGTTGTTTAAAAATGACAAAAGCAGCCAAAGTGGTTGCTTCAAAAAAAGATAAGCTTAAATCACAATCGCGACGAGCCTGATCGACTTGAACAAAAGCATCAATCAGACTTTGATCATCGACTTCAACTCCACCTAATTTGACTCGCTCATTAAAGCGATAGATATGCGGTGACTGATATAACCCAACTTTATAACCCTGTGCGTTTAATATCGCGGCCAGTGTGGTTGTAGTTGAGCCTTTACCATTCGTTCCGGCTACTGTAAAAACTTTAGCAGTAGGCTGAGTTACACCCAGCTTTTCTGCAACAGGAATTACACGTTCCAGACCAAGATCTATCCCTGTAACGTGAACATGGCTCCAATAATTGAGCCATGTATCTAAAGAGTCTATTGAAAGTGGAGCTTGTTGGTTCAAGGTAAGTTCATCAATTTCGATACAAGTCGAGATACAGTATCACGTAAAGCGTGACGATGAACAATCTGATCGATTACACCATGATCAAGCAAATATTCAGCACGTTGGAACGGTTCTTCTAGCGTTTCACGTACAGTCTGCTCAATTACACGTTTACCAGCAAAGCCAATCATCGCTTTAGGTTCAGCAATATGAATATCACCCAACATTGCTAAAGAAGCTGTTACACCGCCATATACAGGATGTGTTAACACCACGATATAAGGTAAACCTGCATCTTTTAATTTTTGGATCGCCGCTGAAGTACGAGCCATTTGCATAAGAGACAGCATACCTTCTTGCATACGTGCACCACCAGAAGCTGCGAAACAGATCAATGGTTGACGTTTTTCAATAGCAAGTTCAGCAGCCTGAACAAAACGGTCGCCTACAACTGTACCCATAGAGCCGCCCATAAAGTCGAACTCAAAAGCACATGCAATCATATCTACGCCATTTAAATTACCTTGCATGGCAATTAAGGCTTCCGTTTCACCAGTTTTGGTTTGCGCTTCACGCATACGATCTGGATATGGCTTAGTGTCGACAAACTTTAACGGATCTTTCGCGCTAAATTCTTGCCCTAATTCTGCTACAACATTGTCGAAGAACCAGTTCAAACGATCACGAGCTTTCATACGTAAGTGTTCATCACACTGCGGACAAACATACGCATTGAAAGAGATTGCTGTACGTGTCACTAGAGCATGACATTCAGGGCATTCAATCGTTGGCTCAGTAAATGTTGCTTTGAGAATTTGTTGCTCATTTGCGACTTCAATACCTGGAACCGGACGTTTTGTCCATGGTGTCGAAGGGCTAAGAACTTTCCCTGATTTCACTTCTTGATTCATACTAACTCATCGAGCGCTGCTCGAAGCTCCTTGACTTTATTCACCGTCTGTTCAACAGCGTCATCCGCTGCCAACGTTGCAAAATTTTTAACGAAAGCACTACCCACAATCACAGCATCAGCAACGCTACCCATTGCTTTTGCTGAAGCAGCATCACTAATACCAAAACCAACACCTACTGGAATATCAGTGGCATTTTTGATTTTTTGAATACGTGCAGCAGCTTCTGCCTTATCTAGTGTTGCGGCTCCCGTTACACCCTTAAGTGAAACATAGTAGATAAATCCACTTGCCTGATTTGCCACATGTTGAATGCGTTGGTCTGTAGAAGTTGGTGCGAGCAAGAAGATTTGATCCATGTCATGTTGCTTCAACACAGTACCAAACTCTTTTGACTCTTCTGGCGGTAAATCCACCAGTAATAAGCCATCTACACCACACTCTTTCGCATGAGAAACAAACTTCTCGTAACCAATCACTTCAACCGGATTTAGATAACCCATTAAAACAACAGGCGTATCCTGATCCTGTTCACGGAACTCCTTTACCATATTAAGAGCATCTAATGTGTTAGTCCCTGCTGCAAGCGCACGTTCAGCTGCAAGCGCAATTACTGGACCATCGGCCATTGGATCTGAAAATGGTAAACCAAGCTCAATGACATCTACTCCTGCTGCAACCATTTTATGCAGTAACGGAACTGTTACTTGCGGTTGTGGATCACCCGCCATGACATAAGATACAAGCGCTTTACGTTGTTGGGACTTAAGCTTTTCAAAACGGGTGGCAAGACGTGACATAGGGTTGTGCTTTCCTTGAATTATTTAAAATTGAGGAGTTGTTTGTAGAAATACAAGAACATCGCATTTTAACGCTATTTTTTGTCCATTGAACAGGTCTAACGTTATGGCGATATTCGATTGTATGATTCATACAACCCATGGCGTACATTTATCAATATTTTGAAACTTTTCTCAATGATCAAAGCTTCCTATTTTCGAGCCATTATTAGATCGTCATCTGAATAGAAAATCGCCACAGAAAGGCTATTTTATTGCATTTTTATTTGTTAGCTGTAATTGTCTTTTTCTTGCTAATAGGGTTTGTCCTGTCAAATTTTTATGGGCACGTGCAAGTGCTGACTGGTCCGAATATCCCAATTGTTCAGCAATTAAAGTGAGGCTGGCATTTTGGTTAAGTAATATCTCACAGCGCCTCATACGCTCTGCATCTAAAATTAATTTAAATGAAGTGTTTAATGACTGTAGCTGACGCTGCAAGCTTCGTACTGAAATATTCAACTCGATGGCAATATCTTCTATTTTAGGGGCCTGCTGCCTTTGCTTAAAATATTCATGGACGATCCAATGTATTTGCTGAGCTAAATCTGTATGTATTTTACGCTGAGCTAACGCCTCTTCTGCCTGTTTCACTAAAAGTTGCATTAAGGTTGGGTCTGCATGCTGAGGTCGAATACTTAGTCCCTCACTTGCAAAAGTTAATGCATAGTAAGGTTTTTCAAATGATAATTTGCATTGAAAGAAACGCTGATAGTGCACTAACGGACCACGTGCACGGTGAACGAACTCAACTTGTTGCAAGAGAAAATCATGTAGTGGGGCGATCTGTTTAGCAAGCTGTACCATCGCTGCCAAGGTCAATTCACAAAGTATGATATTGCTGTCATCAACCAAGGGCCAATACAAACGAATTTTTGAAGCATCTTGCTCAATTTGCATAGGTACCACTTGCTCACCGTCAATCACCAGACGATGAAACTTCATAATATATTCAAGAACCTCTGCAAAACTGCCACTTCGGGATGCCATATAGCCCAACACTCCAAAATTGGCAGGTGTAATGCAAGTGGCCATTTCCAAAGCTAAATTGGATACTTGTAGCTGAGATTCGGTTAGCTCTAAAAGCTCAAGAAAAAAATTTAAAGATGATTGAGCATCAATAGACGAAGCTAAAATATTTTGAACTTGTCGGGCCTGAACATCCGTCAGATTTAATGCCTGCCAGTCGATTTCCCTTTCTTTTAAGTAAGTATTCCAAAGGTAAAAATACCCATTTGAAATCGTAAAATCCTGCATGGCGCATCCTTTTTTTACTGCCATCTTGTCGCAAACTGTATAAAAATTGGCAATAACTGTCAAAACAAAGCCGACCAGCCGCGACATACTAGTAAACAAGTTAGATGCGAGAAATAAAATATGAACGCACATGTTTCTTATCAAATCGAGCCAGTGGTTCGTAAAGATCTAGATTTTCATTTAAACGAAGCGCCTCGCTTTTGGTTTAATAATGATCCTTTTTTGACTCGTATGTTTGATGCACTCAGCTTAACCTTTCCTGATGGAGAGCGTTATTTTATCGAATGCGTTCGTATGTTCCGTGACAAAATTGAAGATCCAGAATTACAAAAACGAGTTGTGGACTTTATTAAACAAGAAGCTCAACACGGTATTGCTCATGACAAAATGAATCAGCTCATGAAAGAGCAAGGTATGCCGGTTGACCAATTCACAGCTACGCTAAAAAGAATTTTTCGTTTTGAACTCACCAAACGCTCACCACAATACAATATTGCAATGACGGCAGCAGCTGAACATTTAACTGCATTAATGGCAGAAACGTTTTATAGCAATAAAAAAACTTTAGAAAATGCTCACCCGTATGTCCGAGCGCTGTTTGCTTGGCATGCTATTGAAGAAATGGAGCATCGTGATGTTGCTTTTGATGTCATGAAACAAGTAGGTGAAGTTCCTGAGTCGACTCGTCGTTTTGTATTGGTTCTTACAACAGTACTCATGTTTGGTTTTACGCTCTATCGCACCAACATCATGTTGAAATGTGATGGCTTTAGTTCTAGAGAAAGACTCTTGATGAGCCTTAAAGGCTTACCTTGGTTCTTTGGTAAAAATGGCACATTAACCGCTATGAAAAGCCAATATTTAGATTGGTTTAAAAAAGATTTTCATCCAAGTCAGCATCCGGTCATTCGTCAATACCCAGTCTGGATTGAAACACTTGAAAAGACCAATGATCCTATTGCAGCTGGTGAAGCATTTTGGCAAGCAGGTTTATAACCTGCTTGTTACCATTTTGCATAATGTTGTTCTAGTAAACCATATTGCTCATTGCAATTGATTATCTCGGTTGCCTCATGCTCAATCGTGCCGCTAATTTTAGCTTGCCACTGATTGAACTGGCTTCCAATCATTCTTAAATTAATATTTTCGTATCGGCACCAACCAATATGGACCTGTAGATTAAGTTTTTGATCTAGAGAGCTAATTTGCCAAAGTTCATCATTTACTTTTTCAAATAAAACATCAGTCAGTGGAAATAAAACTCCGTTAATCCATAAGCAATTTTCATTACCAAAGCTTTCATTAACCCCTGAAGCTAAATTTAAACCAATACGTCGCCCTTGCTCATCCCAAAAATTACATGAAAGCCAGAACCAAGCTGTTTCAGGTCGCAAAAAACCACATGTATCATCTAGAGATGCAAATGTCTTTTCATCAAATTGTACAATTTGGTTTTGTTTATTAATAAACATCCCTTCTACACCCAGCGTGGTCTGCTTTTGGGTATAGGTCCAACCGTTAATACCTGTCGGTGTACATAAACTTAAGATATCGGTTCCAGCACAAAAAATACGAGCGCTAAGTTGAATCTCACCATATTTAGTCACTCGAATATATCGCACCCCATTGGCATGCTGGATATCAAACTGATAAGGCGATTTAGAAAAATAGCTTTGATTAAACAATGGCTGTTCATCAAGATAGGTTTTATGCCCCAAAGGCTGAATTGCATTCCACTCAATGACCTGCTGAGTTTCATGATCATAAATATAGAAAAAACCGTGCCCGACCCAACCGATATCTGCAATCGCTAAACCAATACTATAATGTTTGTGTTGAATACCGCAGAATTTAAATTTTTTATATTTTAATTGCTTACGCCAGCCCTTTAAGACCTTACCATAAGGGGTTTTATAAATATAATGTTGTACATGAATGGTTGACGGTACAGATTCAAAACGCCCATAACGAGGCTGTCCATTTTCTTGAATTAAATCCATTTACTCACTTCCATATGAATATTAGATTTCAAATGACCTATACCACGGTCAAATACGTATTTTCCCAAATTGTTGCAGCAAAATCGCCTTTTATTAAATGAATATAGCGCCCTGCTACACAATCTATTGCTAAGCAGTCATCAATATCAATGACTCGATCTGTGTGTGCTTTTTGCCACTGTTGATCTATAAATTGTTTACCTAATTGTTTTGCAACGATAGCATTTGGTGCAACTACAAACTCATAACGGTGAAGCTCACCGAATTCACGAGCATTATATCCACCCAGATTAATTAAATATAATTTTAAATCATCTGGTTTGGGTGCTGCATCTGTAAAATGAATTTGATAATTTTTCCCTTGAGAGTTAACACCAGAGAGCTTGGCCCAAGCATCAATATGTAATCCTTGAGCCTCACCAAACCAAGCCTGTTTAAGTTGAGGATAAACTTCTTCCAAAGTATCTCCTACAGCCATGACTACATCATGAACTTCTGTATTAGCACGTGCATGACGCCCGCCTAACATCACCATAAACAAGCTTGGCATTATATCCTCTTACATCTCGACCATTTCTACGCCATCAATGCGTGCAACTGTCATTAAATCTTTATCACCACGACCTGAAACAGTCGCAATAATAATCTGATCTTTAGACATTGTTGGTGCAAGCTTCGAAACGTATGCCATTGCGTGCGAGCTTTCAAGTGCAGGAATAATCCCTTCGATTTTGGTTAAATCACGGAAACCTTGCAAAGCTTCTGTATCATTAATCGGTACGTATTCTACGCGCTTCATATCTTTCAAGAAGCTATGTTCAGGACCAACACCCGGATAGTCAAGACCAGCTGAGATACTATGTGTCTCAATAATCTGGCCCTGTTCATCACTCATCAAGTACGTACGGTTACCGTGCAATACGCCCACATGGCCTGCATTTAACGGCGCAGAGTGTTTACCAGTTTCAATACCAAAACCAGCTGCTTCAACACCATACATTTTTACATTGGCGTCGTTTAAGAATGGATAGAACAAGCCCATTGCATTTGAACCGCCACCCACACATGCAACTAATGCATCTGGTAAGCGACCTGCTTGCTCCAAGATCTGTTTGCGTGCTTCACGGCCAATAATCGACTGGAAATCACGAACGAGTTGAGGATATGGATGTGGACCTGCAACTGTACCAATTACATAGTACGTCGTATCAACGTTGGTTACCCAGTCACGCATCGCTTCGTTCATGGCATCTTTCAACGTTTTAGAACCACTTTGTACAGGTACAACAGTCGCTCCCAACAAACGCATACGATAAACGTTCATGGCTTGGCGCTTAACGTCTTCAGCACCCATATAAACAACACATTCAAGACCTAAACGTGCTGCAATCGTTGCAGTTGCTACACCATGTTGCCCAGCGCCCGTCTCGGCAATAATACGTTTTTTACCAGAAAGCTTTGCCAATAACGCCTGACCAATCGTGTTATTTACCTTATGTGAGCCTGTATGGTTCAAATCTTCACGTTTAAGATAAATTTGCGCACCGCCTAACTCTTTTGACCATCGCTCAGCATAATAAAGTGGACTAGGACGACCTACATAGTAGGCGAGATCGCGGTCGAATTCTGCCAGAAACTGTTCATCATTTTTCATGCGGGAATAGAGATTTTCTAAATCTTCTAATGCCGCCATTAAAGTTTCTGACACAAAACGTCCGCCATGGATACCAAAATGCCCTGCAGCATCTGGGTACTGTGTATAGTCAATCACATTGTTTTGCTGATCCACGTTGGACTCCTTGCATAAATCGTTCAATGAGTTGTTGGTCTTTTATACCTTTTGCGGATTCTACGCCTCCGCTCACATCTACTGCAAAAGCACCGGTAGTATGAATAGCGTCAATGACATTGTCAGGGGTTAAACCACCTGCCAAGATTAAAGGAATATCAAGTTTTGGAAATTTAGACCAGTCAAACTGATGCCCTGTGCCCCCTTTAAGCTCAGGATGCCACGCATCGAGCAATACAGCACTGGCACCAGCCGCCTGATATTTTTGAATTTCAGCAATTACATCTAAATCAGGTTTAACCTGAATCGCTTTATACCAGCGACGTTTACAATGGCGAGCTATTTCCTGACATTGTTCTGGAGTTTCATCGCCATGTAGTTGTAATACATCTAGGGGAACACAATCAAGTACATCCTGAATTTCAGTGGCACTTGCATTCACAAACAAACCAACCATTTGTACATAAGGTGGAATTACTTTTGTAAATTCTTGAACCTCTGCAACTGTCACGTGTCTTGGACTTGGCGGAAAAAAAACAAAACCGATCGCATCTGCTCCAGCAGCAACAACTGCCTGAACATCTTGAATGCGAGTAATTCCACAGATTTTTGCGCGTGTACGTTTTTGGTTTGATGGGCTCATGATCTGCCTAAACTACAACCATTTCTTAAAATAAGCGCCATTGTAATGCAATTTTTGCCCCTTGCGTAAAAGTTCTCTGGGAATTGGGCTAAATGACATTGTATGAAATAAATCGCCACTTTATACTGCGTAAAATTGGAAGCAAGTGTAAGCAATTAATGCTTTAGGGAAGCTGGTGAAAGTCCGGCACTGCCCCCGCAACGGTAACAATGTAAAGCATATTTTTTAAGTCGATATCGACTTACACCACTGCATTAATGTGGGAAGGTGAATATGTCCATAAATTAAATATGGCGCTGAAGTCCGGAGACCTACTTGTTTCATCTATCTACCCGATCATTCACGTGGGGTGAATGTATGGAGCATGTTATGTCTAAGTCTTTTCAACCTACTCGTCTGGTAGGGGCTATCGCTATTGCGATGGGGTTTTCACCTGTTATTTTTGCTGAAGATACAACGAATGCAACTCAGCTAGATCCAATTGTAATCACTGCCTCAAAAAGTGCTGAAAAAGCCAGTGAAGTTCCGGCGCGTATTACAGTGATTGATCAGAAAACTATTCAACAATCACCTCTTGCTGACTTAGGTCAGTTGTTACAGCGTGATGCTGGACTACATCTCTTACAGCAAGGTGGAATGGGACAAAACTCATCTTTATTTATTCGAGGGACTAATTCAACACATAGCCTTTTTTTAAAAGATGGAGCTAGCCTCAATACTGCTTTGGATGGTGGAGCAAGTATTCCATATATTGATTTAAGTGATGTTGCTCAAATTGAGGTTTTAAAAGGGCCTGCATCAGTTCAATACGGTACTGATGCAATTGGTGGAGTTATTAATATTAGAACAGCCCCACCAAAGCAACAAAAATTATTTCTAACGACTGAAGCAGGCGAAAATAATACATACAAATCTATCGTAGGAGCTGATCTTGTTTCAGACAATGGATTGTATGCCCAGATTCGGGGACAACGTCAAGAAAGTGATGGTACAGCCGTAACTAATAAATCCAACAAAAAAGCCAGCTATGATCAAAAAGGTTACAGTGCCAAAATTGGCTATGAGCAGACTCAATATGGTGCAAATGTTAGTATCAATGAAAATAAAGGTACCAATGTTTACTATCGCGGGACACATGATTTCCTGAATCAACTGATTAATACTAATGCCTATTATCAAGTTTTAGATAACTTAAAAGTGAATGCTCACTATTCAAACTTTAAAGATAAACTGACAGGGAAAAGTTCAAGCTATTATTTTGACACCGAACGCAATGAAGGTGATATCAATCTTCAATGGAACTTTGCTAAAAATCAAAATCTATTAGTCGGTGCCTCAATCAATAATGCTGATATCAAGAGTCTTGCAATTAAAGGGGAAAAACAAGACCTAGACTCAAATGGCTACTATATTCAACACCAATATAATGATCAAAATGGTCTGAGCACACAGGCTGGTATCCGTATAGAAGATAATGATCAATTTGGAAGTAAAACAGTAGGTCAACTCGCTGGTCGATTCCCAATCGGACCACTTACCAGTATTTATGCCAATATTGGAACCGCTTTTAAAGCACCAACAGGAAATCAACTCTATTATTCTTCGCAATTTAAGGATGAATACGGTACTTATATTACCGTAGGAAATCCCGATTTAAAGCCAGAAGAAAGCCTATCATATGAAATTGGTATTGACCAAAAATTAGCGTATGGAATATCTGCTTATGCATCTGCATATCAAACGAAAGTTAAAAATCTGATTCAATACGTTTCAAATTATGATCCAGTCAACAACATATCTGATGCAACATATAACAATGTGAATAAAGCAAAAATGTTTGGTGGTGAAGTAGGGTTGAAATGGAAACAAGACGATCTGTTCTTAACAACCGAATATGGCTATGTAAAAACAAAAAATGAGGAAAATGGATATGAATTAGTCCGTAGACCACGTCAAACCTTAACCTTAACATTAGGATTAGAGAATGAAATTTATGGATTAAGCACCTCTTTAGTTGCTAAATCACACTCAAAAATTTCAGAATCAAAAACATCTAAATACACGCCAGGTTATGCATCAGTAGATTTAAACGCATATTGGAATGTAACTTCAAATGTGAAATTGTTTACCAATGTCGAAAACGTAGGTGATGTTAAATATAAAACTGCTAACTACAGTGGAGATGAGTTTTATATCAATGGTGGCCGTCTTGCATCAGCTGGTGTGACCTTAAGCTACTAAGCAAAAGTTTAATTATAAAAATATTTTCTTAACTCCAGTTTCGGGGTAATGTTCTGACCGACATTATCCCCTTTTTTATGTTCAGGATATCCATCATGGGACACCGTTTAAGCAAAATCTATACACGCACAGGCGACTCAGGTACAACAGGTTTAGGCGATGGTTCTCGTGTTGCCAAGGACGATTTACGAATTGCAGCACTTGGTGATGTTGATGAACTCAACGCCATTATTGGGGTACTTCGTGCTCAAATCACAGATAGCCAAGTAACTAATAAGGCTGATTGGGATAAAAGCTTAAGTCTGATTCAACATTGGCTTTTTGATTTAGGTGGAGAGGTTTGTATTCCAAACTACAATTTACTTAAGCCTGTTTGTATTGAATTTCTTGAAAAAGAAATTGACCGTATGAATGAAGACTTACCAATGCTTAAAGAGTTTATTCTGCCATCAGGCTCTTTAACTTGCAGTTATGCTCATCAAGCCCGTGCTGTTTGTCGCCGCGCAGAACGATCTCTACTGTCGGTACAAACACGTGATCAAAATATTCAAACCACGGCGCTCCAGCTTTTAAACCGCTTGTCTGACTGGTTGTTTGTTGCATCTCGTGCTTTACAACGTGCCGAAGGCGGCCAAGAAGTACTTTGGCAAAAAAATATTAATGAGATTATTTAAAAATAGATTAGATTAAACATGGTCTCTGCTCTTTTTAAAGAGACCATAGTCAAAATATTTCATAGAAGAAAATTATGCGCATTATTGGTCATCGTGGTGCACGCAAAGAAGCTCCTGAAAATACACTAGGTGGGTTTCAGCACATAAAAAATTTAGGTATTCGTGGTGTCGAGTTTGATATTCGTCAGCTTCAAGATCAAGAGTTGGTCGTGATCCATGATGATAATTTTTTACGTACAGCTGGAGTCGACCAAATTGTTGAGCAATCTACTTTGGCTCAAGCCCTGTCATTTGATCATCGTCAAAACTGGCCTGACTGGCCCAATTCAGAGCCAACACCAACTCTCACAGGCGTTTTAAATTTACTTGATAACTTCGATCATATTGAAGTGGAAGTGAAAGCTGTAAGAGACATGGTTTTAGCAGAAAAAATTGTTCAAAAACTTGAGACCGAATTACAAGGTTTTGAAAAAGTTGTCACCATCACAAGTTTTGATCTTCAAATTTTAACTGCCTTACGCGATATAAACTCTCAATTCAAACGGGGATTGTTAGTCGAGCTTCCAGTTGGAGCAACAGCAATTGAAATCGCTCATCAATATGGTTGCTGTCATATTGGCTGGCACGATCAACTCGCAACAGATGAAATGATTCAGCTTTCACAGCAGGCCAACTTAAATATTAGTGTCTGGACAGTGAATGATGTAGAAAGAGCAAAAAGGCTTAGGGATTTAGATGTACAAGGGCTAATTACAGATATTCCAACCACGATGTTACAAGCTCTATAAATATAAAAAAGGTGGTAAAACCACCTTTTATTTCTTTTGTGCCTGAATAAGGCGTTGTCCACTCTGATCAAGCAGATATAGCGTATTACCTACGAGTTGGAAGCGTTGAATACGTTGCAAAGCATCCACTAGCTCTGCCTCTTGGGCCAAAGCACCATCACAGCTTAAATGTCCTGCATTTACCTGCATGTCAAGTTTTTGCTGGCTAAAATTAAATGTATAACGACCAAAAACTGCGTTACATCCAGTATGGCCTGATACCGTTTTGATAGCAGAATTTAAAGAGAGCGTCGGCCACTGTGTAAAGAATTTTGCCTTATGACCACTGATCTGAGTAATCTGCCAATCAATATCTTGAATGCCATCAGGACTCACTCTCTTTTTTACAACAGGCGATTGAACATGATGAACTGTTTTTTTTGTTTGAGCTTTTTTTGTATTTTGATCGGGTGCACTTTGACATGCGGCTAATACAAGACTGATTGTGACCAAGATACACTTCAATGATAATTTCCTTGCAATATCAATGCTGTTCTTTTTTTTCAATCGTTGTACGTTCATTAAACAACTTCTCCTACTTGAAAAACTCTGTGACATAGTTTAATTCTGTTACCGTTCTTTCAATACATCTGTACAATAATGCTAGTGATTCTCACTAAGCACGTGCTAATATGAAGGATAGAATAGCAATATATCTTGATGATCGGTTTTGCTATGTCGTTTTGTCTTTGTACCTTGTCTGACAAGGATTCTAGGAGCGCTGCCGGATATGACTTCCGCCCCACTCAAAGCCCCAATTAACTGGACCGCTAGCATTACCTTAATTGGTTTACCAATTCTTGCCGCAATCATAATCCCGATTTACGCGTATTATTATGATTTTAGTGTAAGCGCATGGGTAAGCTTATTTTTTCTTTTAGCTCTAAGTAGTATGGGGATTACTGCTGGTTATCACCGCCTGTGGGCTCACCGAGCTTACGAAGCGTCGTTACCGCTTAAAATTCTTTTAATGATCGGTGGAACTTTTGCCGTACAAAATAGTATTTTGTTCTGGGCATCTGGTCACCGTACTCACCACAGACATGTTGATCATGTCGATGAAGATCCATATTCAATTGAGCGTGGTTTTTGGTATGCCCATATGGGTTGGATGATCCGCGATCATTCTCCATCTGAGCCTGACTTTAAAAATGCACCTGACTTGCTCAATGATAAATTGGTTATGTTCCAGCATAAATACTATGCTTTACTCGTAGTTGCAGTTCATGTTGGAATTTTAGGTTTAATTGGTTGGGCAACTGGCGATTTATGGGGTGTGGTCCTCATAGGTGGTCTCTTACGCTTAATCATTAGCCATCAAGTGACTTTCTTTATTAACTCACTTTGTCATATGTTCGGTAAACGTCCTTATACAGACGAAAACTCGGCACGTGATAATTTCTGGTTAGCTATCGCCACTTGGGGCGAGGGTTACCACAACTATCACCATATCTTCCAATACGATTATCGTAACGGTGTGAAATGGTGGCAATATGACCCAACAAAATGGTTGATTTGGTCTTGTTCTAAACTTGGTTTAGCTAAAAATTTACGTCGTATTCCAAGCTTTAATATTAAAAAAGCAGAACTGGCGATGAAGTTTAAATATGCCGAGCAAGATCTTGCTATCTATGGTCATGATGTAAATGCTGACATTAGTCAAATGAAACAACGTATTGCACAAGAATACGAAGCATTTACCCATACTTTAAATGATTGGGCAAAACTTAAAGAACAAGAGTTACAAGCGAAAAAAGCAGCAATGGCTGAAAAGATTCATAGAATGGATCACAAGCTTAAAGTTGATTTTCAGTTGCTTGAACACCGTTTAAGTCATCACCGTGAATGCTTAGAAACACTTATGCGTAGTGTTAAAAAGAATACCAACGTGGTGTCAGACTAAAATAAATTCTGATCAAAAATAGCTCTTTCGGGAGCTATTTTTATGCCTGCTTTTTAACTATGGTATAGTGAAATCCGCTCTCTCTATTTTGCCAAGCCCATGCAATTTAATCCGCTCTACCCTTCACTTCCTTCTAAATTATTCCATGTTCAGCAGCCATCTCCTTTGCGTGGTGCAAAAGCAGGCCATTTCAATGCCGCTTTGGCAGATGAGCTGCAATGGTCAGAAGACGAAAAAAATGCATGGGTTGAAATCTGTAGCGGACAGCGTACTTTCTCTGAATTCCCTTCTCTGGCGATGGTCTATGCTGGCCATCAATTTGGACAATGGGCTGGACAACTCGGTGATGGTCGTGGCTTACTGATTGCACAAATACTCAATACAAAAGGTCAAACCATCGACCTACATCTCAAAGGTGCAGGCCCTACCCCTTATTCAAGAATGGGAGATGGACGTGCAGTATTGCGTTCTGTCGTCCGCGAATATTTGGCTGGACATGCTTTAAATGCCTTAGGCGTCGCTTCTAGTCACGCGGTAGGTTTTACCACCTCTACTCAAGGGGTACAGCGCGAAAAATTAGAGTTAGGCGCAATGCTGCTCAGAACATCTGAATGTCATATCCGCTTAGGACATTTTGAATGGATCAATCAATACGCTCCAGAGTTACTGCCAGAATTCACTCAAAAATGTATTGAATGGCATTATCCTGAGTGTCTAGAAACTGAGAATCCTATTTTATCCTTTGCCAAAAAGGTAATTGAGCGGACTGCAATCATGATTGCAAAATGGCAATTGGTTGGGTTTGCTCATGGCGTGATGAATACCGATAACTTAAATATTACTGGTTCAACACTCGATTTTGGTCCATATGGTTTTATGGAACGCTTCCGCCCGAACTGGATTAATAACCACTCAGATTATCAAGGCCGTTATACTTATCAAAATCAGCCAAGCATAGGCCATTGGAATTTATGGACGTGGTTAAACAACTTGATTCCACTTGCTGAACCTGAACAAAAGGATCAGTTCAAAGAAGAGTTAGCGCGTTGCTTAGAACAATTTGAACCGACTTTTATTGAACATTACACAACTGGTTTATGTCAAAAAATGGGACTTCCCCATTTTCATAAAGACAGTCTTGATTGTAGTTTTAGTTTTTTAAAAATCTTACAAACTGAACAACTCGATTACACTCAGAGCTTTATCCGACTTCAAAATAAAGAATATAAAACTCTACGAGATGATTGCCTTGATATTCGACAGTTTGATGAATTTCTTAGCCAATATCAAAGCATTCGTGAACATCAAGATACTTCTGAACTTGATGCAAACATGCAGCAAGCAAATCCGATTTATATTTTACGTAATCACATGGCTCAGCGTGCTATTGAAGCTGCGGAACGTGATGATTTTAGCGAAGTAGACCGTTTGTTTAAGCTTCTTGATCAGCCATATACAAGACAACCAGAGCTCGAACAACCACAAGATTTAGGCCCGTTACCAAGTGACGTACCAGACGTAGCTGTCAGCTGTTCTTCTTAATACTTTAAAAACTAAAACTCTCTTAAGTCACTTAAGAGAGTTTTTTAAACATCAAAGAATAATATATGAAAATTAGACCTATCATTATTTGTACACTTCTTATAGTTCCACTCGGAATCGCTTTTTATAAATATGAAAAATATTTACCGACTTTTACGCCAAGCCATCAAGCGCTTTCACGCGAAGAGATTTCGGATCTAATCAAGACCAAGCCTGTCACCTCAATTGAAGTATTTAAAAGTCAACGCATACTTCTGCTCAAGAGTAATCAGGACGTGATTCGTCGTTATCCTATTCGTCTTGGCCTTAATCCCAAAGGACATAAACATTTTGAAAATGATGGAAAAACACCGGAGGGGATCTATTCTATAGATTGGCGCAATTCACAAAGTGTTTTCTATAAATCATTGCATATTTCCTATCCCGATATGAAAGATATTGCTTATGCCAAGCAACATAATCAACCAACAGGTGGAGATATCATGATTCATGGATCAGTTCCAAAATCCTTTTTATCTATGCCTTTTAGCTCGACTTATATGCCCCATAAAGATTGGACATTAGGATGTATTGCGGTTAGAAATACAGATATAGATGAGATTTGGCAATTCGTACCAAATCATACGAAGATTATTATTTATCCATAAAATCTTTAAAACTATCCACATTTTCTGTGGATAACATTGTGGTTATCCACAGAATAACTTTTACTAGTGTTTTACTCTTCAGGATATTCGAAGCGGTAACCTACACCATAAACAGCTTGAATCCATTCATGACGGTTACCAGTTTCAGCCGCTTCACTAATTTTTCGGCGCAAGTTTTTGATATGGCTGTCAATTACACGATCAGCAACGTCAAAACTATCTGGATTAATATGATCCAATAATTGTGCACGTGAATACACTTGCCCTACATGCTCTAAAAATAGCTCAAGTAAGCGAAATTCGGTTGGCGTTAAACTCAACGATTTTTGTTGATACCAAATTCTTTGCTGAGCTTTATCAATTCGGAAAGAATCATTTTGTTCAGGCTCTGCCTTCCGCTCTAAACGGCGTAAAACTGCCTGTACACGAGCAACAAGTTCTTTTGGGCTAAATGGCTTACATACATAATCATCAGCGCCCATATTCAGACCTAATACACGGTCAATTTCTTCGGTACGGGCAGTGACCATAATAATCGGTAAATCTGATTGTTCACGAACTTTACGGCAAATGGTCAAACCATCCATTCGTGGAACCATTAAGTCCAGAACCATTAAATTAGGTTTACGTTGCTGGAAACTCGCATAAGCATCTTGACCATCATGAAACATACTTACTTCAAAACCGGCAGCTTCAAGATAATCACGCACTAAATGCGCTAATTCGACTTCATCTTCAACCAACATCACATGTTTCATGAGATATTTTTCCTTTTATATTTAACTCTGCTTTTTAAAAGTGAGCACACAACGTAAACCACCTAACGGTGAATGTTCAAAACTGAGTGTACCACCAAGCGCCTGCGCAATTTTACAAGACAAAGCCAAGCCTAGCCCTGTTCCACCTGTACTACGCGTACGCGAATCATCTACGCGATAGAAACGTTCACCTAAACGAGATAACTGCTCATCGTTTAAACCAAATGGGCTGTCATCAACATACAAAGTCCACTCCTGCGGAGTTTGAGCTGTATGAATATGGATTTTGCCACCTGTTTCTGTGTAACGAATACTATTACTAATTAAATTAACAATAATCTGTTTAAACCGATCACGGTCTAATAATAGCGGAGAACTTGTTCCTTCAACCTGAATTTCGAGACCAGCCTGCTCAAGTTTAGGTTTAAAGTTTTCTACTTCCTGTAATACCACTTCCCATGGATTAACAGAACTCAAATAACACTTAAGCTGCTGGGCATCTGCCTGTGCCAAGTCTGCAAGGTCTTGGGTCAATTTTTTCAGACTTGAAACCTGACGCATCATCGCATCTAAATGTTCAGGGGTTGCTTTTCGAATCCCGTCTTGCATCGCTTCAATTTGTGCTTGTAATACAGCCAACGGCGTTTTTAGCTCATGAGAAGTATCTGCCACCCATTGACGTCGCGACTCTTCATGCTGATGTAAAATTTCTGCTAAATGGTTCAATTGAGTTGATAAATCGCCCAACTCGTCATTTCGTTTAATAACAACTTGATGTTGATAATTTCCTTTCGTTAATTCATTGGTTGCATTTAATAAACGCTGAATCGGCTTTTTAAAATAAGTCGCCATCAATAGCGCTGCAACTAAACTTGAAAGTAAGGTTAAAGCATAAATTAAGAGTAAATAGCGCTTTTGGTTACTAAAAAAATTAATACTCAAAGCATCTTCTTTATCTAGAACAGGTTTTAAACCTAAATATCCAACCACTTGATTATTTAAGATAATCGGGCGAAATGACATCTGATCTGAAGAAGGCGGCTCACCTACAACAAACTGGTGACGTGCATCATACAAAGATAAACGGGAACTCAAACCTAAACGGTCAGGCAAAGCAATAAAACGCTTCTTACCATTTTGAGTTTCAATATCTTTTAAGCTCCCTTTCTTTGATTTATTTTTATCATCACTTGGGCGAAATTGGTTTGCGCTTAAGGGGAATCTTAATCCTTCAAAGGGTTGATATTGAGAAGGTAAATTTTGCTCAAGCGTTCTTAACTCTTCATCGCTAAAAATAGTATTTTTATTTGTCGGTGCAACTTGCGGTGAAATATTAATAAGGGCATGTTCATCGAAAGAATGCTGTTGTATGGCAATGTCATATTGACGACGAAGCCACCACTGCGAGAGACGATCGTAGTCGTCAGGAGCAGCGGTTCCTTCAATTTGTAAAATCTGTGCCTGAATCGCATTCCCCCAATCATGGTACACCGTATAGACATCGCCTAGATTGGTAATGAGTCGGTCAAGCTTCTGCATTTCAACGTCAGCCACATATTTGGCAAAGTTCTTTTGCATTGTCCAGTGCAAAACGCTCAAACTTGCAGTCGCAATAAGCAATGTGGTGAGCAAGACTGTCAAAAACAACCGTAATGCAATGGGAACACGTAGAACGTTCAAAAGCACTCTCTCATTTTTACCCTATATTTCGCATTGTAACCAACAACGAAAAGAAAAACTCTCCATTGTTTCTACATCTTTATTATCTAATCTTTAAGCGATCAGTAAACACAACATTAAAAGGCTTTAAATATGAAAATGACGGCAAAAATTGCATTATTCAGTGCGGCAATTGTAACAATGGGAAGTTTAGCGGCGTGTCAATCGACGACTCAACCACCAAAGCCAGAGCGTGGCATGATGCAAGATGGCCCACGTGAAGGCCACCACCGTATGAAACATCGTGAGTTCACACCAGAACAAAAAGCAGCATGGGAACAGCACCGTGCAGAACGTCAAGCTCGCTTTGAACAAATCCAAAAAGCATGTGATGGTAAGGCCAACGGACAAGCAGTAAATGTTCAAATTGGAGATAAGACACTTGAAGGTACTTGTAACCTTCGTTTTGAACCAAAGCGCCCTCAACCACCAGTTAACGCCCCTGCTCCTGCATCAGCTCAAGCAAAATAATTCTAAAAATCATGAAACAAAAGGCGCCTATAGGCGCCTTTTGTTTATACATAACTGTTTACGATTTTGACTATTTGTATCATATAAACATAACCAAAAGTGTTTACACTCAAAGCACTTAGCTAGTTTAAGCATTTTTTTCTTGACTTTGCAGTCACAAAGTAAAGGTCCTGAGGTGCTTGTGCAGTTATGCAAGTTGTTGCACGATATAATAGTCCAAGGTGCCTCATGGCACATTCTCATAGATTAAGATTATAACTCTGGTTTCACCAGTATTGAGGAACCCGATATGCCACAATACAAAGCGCCCTTACGTGATATGCAATTCGTTTTGCATGAATTATTAAATGCTGAAGAACACTATGCAAAATTACCTGATTTCCAAGGTAACGTAAGCCGTGAATTGGTTGATCAATATTTAGAAGCTGCGGCAGACTTTTGTGAAAATGAACTTTCTCCTTTAAACCAAGTTGGCGACCGTGAAGGTTGTACTTGGAATGATGGCGTAGTTACCACTCCAACAGGCTTTAAAGAAGCTTATCAAAAATATATTGAACTTGGCTTTCCGTCTTTATCAGCAGAAGAACAATACGGTGGTCAGGCTTTACCTAACTCTTTAGGTATTGCAATTTCTGAAATGGTTGGTACAGCAAACTGGTCTTGGGGTATGTACCCTGGCTTGTCTCACGGAGCTGTACGTACATTAGAACATCATGGTTCTGATGAACAAAAAAATACTTATTTACCAAACCTTGTTTCAGGTGTTTGGACAGGTACGATGTGCTTAACTGAATCTCATGCAGGTTCTGACTTAGGTATTATCCGTTCTAAAGCAGAACCAAATGCTGACGGTAGCTATGCAATTTCTGGCGAGAAAATCTTTATCTCTGCTGGTGAACATGACATGGCTGAAAACATCATCCATATCGTTCTTGCTCGTTTACCAGGTGCGCCAAAAGGTACCAAAGGTATCTCATTATTCATCGTTCCTAAATTCCATGTAAATGCAGATGGTACTGTGGGCGAGCGTAATGCGGTTCGTTGTGGTTCTATCGAGCACAAAATGGGTATTCATGGTAACGCGACTTGTGTCATTAACTTTGACCAAGCTAAAGGTTACTTGATCGGACCTGAAAACCGTGGTTTGAACTGTATGTTTACCTTCATGAACACAGCACGTATTGGCACTGCGGTTCAAGGTTTAGCAGCATCTGAATCATCTTTCCAAGGTGCGTTAACTTACGCAAAAGAACGTTTAGCAATGCGTTCGCTTTCTGGTCCTAAAGCTCCAGAAAAAGATGCAGACCCAATTATCGTTCACCCTGCTGTTCGTAACATGCTTTTAACTCAAAAAGCATTTGCTGAAGGCGGTCGTGCACTTGTTTACTTACTTGCTCAATATGCTGACATCGTTGAAAAAGGCGAAACAGAAGAAGAGCGTAAGTTTGCTGACAACATCTTGTCTTTATTGACTCCAATTGCAAAAGCATTCTTAACTGAAACAGGTTCTGAGTCTGCTAAGCACGGTGTTCAAGTCTTCGGTGGTCATGGCTTTATTTCTGAGCATGGCATGGAACAAATCGTACGTGATACACGTATTTCATGTTTGTATGAAGGTACAACCGAAATTCAAGCACTTGATTTGTTAGGCCGTAAAGTATTGCAAACTCAAGGCGCAATGCTAAAAGACTTTACCAAAATTGTTCACAAATTTGTTGAAGCAAATAAAGACAACGCTGCCATGAAAGAATTTGTTGAGCCGCTTGCAGCTCTTAACAAAGAATGGGGCGATCTCACTATGCAAATTGGTATGCGCGCAATGCAAAACCCAGATGAAGTAGGCGCTGCTGCTGTAGATTACCTCTACTTCTCAGGTTATATCACTTTAGCGTATCTATGGGCTCGTATGGCACTTGTTGCACAAGAGAAATTAGCAGGAGGTACGACCGATGTTGATTTCTATAACGCGAAAGTTACAACTGCTCGCTTCTACTTCAAGAAAATCTTGCCACGCGTACGTTCTCATGTAGACGTGATTGCAGGTGGTCTAGATCCATTGATGTCATTAGACGCTGAACATTTCGCTTTCTAACCATAGTTAGTTGCGATATGCAATGTTAAAAAACAAAAAAGGACTGCTCAGTTTTGACGGTCCTTTTTTTATAAAATCAATGATAAATTTACACTTTAAATTCCATATCCATTTCGTTTTACAGGATATCTAGCACAGGCCAATGTGCACAAAAAAGGTGAACGATTATGCCAATTTACAATGCTCCTTTAGCTGATATGAAATTCATCTTAAATGATGTATTTAAAGCAGAACAATTTTGGCAGTCTAATGAGAAACTCGCTCATGTAGATGCTGCAACAGCTGAAGCAATTTTAGAAGAAATGGCTAAATTTGCTCAGAACGTGACTCATCCATTAAACCGTACCGGTGATGAAGAAGGCGCTCGCTATGAAAACGGCGAGGTGTTCACACCAGCTGGTTTTAAAGATGCATTCCGTCAATATGCAGAAGGTGGTTGGATTGGCTTAGGTGCCGATGAAGAATGGGGCGGTCAAGGCATGCCAAAAATGCTCACCGTTCTTTCTGATGAAATGTTATTTGCAACTAACCCATCATTCATGCTCTACCCGCTTCTTTCTGTGGGTGCAGGTATGGCTTTAAACAGCTATGCATCTCAAGAACAAAAAGAAACTTACTTACCAAAGATTTATTCAGGTGAATGGTCGGGTACGATGTGCTTAACCGAGCCACATGCAGGTACTGACTTAGGTATTATTAAAACCAAAGCAGAACCTAATGAAGATGGTACTTATAACATCACAGGTACTAAAATCTTTATCACTGGCGGTGACAACGATTTAGCAGAAAACATTATTCATTTAGTACTTGCTAAAACGCCAGATGCTCCTGCGGGTTCACGCGGTATTTCTTTGTTCATCGTGCCAAAGTATTTGGTAAACGAAGATGGTTCATTAGGTGAACGCAACCTCGTTGGCCCAGGTTCTATTGAACATAAAATGGGGATTAAAGCGTCTGCAACTTGTGTGATGAACTTTGATGCAGCAAAAGGTTACCTTGTTGGTAAAGAAAACGAAGGTCTTGCTGCCATGTTTGTCATGATGAACTACGAACGTTTATCAATGGGTATCCAAGGTTTAGGCGCATCTGAATTTGCTTACCAAAATGCAGCGCAATATGCGACCGACCGCTTACAAGGTCGTAGTGCAGCTGGTGTTCAATCACCAAATAAACCTGCTGACAGCATTTTAGTCCATGGCGATGTTCGCCGTATGTTGTTAAACGTACGTGCAAACAATGAAGCATCACGTGCTTTTGCAGTCTATGTTGGTCAACAGCTCGATATCACTAAATTCTCAACTGATGCTGAAGCTGTGAAAAAAGCCAATAATCGCGTTGCGCTTTTAACACCAATTGCTAAAGCTTACCTCACAGATACCGCATTCCAAGCAACTTTAGATGCTCAGATGGTGTTCGGTGGTCACGGTTATATTCGTGAATGGGGCATGGAACAATGTATTCGTGATCTTCGTATTGCTCAAATCTACGAAGGAACGAACGGTGTTCAGTCTCAAGATTTAATTGGTCGTAAAACCATTAAATGTGGCGGTGCATTCATTGCTGAATACATCACTGAAATTCGTGACTTTGCAAATGACCTAGACACCGATTTGAACTTCATTAAAGATGCAACTTTAGATGCTGCAACTGAAATCGAAGCAATCACTCAGTTTATTATTGAACAAGCTGCTGAAAACGTAGACTTCCCGAATGCTGCTGCTGTTGATTATCTACATGCAGTTGGCTTACTCAGCTTCGCTTATATGTTTGCAAAAATTGCAGCGGCAGCAAAAGATAAGTCTGGTGACTTCTATCAAAACAAACTTGCTTTAGCTCAATACTTTGTTGAACGTATCTTGCCAGATATTGATGCGCGTATTGCTAAAATCAAAGCAGGTTCTGACTTAATTATGGGCTTTAGTGAAGATTACTTTACGAACCAAGCTTAATTAAGTTCTTTATAAAAAACGCCTGAAAAATCAGGCGTTTTTTATTTTGTATCTACTATTTCAATTGGCATGAAATTTGTTTAATTTCTAAACATTACGAAGCAAACAAAAGATTTTACTATGCCTGATCCCAAAAAGTATGAGCGTATTCTGGACCGATTTGGTCATTATGCCGTTGAAGCTTTTCATTATTTAGCCCTGTTTATTATTGGCTGTATGGTGGCGTGGTCCGCAGCCAATACTGTTTTTGAAATTTTGACAGTCAAAAAGTATGCTTCAATTGATGATATTTTATTATTATTTATATACTTAGAACTTGGAGCAATGGTTGGGATTTACTTTAAAACCAATCATATGCCAGTACGCTTTCTTATTTATGTTGCGATTACGGCATTAACCCGTCTACTCATTTCAGATATCCAACATGACCATAAAGCGGATATGGACCAAGTCATTATTACAGGCTCAATTCTTATTTTAGCCCTTTCTATCTTAGTTGTTCGTTTTGCATCCTGGAATTATCCTTCAGTGATGAAAGAGAAACATGCAAAAACACCAACGCCTTTAAAGCCCCCTCAGCCTCAAGATGATGAATTAGCATAAAAAAATGGCCTCAATATTGAGGCCATTTATATATTCTATATTTCAAAATTAACGGACACGATAAATTTGGTGTTTTGAGTCTACGAGTAAATATTGATTCGGTGTTTTAACCCAACGGTATCCACGTGGTGGCTCATACAAACGATGCGATCTCCAGTCTGAAACATAATAGCGACTATTGCGGTATTCTGCTGGAACACGATCGCCACGTTTAAATGCTACATATCGGCCATAGTGCTTACCGCGATCGGCATTTGACCACTGTGGAGCACGATGATCATTTCGATAGTCATGACGGCGGTCATCACGATGCTCATATCGATCATAGTTTTTACCATGATTATTGTCCCAACGATGACTTGTATCGGCCATCGCAGTAGCTGACATACCCAACATTAATGTTGAAAGTACAAGAACGATTGGCTTTTTCATGACCTATTTCCTTTTATCTTGATCTGGAGCTAGATTAAAAGAGAGTCAAGGAGAAACCATGAATAAAACAGCTTTGATTGATATTGTTTGTAATGACTATAAAGAAAATATGAAGAATCTGTATCTGTGCTACCATTACCATTTTTCAAACTAGGTCAATTGCTGTGTCTGAAATCAGTTTTGAACGTCTTCATCAATTTTTTTGCAAAGTTCCAACTGTACAAGAAGCCCGTATCATGGCTCATGGAGCAGACGGCGAACATGCTTGGTGGTTTAAGTTCAGTATTGATGTAGAACATCCGCTAGCATGGCAAACAGTTCAAGAATTAGGACATGTTTTAAACTATTTATCGACGAATGAACGTCTACCGACTTTATTCTTCCCTGTTTCTCCACCGCCATACATGAACGGTGAAGCGAAAGACTTTTTATCGTGGATTATTCAGTGTAACCATCCTGAATTTAACCCAGATGTGGTCTGTGACTGGCTTGAGGCTCGTTTACCAAATCCTGTAGATGATGAGTCGCAGTGGAAAATTAAGACTGATTTGAGTGAATTAGAAAAGTTAGATGATAAGACTTTAGATCAGTTGATTCCTCCAGCGCCTTAAATCGGACTTATGGCACAGCCTTTACTTACAGTGATGTTCTAATGTCTTTTGTACAGGCTAATGCCTCACTTTTGAGAGGTCAAAAGTGACAAAAACCTTTGTTTCACTGATGTTGCTTCCCTGCAACACAGTGAAACGGCGACATCCATGTCGCTAATCACCTTGCCAATTTTGTACAAAATCACGGCAATAAATAAGCTCCAAGTTTAGAATCAAACTAATTAAGGCTCCGTCGTGAAGATAGAGCCTCAAGCTTTATATAAAGTTAGGCTTAGAAAGTCGACAAACCTGACCATTCCATAAAACGATAAATCCAATACTTTACTTTAGACTCATCTGCATACTTCGCGTAATCGACGCTCATTTGTCTACCTTGTAGGTTTGACCAAGAGGTATTGAAGTAATCTTGCGCATCTTTAAAGACTTGATCTTGAACTTTGCCAATGACCAACATATCCGTTTCAAGGTTGTAATTTTTTAAATTACGGGCTGTAAAATTAGCAGATCCTACAATTAATTCAGCGTGTTGGGCGTTATATTTCAAAATCATTTTGCTATGGTTCTGCTCACCACGCGTGTCACACCAACGGATTGGAATTCCCGCAGCATGTAGCTCTGAAGCTACCTGACGGTTTGGTATACCATTCTTTTGTCGGCCAAATGCATCTTTATTTGGATCAAGTAAAACTCGGACAATAACCCCTCTATTTTGAGCACTTTTTAGAGCCTGAATAATCTTGCGTTCAGATAAATAGAACATACTTAAATCAAGCTGCTCTTTAGGCTTAGCTGAGTTAATCAATTTCAATACAGATTGATAAATCGCACCTTCAGTTAACACTTGAACTTGAGGTTTGGTTACGTCTTTTTCAAAGTCACCTAAAATGAGCGATGGAGAACTACTGCCTGACATTCGCGCAACCACGGCTTCAGATTGTAAAACATCTGCGGCTGTCGCTCCTATTACAACTAATGCAACATTTGAGTGTCTAGAACTACCATCATGCGGATTTGCTGAAGTCACTAGTGACTTCCAACCTGCATCGGTATCGACGACTACAGTTTTACGGTGATTCGCCTTAAAGTTAAATAAGTTCAAATAACTGCGCAGTGTAATTTTTTCATCACCGAATGGATTTGGTAACCAGCCTTTCTCAGGGTTATTTCCAACATTCTGACAGCAGATATACCATAAGCCTGACCAGAATGGATTAGAAGCTCTTAAAGGAGCTAAATTGGTTTCAATCACATCAACACCCGCTTGACGTAACTGGCGGTAATGTTCAGGGCTTAAACCACCATATACTGAGTTAATCGGGTCAGTAATTAATACAATCTGGATTTGGCGATTTTGTCTTTTTTTACTGACTAATGCATTGGTTAACTCTTGCATTAATGGCCTTTGCTTTAGTTTTGAGTCACCCACTTCTGAATTAAACAAGAACATATCGACCACAACCGTGGTTTTTGCCTCATCAATCATTTTCAAGATTTCATCAAAGATGTGCTGATCAACCTGCTGTTGCCCTTTTGCATCAAGGTAGGTTTTATCTGCTAAAAATTTGACATCGGCATGTCTAAGCTTGCCACTAAAGTTAATCCCTTGCGGCAATGGTTTTACTGTGTGATAAATTGCCGATGCAATATATGCAATAGCAACAACGCAAAGTAATATCGCCATATAACGACGCCCTGACCAATTTATTTTTTGATGAATTCGTTGAAAAATACGCATAAAAAAGACCTAACTTGATGCTTTCAAATTAGGTCTTTTGGATTGATTTTTCAAGTTTAGTTTCGTGTTAAAGCCTTAAAAACTAAAATCAACACCTACCGTAAAATTGCGTCCAACTTGTGGAATATTTGATAAGAAAGATGCATGTTGATAAACCGTGTCATCTAACAAGTTATTCGCTTTCATATAAACACGATAATCTGTTTTTGCACCATATTGTCCAGAATATGCCACCCCAAGATTAAGCATGTTATAGCCTTCAGTTTCGGTCTCGTAAGCTGCGATCTTGTCTTGGTTAAAGACATGATAATACTCAGCAGAACCACTAAAACCATCACCAAAATCTGCGTCGACTTTAGTACCTAAACGTCCTGCTGGAATACGCGGGGCATTACCTTCTGCATCAATTTTACCGCGTACATAATCACCAAAAGCACTGATCTTATACATTGGGGTAATTTGATAACCAATTTCACCCTCTGCACCATAGAAGCGTGCTTTATCTTGAGTGTATTGGACTAAACGGAAGTCTTTATAACGGTCAAGGGTTTGTGCATAGATGTAGTCATCAAACCAGTTATGGTAAACATGAAGATGGTAATCAAGTTTGTTATTATCAAAATGCAAACCTAACTCAACATTATTGGATTTTTCCTTACTGAGTTGATCATTTCCTAACTCATAAGTATTTGTCGCAAAGTGTCCACCATTTGCATATAACTCTTGAGCTAAAGGTAAACGTTCCTGATGTGAAGCGACAAAAGAAAGTTTGTAGTTCGGTGCAAACTCCCAATTCGCAGCACCTGCGTAAGAAAATGCAGAGCCATCAAAATCTTGTTTAGAGTTATCGTCTACATCAACTTCTTGCTGATCTGCACGTGCAGAAAGCTCAAAGTGTACGTCTTTCCATTGCTTATGTTCTAAAGCAAATACACTCCACTTCTTGGTAGTGGTCGGTGCCATAAAGGCTTCTTCGCCAGTTAAATTCAGTTTTTGCTGACCTAACTGTGCACCGATCACTCCTTCCCAACTTGCAATTGGGTTATGTACTAACTCAACACGCCCGTCATAGCCTTTGTTTTGGAATCGGGTTGCAATTGCTCCCTCTTCAATTTCGTCATGTTGATAGTCGGTATAGCTCGCTTGTGCACGTAACTTTTGGAAGCCTGCAAATGGATCATTTAACTCAGTTTTAAAATCATAACGCTCAGATTTTAAGTCAATCCATGGACCGCCATGTTCGTGATCATGAGCTTCTTGTCCATGATCATGAGCTTCTTCACCATCTTCATGCTCATGGTCTCCACAATGCAAATGTGGTGTTCCTGTTAAATGAGCGCTACAACTTTCGTATTCATGACTATGCCCTGGTAAGCCATATTGATCGCGACGGTTGCTATAAGAAATACCCGTATAACCACGGTCATAAATCCAAGACAATCCGACATTAACTGAATCGCCCTGAGCAAAGGTATTGTCTACACGGCGCTCTTTTTCACCTTCATGAATATAATTTGGCGCAATGTAGTTATTCGCATCACGTGTTAACCCCTCAACACGTAAAGCAACTTGGCTACCCAAGCCAACAGTTACTCCAGCGCTCGCCAGTTTTTCATCACTTCCAGTGTTATAACGTAAGCCAACTTGTCCTTCATAACCGTTTTCAGGCATTTGCGTAGGGATCTTGTTATCAATTACGTTGACTAAACCACCAACAGTTCCAGCACCAAACAGTAAAGTTGAAGGGCCTCGAATCACTTCGACTTGCTTCGCAAGTACAGGATCTACAGTTACCGCATGGTCAGGAGACAAGGTCGAAACATCAATATTTTCTGATGAATTTTGGAGTACTTTAACGCGTGGTCCATCTTGCCCACGAATCACTGGTCGACTCGAACCAGCCCCAAACTGATTAGCGTAGATTCCGACTTCACTATTCAGCGCATCCCCAATGGTGGCGGCCCCTTGCGATAAATGCTTTTGATCAACAACAGTATCTGCAACCGCAAAATCTTGTGAAGTTTGCTCAAGTGGATGAGCCTTAATTCGAATAGTTTCTAACTTTTCAACATTTTCACTTTCTGCTGCAAACGAAGGAACGGATATGACAGCTAAAATGGATAAGGTCAAAATATTTTTATAAAACTGCATTGGATGTGTCCCGGATCACGATATGTTTTATTTTTGTTATATTATAACATTTCGTTTGTTTTGCAATAAAAAACATTTCTGATTCGACGATTCGTTAGACTGGTCAACTAAATGATGTGAGTAATTTTTGATTTCTAATGCCTTTTACCATCTCTCATGCCGTTATAGCTCCTCCTCTATCCAAACTTAGCCAAAACACTTTACCAATTGCCGCGTTAGCCATTGGGAGTATGACACCCGATCTTTACCGCTTATTTACAGTTCAGTCCAGCATGCTAACGCACCAATGGAAAGGTCTGATTTATCCCAATCTTGCATTAGGCCTCGTCTTTTGTGCAGTTTGGTATTTTCTTTATCGTCCAGTGGTATACCGTTTTTTTGGTGTGCAACATGATCTTGGCCTCAGCTCTTTAAAACTTATTTTTATATTTTTTATTGGAGTTATATTTGCACTCATTGTCGGTATAGCAACTCATCTGATTTGGGATGGTTTAACACATTCAGATTTTCGAACGTTTGTATTTAAAGATGTTTTAGCGACAACTATTCATCTTTTTGGTCATCCCTACCCTTTGCATCGTCTTTTACAACTTGGCTCCTCTGCTCTTGCCTTACCTTTTCTTGGTTGGATGGGTATTCACTATTACCAGCGCTACAAACAACACTGGAAAGTAAGTAAAAAAATTAAATTTTTCGCGTGGTCTCTGTTTATTCTATCTACAGTCTTAGGCTTATTTTCATTTTGGGATTATGCACGCTACATCCCCCATGAAGTTTGGCATGCCGATACCTATTATTTTACAGGCCGTTCTATCAACGAGTTTATGCAAGGTTGGTTAAGTACCTTTAGCTTAGGATGCTTATTATTCTTGTTTTTAGATCGGCAACAAAGAATGGGATGAATCAGAAAATTTGCTGCCAAATTGCTCATTTTCAGGTTAATTTCCGCGGTTTTTTGATCTAGTTCTTGTGGCAAACCATGCAACAGGGCATAATCGAAAACTTATTTTTTTGACGGTGCGCGGTTTACGCATCCGTCTTTTCAGCCAATATAGTTTGGATATTTTTCATCATGATGCGAACTCATTACTGTGGCTCTTTAACTGAAGCCCAAATCGACCAAACCGTTACACTATGCGGTTGGGTACATCGTCGCCGTGACCATGGCGGTGTTATTTTCCTTGATATGCGTGACCGTGATGGCCTCGTTCAAGTGGTTATTGACCCAGATACTCCAGAAGCATTTGCAACTGCAGATAAAGCACGTTCTGAATATGTATTAAAAATTACAGGTCGTGTTCGTCGCCGTTATGAAGGTACTGAAAATGCCAACATGGTGAGTGGTCAAATTGAAGTTTTAGGTAAAGACATCGAAGTTCTTGCCGCTTCAGAAACACCTCCATTCCCTTTAAATGATGAAAATACCAATATTTCTGAAGAAATTCGTTTGAAATATCGTTTCTTAGATATTCGTCGTCCTGAAATGTTGGATCGTTTACGCTTCCGTTCTAAATTGACCAATCTTATTCGTAACTATTTCGAAGATAATGGTTTCTTAGACGTTGAAACACCTATTTTGACACGTGCAACTCCTGAAGGTGCGCGTGACTACTTAGTACCAAGTCGTGTACAAAATGGCAGTTTCTATGCACTTCCACAATCACCACAATTATTCAAACAATTGTTGATGGTGGGTGGTATTGATCGTTACTACCAAATCGCGAAATGTTTCCGCGACGAAGACTTACGTGCTGATCGTCAACCAGAATTTACTCAAATCGACGTTGAAACATCGTTCATGAGTGACGATGACATTATGGACTTAATGGAAGTCCTTACTGTGAAGATGTTCGATGAACTTCTTGGCGTTAAATTCGATAAATTCCAACGTATGACTTACGCAGATGCAATGCGTGACTATGCATCAGACAAACCTGATATGCGTATTCCGTTGAAACTCGTTGACGTTGCAGATTTAATGCAAGAAGTAGAGTTCAAAGTATTTGCGGGTCCTGCAAAAGATCCTAAAGGCCGTATTGTTGCTTTACGTGTTCCAGGTGCAGCGTCATTGCCACGTAGTGCAATCGATGAATACACCAAATTTGTTGGCATCTATGGTGCAAAAGGTTTGGCTTACATCAAAGTTAATGAACTCGCTAAAGGAATTGAAGGCCTTCAATCTCCAATCGTGAAATTCATTGAACCGATCGTACTTGAATTGTTGGCACGTGTTGGTGCACAAGATGGCGATATCGTATTCTTTGGCGCTGATAAAGCTAAAGTTGTAAATGATGCAATGGGCGCACTTCGTGTGAAGATTGGCCATGATTTGAATCTTGCAACTTGTGAGTGGGCTCCACTTTGGGTTGTTGATTTCCCAATGTTTGAAGAAACTGACGATGGCAAATGGACTTCTGTTCACCATCCATTCACTCTACCAAAATCAAGTGTAGAAGAAGTGAAGAGCAATCCAGGTGAAGCACTTTCTGTTGCTTACGACATGGTATTGAACGGTACTGAAGTTGGTGGTGGTTCTCTACGTATTTATACATTAGAAATGCAAAAAGCGATTTTCGAAGCGCTTGGTATTTCTGATGAAGAAGCAGAAGAGAAATTCAGCTTCTTATTAAATGCACTTCGTTACGGTGCTCCTCCTCACGGTGGTTTGGCATTTGGTCTTGACCGTTTAGTGATGTTAATGACTGGCGCGACTTCTATTCGTGACGTTATTGCATTCCCTAAAACGAAGACTGCTGAATGTCCACTTACTCAAGCACCTGCTCCTGTTGAAGCAAATCAGCTTCGTGACTTGGGTATCCGCTTACGTGAAAAGCCAAAAGCTGAAGAATCTAAATAATTTTTAGATTTTCAAATTAAAAACCCTGCTTATGCAGGGTTTTTTATTTATTAATTTTCAAATTTTAATGGGATATTTCTTTTTCAAAACTTGAGAGCGTTTTAAATTTTTGATCAAAAATTTGAATGATTTCTATTTTAAGCTTTTCAAAATCGACCACGTGTTCATCGTCATTTAGACAAATTTGTGGAAGTTGTTCATTCTTAATAACCTGATTAATTTCAGGAAGATTTTGTAGCCTTAAGTTAAAGTTTTGTCCACGCTCAAATATATTGACAGGATAAAAACGGGATGAGCACAACTGCCACAATCGAAACAGATACTGATTAACGTCTAAAGGCTGTCTAAATCGATGACTTGATACTTCTTTTAAATAAGCTTCTTCAGTTTTCCAAACTTCTTCAAATACTGATTTCAAAAAAGGTTGAGGCAAATGAGTACTATAAAAACTTGAAAATTTTCGATTATATAAACTTAAAAAATTACCCAAATTACTACTCATAGAATAGCGATAGTTAAAAAGTGCATAGGGATTTTTATGGAGTAATCTTCGCTTATCAAAGTGCTTATTAATAATCGCAACATCAGTCAGGGCAACGGCACCTAGAAAGTTCTCTTCACCTACAACCATAAGTGGCTGTAAACGCACACCATCACAAGGTAAACCATTTCTAAAAAAGAACTCAGGCTCTAAAGGCCTATTGATAAAAGTATCATCATTAAAATAGACAAAATGCTCTGCTAGTCCCTCAATTTTATGAATATTGATTTCAATAGCATGCGAGTTAAATGTCGGTAAACAGTTTGATTCCATGATTTGATCATGTGTGACCAAATTTAACTTAGGATGATTTTTGACTAAAAATTCAGGGAAATGACCACAAGTCACCAGATGGATCTTTCTAACCCACGGGCAAAATTTCTCAACAGATCGGAACCAGTAATGAAGATTATTCCAGTCGCGATAGCGGCATTGATCAACAAGTTCAACCGCCTTTGTTTTAGTTTCTTTAGATTTATAATATATGTATTGTTGCTGCCATTTCGTATCGGTTGAGTCCACCCAAATCATTACAAAATCAACAGGCTGCATTAAACATATATCCAAATAAGTACAGAAATTTACTAGAAAATCTCAGATAAAAAATGGAATTCAAGGTTTATTAATGTTAATAAAAATTCACAATTTATTCATAATTTTAATTTTTCTACACAATTGAGGCAATTTAGACTCTATTGAGATGAGAGTGGGCAAATGGCATAATATCACCACTTTTTCTCCCTTGGTGATTCATTATGGCAATGCGCCCTGATGTACGTCGACATGCTTTAATCGTAATTGTATTCTCTCTTGCGCAGTGGTTTTTCATGCGCTATATCCTTGCAAATGAATTATTTAACATCACTACAAATCAACGTATTCTTTATTTCTGCGTAAGTAGCTTAGCAGGTGCATTGCTTATTTTTGTTGCGCTGATTTATATGGTTTTAAAAGGAAATGCGGATAAAAATTAATATCCGCCTCCCCTCATAAAATTTAGATAATCCTAAAATTTATTTCCCAATATAGTTATCGCATAACTGTATCAATTCCGGATGTCTGTCATGCTGATGGACAATAGGAATGATCTTCTGGTTACGATTAATAATAAGACCTTGATCATTAATCGTAATTTGATCTATTGGATATAATCCAAGAGTTACAATAATAGACTCAAATGGCTGACAGCGAGTTACATCAGCTAAATCATTGGTAATTAATAATTTATTGTGCATTGCCTGATCATAAATTCTTTCAGACATTTTTTGATATGGTTGTTTGCAGAACTCTTCAATCATTTTATTAATATAGACTTTAATCGAGTTCATATCTCCAATTGTGACGCCTGAGCACGAAACCTGCTCATCTTTTGCACTATTATAAAAACTATCTCCATAGGCATCGATAATCCATTTTTGATTATATTGTTCAGTGCCTATCGTATAATCTGGATTTTCCATACCAACAAAGAGTCCTTTGCCGAGATCTTTAAAAGGATTACCCTGAAAAAAAACGTCTCGTACATCGCTGAGCAGCACATGTGAAGCATCAGGATGACTTTCTACAACTTCTTTATATTCAAAAAAGCGACTCACATGCGGATAGCCTGTGATTTTAAGTGCTTTTATTTTTGAATCAGGAACTGCTTCATTTACAGTTAATCCAATAATTTTCTTAAGAATATTTTTTATAAACTTAAACTTGTAAATACCTGAGTATTTTGACTTCGATTTAAATTTCCCAATCGTTGAAACTTTAAATTCAATTTTAAAATTTTTGATATCTGAAAATGCATTAACAAACTCAGGCATTTGCTCTTTATAGATAATTAAAGTCAAAATGCCATCAAAGTCTGTCTTTTCCAAAGAATATACAAAAGAAGAAATGAGGTCAGCGCTGTATCCAGTTGCTGACCCAATAATAATATTTTTTTGCTTAGTCATAAAATTAGTAAGAAAATCTAAAAAACGACTAAATTATATATTTATTAAGTATATATTTCTTTAGTTTAACTCTTAGGTAACGTAACAAATCACTATCATCTTGTGAAATAGGAGTAATTAAGCTTCTTTCCTTTTCTAAATAACTTAACGCATCATTATTTTCGATGATTGGGTGATCGAATAAAAAACTGACATAGAAACTGAAATCACCTCGTCCAACAAGGCCTTGCCAGTGATCATAAATTTTTATCGGCTGATGATAATCAACCAACATCTGTGCCATTTTACGATCTACAACATAGGCATACGCATAGGCTAGTTTTTCGAGATAATCGTAATCAACTTTTAGAATTTTCTGGTTATACAACTCTTCCGGTAAGAATTTTCCACGAACGCGATTGCATATTTTCATTTGAATACCGCCCAAGCTTAGAAAAAAGCAAGGCCCTAGATTCAAAGAACTAATGTGCTTTTCTAAGTCTTGGAAATCAATTTCAAAACGCTCGATCACATCATCTTCAAAAATAATTGCATATTCTTCGTCGGAGTTTAAAAAATCTTTTAGTGCAGCAATATGAGACATGGCACAACCAAGCTCACCAGGCGTCATCGGTTTTTTCTTGCCTGCTACACCTTGTTGAAAATATTCACTAACGCTTAAATTCTTACCGATTACCCCAAACTGCTTAAATTCATCGCGATACTTGTAAAATGTTGCTTGAGAGTACAACTTTTTTAAACGTTCACTATTAGCAGATTCAATACTGATTAAATATTTTTTCATTTCATTCAAATGTTAAAATGAGTCAGGGATAGTCTATCTAATTATAGTTATATCGAGTGTAAAATTTAATGCTAAATCGCCTGATTCAAAAAAAATGGTATAAATACCAACAAGCAAAAAAAGCAAAATCTTTTGACTCTCATTGGTATATGCGTTTTGGCTGGTTAGAACAACCGTTTACAACACTTGAGCAATTAGATTCTCTCTTTGAGATCCACTCCCCTAAAAAGTTTACATTTGCAGATAGCTTTTATGCTTATGAAAATGGCCGTCATTTCATTTTTTTTGAAGAGGTCGATGACGAACATCCTGTAGGTTTTCTTTCAGTTTTAGAAGTTTTTAAAGATGGCACCTATACGCCACCAGAGACAATCTTAAAGCTCGACTATCACCTTTCTTATCCTTGTGTATTTAAGTTAGAAAACACTTGGTACATGATCCCAGAGACTTCTGCCAACAAGACAATTGAACTTTGGAAATGTACTGAATTTCCACTGAAATGGGAAAAGCATTCTAATGTGATTGAGAATATCGAAGCAGTCGACAGCACCCCTTTCTATCATGAAGGCTTATGGTATCTTTTTACTTCAACGCGTCGTGATTGTAAGAAATTTGGTGATCGTTTAGATCTGTTCTTTACCGAAGATATTTTAAATCCGAACTGGCAAGAGCACCCAATGAACCCAGTGTGCCGAGGCAGTCAGCAGTTCCGTATGGCGGGTAAACCTTTTATTTATAAAGGCCAATTGGTTCGACCAAGCCAAGACTCTTTAAAACGTTATGGCGGTAATATCGAATTAAAAGCGATTACTCAGCTTAGCCCGACAGCTTACGAAGAAAAATTACTAGAAGTAGTTTTACCAGACTGGGATCAAGCAGATGACGGTTGTCATACCATTAATGTCGAAGATAACTTTGTGGTACTTGATGCCATCCGCCTTACACCGAAGAATAATTAAGTTTTCAGCAGGCCTTTATAAATATTAAGCGTCTGCTCAGCCATGGCTGGTACAGTCAGTTCAGCCTTGGCTTTTGCATATAAAGGGCCAAAGTCGTTTTGAGCTTCAGGTTGAAGCGCACATTTAATCGCTTTTGCTAAACCTTGTGCATCTCCAATTTCTGCCAGATATTGCTCTGGCAGCCACTCAATCACACCGTTTACTTTGGTTGAAGCCATTGCTTTATCAGCCTGTAAAGCTTCGACCATGACGAGTGGAAAACCTTCACGATCTGATGACAAAACCACAATATCTGCTAATTGCACCAGATCTCGAGCATCAGTTCTAAACCCAAGAAAAGCGACCCGATCTTGTATGTTTAATTCACTGACTTGTTTTTCTAAACTTGCTCGAAGTGAACCATCACCAATAATCCATAAATTGGCATCAATCTGTTGCATCGACTCAATCAGTAAACTGATATTTTTTACTGGCTCTAGACGTCCAATACACATAACAACTTTTTTGCTTGCATCTAGCTCAGCAAAATCTTTTTGAATCGATTGAAGTAACTTTTCTTTATTTTCAACTGTAAGTACGGGTTGAGGATAGACCCCGTTGTAAACCACGTGTGCTTTAGACTCTGGTATGCCTTGCGTGAGTGCTTGACTCACTGCAATAACGGCATCACCTGCGAAATAGGCAGATTTATTCTTTTTAGTACCATGTACTGTTGTCACAAACTTTGGGCCAGATAAAAATGGCTTAATTCGGGCAATCAGTTCAGCCGCCTTTCCTGCTTGTGCATGAACAATAGCAGGTTGAATTTGCTGGATAAGATTTTTAAGTTGCCAGAGTAAAAAAATATTCCAACGGCTACGTGCAAAATCAACCGCATGAAAATGTACTTGTTGGCTAAACTTGTCTAGATAGCAAGGATGTGCAATCACATGTACTTCATGATTTAAAGCGAGCTCATTAACAAGGTTAAAAGTGTGCTGCTCTAAACCACCAACTCCACCACTCGTTGCCAATACCTGAACAATTTTCATAGCTTGTCTACTTATTTTTTATCTTTATTCATCGTCTGTTCAAATAGTTTGGCTTCTTTTAGAAAAGCATAAAACGCGTTAATCATACTATTTACGAAACCACGCCAACCATTTAAGAAACTACGACGAATAAAATAAGACTTCATGAAAGTCACTGGCATTACCAAAACCAATTTTGCAACACTTGGAGACTTTCCTTTTTGGTATTTCTCTAATGCTTTGAGGTTGGAATATTGGTTATTTTTTTCGACTTTAACGAAAATGCTCGACTCGCCATAATGATAAATATCATGTTGAGCACGCTGAGATTCACCCTCTACAATCACATTTTCATGGACCTTATT
Organism: Acinetobacter sp. V116_7; assembly: GCF_056735735.1. NCBI lineage: Bacteria > Pseudomonadati > Pseudomonadota > Gammaproteobacteria > Moraxellales > Moraxellaceae > Acinetobacter > Acinetobacter sp. V116_7. The sequence goes on from NZ_JBWZIF010000013.1 coordinate 105,378, forward strand.
GGCAAGATCATAATACCCTTTAGACTTACGGAAAAAACGCACCTTTGCATGTTTTTTAGTATGTTTGCTGTTGGGAACACCTAAAAACACGTCATTAATCGGTGTGATTAAAGCATCAAGCTTGTTCTGCTGAATGGTCTCAACAATTTCTTGTTTTAACTCATTAGATAAGACTTCATCACCATCTAAATTGAGTACCCAATCATTTCGGCATTTTGCTAAAGCTAAACTTTTTTGCCCAGCATAACCTTGCCAATCTTGATGAGAGATTTGCGTATTTTCAAAGCGCTCTGCAATTTCATAAGTATTATCAGTACTGCCAGAGTCTAAAATAATAACTTCATCAAACTCACTGACACTTTGTAAAGTTCGCTCTAACCAAACACCACAATTTAAAGTGACAATATAGACACTACATTGAATTTTATTCATAACTTATAACGTCCTTTAGCAAGGGCGATACGCATCTGTAAAGCATTCATGGCACCATGCGTGCTAACACGTGGAATATTAAATTGATTAACAGCTTCATAAGCTTCGATTTTTTTACGAGTCGATACTGCGTTTTTAAAGCCAATCTCTTGAGCCATTTTCTGGTGTTTTTCGTTAAATCGACCAAATGGATAAGCAAAGCTCGGACACTTACCGACTAATGCTTCAACATCTTGTTTAGACTGAAGCATTTCATCGTAAGCAGTTTGATCATCAAGCTTAAGTAAGTTCACATGATGTTGGGTATGCGCACCAAATTCAATCAAACCAGAATTTGCCATTTCATGAATTTGCTCATAAGTTAGCTTTTCGATTCCTTCAATTTGCGTTGCCAAATAAATGGTTGCCTTTGCATTATATTTTTTAAGTAAGGGATAGGCATAAAGATAATTATCCATAAAGCCATCGTCAAAACTTAAAGCAACGACATTTTTTTGATTACGATATTGTTCAAGCTCAGAGACAAAACAAAAAGTAGCCCCTTTACGCGTCAACAACTGTAAGAGTTGTTCAAACTTTTCAGGAGGCATGTTCATGCCAGAGGCTGCATCTTTAGCTGTAACCTGATGCAACATCACAATGCGTGGTAGTTTGTTCGAACGAAACGGAAGCCAGAAAGTATAATTACCCAGCACATATAACAGTGCAGCAAGTACTAGTAGGCCTACCGCAACGTACAAAAACCACATCATGCATAAACCTCATGTGACCATTCATAATCTTCTGAAAGGGGCTGCTTAAATGTCACTTCAACCATAAATTGGGTGATGCGTTTAGCATTGAAAGATCTACGTGTTTTCTCCCAGCCCTCTTTCGCTATTTTTTCAGCCTGATCTGGGTTTTGATCAAAGAATTGGATCTTCTTGGCCAAATCAAATTGATCATCAAAATAAACCACTTCCTGTTCGGTATAGAGCTTCTCAAAGCCCGGAATTCTTGGGCTAAAAGTCAATAAACCATTACCAGTCAGCTGTACAATACGGTCAGAACTATACAGAGTTACATCATTACGGCGTGAGTAATTAAGTCCCATTTTTGTTTCAGATAGAACTTTATAATACGCTTTACCGTAGACACCAGGCTGTTCAAAACAACCATAATATTGGTAATTCACATGGCCTTGTTGCAACGCATCTGCTAAGTCCTTTAAGAACTTCTCACGCTCAGGTTCTTTATAGACTACGCCACAAAAAATAAAGGTCTTATCCGTATTCACATTTGAAAATTGCTGTAGTGTTTCTACATTACGGTGACCCACATTTGGCAGATAGGCTACGCTTAAATGCGGCTGTTTTAATTTTTGTAGATATTCGCCACCTGTTGTACAGAAAATAGCATCTAAATACGGCGAGAACGCTTTAACAAAGTCGAGTTTGCTTTCAAGATAAAGCGGGTCAACATACCAAAATGCAATTTTAGTATTTGGATAAGCTTCTTTAATCTGTCTAAGAACATCTGGACTCATTAAGTCACTATGTCCAATAAGTACCAGATCAGGCTCAATATTATTAACGACCTTTAGTACTTCTTTATTAGCCCAACTGGCGCCCAGTTTTTTTGTTTTAAAAATGGTACCCATTCGAGCCATGTCACGAAAACTAAAGTCATAAACGAAATGGCCATTTTCAATTAATCCGGCAGAAATTTTACGGTCTGTGCAGTAAAAATGGGCGCCTTGTTTATTAAAGCCAAAATTCGCAATATGCAATATTTTCATTTATTTACTCAAAATAAAAAATTTAATTTTTCGCTAAAAGATATGTTGCCACACGGTCTGCTTCTTTAAAAGCATAAGGTTGTGGTAACTGTACAACACAAGTCTGCTGTGAAATTAATTTTGATTCTAACATTTGATCAACTGAGTGGGTAATCCGGTCGTCTTTCAACCGGTCCATTGCCATTACACCGACTCGACAACCCGCGGTAAGCGCCTCAAAAATCATAGATACGCTGTCTTCTGTTACCCAAACAGCTTCTGCTTTTTGCATTTCTTCAAAAATCCAGCCTTGAGGTGTTTGATCAACTGGAAATATTTGTAAATGCCCAGCAAAGCTTTGCTGTCTTAAAGTATCGATAAATTCTGCTGGCGTGCGGCGTGAAGTTGTTAAAATAATTTCAGCGTTTGGATTATTCTCAACAATTTTTTGAACACTGCTTAATACTTTGTTTTGGTTCCATTGATGTCGTTTAGATGAACCACCTAAAGCAATTAAAATTCGGTCTTTTTGATGGCGGTTTTCATTACGAATGGGATTTAATGCGCCACGTGTAACAATCACATGGCTATCAGCATGGATACCGTCATGTTCTGGAATCACAGCGTAATCAAAGCAAACCACAGGTAAGTTAGGCTTCATCAATATAATAGTTTTGGCTTTTCTAAAAATTTTGCCGAGTAACCAGACACGAAAATGTGTGTGGCTTCCCACTCCAAATATAAAATCAGGTGTTTTTTTTAATAACGATTTTTTTGAAGAGAAAAGCGCCTGAATTAAAAAAATAATTGGCAAATCAGAAATAAGGATCTCTTCAAAAGTTGTTTCTGGCTGTTGTCTTTGCATTGCCTGAAACAAGCCTAATGCTTGTGAACGGTGCCCTGCCTTACCATCAGAGACATAGACAATATGCATAAAAGCTCCCGAAGCCAAAAATAAAAAGGCGAAACTTATGTTCGCCTTTTTATGTTAACGGATTAACTTATTTTACGTAAGTTAACCAGTGTTCATATTTCGGATTTCTACCTTGAACTGCATCAAAGTAAGTCTTTTGAATTTCAGTAGTAATTGGGCCACGGCCACCTGTACCAATTGGACGGTCATCGTATTCACGAATTGGCGTTACTTCCGCAGCAGTACCTGTGAAGAATGCTTCATCTGCAATGTAGAATTCATCACGTGTAATACGACGCTCAACAACTTGATAACCAAGATCTTTAGCAATCGTCATTACTGTTTGACGTGTAATACCATCAAGCGCACCACCAGCGATATCTGGAGTGTGTAAAACGCCATCTTTAATTAAGAATACGTTTTCACCAGAACCTTGGCACACATAACCTTGTGGGTCCATTAACATTGCTTCGTCGTAACCAGAATGTGCAACTTCTTGATGAGCAAGAATTGACAACGTGTAGTTCCCAGATGCTTTTGCTTTACACATCGTCACGTTTGGATGATGGTGAGTAAATGATGAAGTTTTAACGCGAATACCATTCGCCATTGCTTCATCACCAAGGTATGCGCCCCACGCCCATGCTGCAACTGCGGCATGAATCGTGTTATTTGTTGCTGCAATACCAAGTTTTTCTGAACCGATCCAGATTAATGGACGTAAATAGCAAGAAGCTAATTTATTTTCACGAACAACATCGATTTGTGCTTGTTCAAGCGTGGCTTGATCATACGGCACTTTCATTTGATAAATTTTTGCTGAATTTAACAAACGTTTTGTGTGGTCTTGAAGACGGAAAATGGCAGTACCTTTAGGCGTTTCATAAGCACGAACACCCTCAAATACGCCCATACTGTAGTGTAATGTATGGGTTAAAACGTGAATCTTTGCATCACGCCAATCAATTAATTTTCCATCTTGCCAAATAAAACCATCACGATCAGCCAAATTCATGGAACACTCCAAATTGTTATAAAATCATTCACTATCCAACTCAACCGAGGCGGTTGGGTCTATTAATCTTTGCCATAAATTGCAAACGACCGCACGGGTACTACGCCAGTCCGCTGCGCTGACTTGCATGGATTGATTTGCAAGGGCTAAGCGGTGGCTTTCGGCACGTTCACTAAGATAGGCTCGAATTAATGCTGTGGCATCTTCACTGGATAAGCAGTCTGCTTTAGCAGCATCTTCTAATATTCTTACATTATCAGAATAATGGGCGAGATCGGGTTTCGTCCCGCTCCATGCAAGTACAGCATACTGTGCCATAAATTCGATATCGACGATACCACCTGCGTCCTGTTTTAAATGAAAAATACCATGTTTTTTTTGTTCAGAAGACGAACCTAGGTGGTCTTTCATTTTCTGACGCATTTTCAACACTTCCTCACGAACATAAGCCTCATCTCTAGATTGAGTCAATATCTCGCGTCGAAATATTTCAAATTTCTGGCAAAGTACCTCGTCACCTGCAATAGAGCGTGCACGTACTAATGCCTGATGCTCCCAAAGCCATGCACTTTTCAACTGATAGTGTTCGTAGGCCTTAAGACTTGTCACCAATAAACCGGCCTCACCTGAAGGTCTTAAGCGTGTATCAATTTCATAGACACGGCCATCAAGGGTTTGAGTGGTCATGAGTGACATAAACTTTTGAGCGACACGCATAGCAAACTCAAAGCCACTAATTGACTTCGTTCCATCCGTATCTGCTTGCTCATCTAGATAATGAATAAAGACAAGGTCCAAGTCAGAACCATAGCCAAGCTCAATCCCACCCACTTTGCCATAACCAATAACAGCAAAGGCTTTGTAGTCGAGTGAGCAGCGTTTTCCATCAACATCACATGGATAACCATGACGCTTTGCTACAGTCTGATAAGCTAAATGAAGTGTTGCATTAACACTAACTTCAGCAATATCGGTTAATGCATCAGATACTTTCATTAGCGGGCTTTCCGCTAATACATCACTTGCCGCAACAGTAAGTACATTGCTCTTTTTAAACAGTCGCAGTGCCCGCATTTGATCTTCAACTTGATCAATTTCAATGCGAAGCAATTGCTGACGTAATGAGTCTTCTAAGTCCTTACGCTTTGGCAACTCAAAGCCCATCGATAAAAACTCATCAAGCAGTACTGGATATTGCGTTAGCTCTTCACAAATCCAAGGACTTACGGTCGCCATTTTAACTAAACGTTGCAATGCACCTTTACTTTCAATCAACATCACCAAGTACACGGTTCGACGCATGACCGACTCAATCAGCGGCATTAAGCGCAGAAGTGCAGTTTGAGGTTGTTCTGACTGTAATATCACTTCAATTAAATGAGGCCAGAATGTCTTTAATCGCTGAACAGCATTTGAAGGTAATTTTTTGAGTGCGTGACCATGCCAGAATTCATGAATCAAATTTTTCGCATTATCATCCAACACTTCATCTAACTGCTGCTCTAACTGTCCAAAGTTCTCAGTTGCGGCATTTGAACTAGTATCTTCAATAAGCTGCTTAAATTGAACTTTAACTTTTTGACGTTTCTCGTTAAGAACATCAATAAATTCATCCCAACTCGTAAAACCTAAGGTATCTATAATGCGTTGTCTTAAGTCTACTTCTTCTGGCAATAGCTGAGTTTGTTGGTCATTGAGGGCTTGAATTGCGTGTTCAACACGGCGTAAAAACAGGTAAGCATCCTCAAGTTCTAAAACAGCTTGTCTTTCTAACAAACCAGCTTCGCCAATGTGCTCAAGGCTGACTAAACATTGGCGGTCTTGTAGCTCACGTTTAGAACCACCATAAATAAGCTGGAAGACCTGAACAATAAACTCAATTTCGCGAATACCGCCTGCTCCGAGTTTAATATCATCCTCAATATGACGACGTAAAACTTCGCGCTCAATCATCGCTTTCATATCGCGCATCGCGGCAAAAGCGGTGTAATCAACATAGCGGCGGAATACGAAAGGACGTGTCATTTCTAACAAGTCTTGCCCTTCTTTACCGCCCGTCACAACACGCGCTTTAATCCACGCATAGCGTTCCCACTCACGGCCATGCTGACTTAAATATTTTTCTAAAGCTGCATGACTAATCGCTAGTGCCGAGCCATCGCCCCAAGGGCGTAAACGCATATCAACTCGAAATACAAAACCGTCTGCGGTAATGTGCTCAAGCAAATAAATGAGTTTTTGTCCCCACAAAATACAGAACTGCTGTACATCAATGCACTTGCGGCCATTAGTTTCGCCTTGTTCATCAAAAGCAAAAATCAAGTCAATATCACTCGACAGATTAAGCTCTTGCGCACCAAGTTTACCCATGGCAACCACAATCAAATCTTGAACTTTGCCAGAGTAACTCACAGGTTCACCGTGTTTTGCCACAAGCGCTACACGTGCAAAATCCTTTGCCGCACAAATACTGGCATCGGCAAAATCAGAAAGTTCGCGTGTGAGAGTGACAACATCGGTAAGCTGATTGGCATCCTGCCAAATCCAACGGAACATTAAACGACTTCTTAAAATGCGTAATCCACGCATCCAAGATGTTTCGTCACCAATTCCATCTAATGTGGTTTGTACAAATTGATAAATCTGTTCGGTCGAGAGCGGTGCAGTAAATTGATCTAGTTGGTAATCTTGTTCTAAAACAGCTTGATGCAAGCCTAAAACTTGTTCTGCGTACTGACTCGCACGCAATGTTTTTTGTAACTGCTCCGCATTCATATAAAAAGCTCTTTTCCTCGTACTCTGTTTTTAGTTATAGCAGTTCGAGTAGTGGTAGGAAAAGGGATTAGACTAATTTTGCTTCCGCTGAAGAGTAATGCTCTGCATGAGCCTCATGACTTTCTTGAGCAGAAGGTAATAAAACTGTAAATGTCGTTCCTACGCCTTCTTTTGAACTGACATCAATTTTACCCTGATTAATTTCGACAAAACGCTTACAAAGACTTAAACCTAAACCCGCACCTTTTTCACCAGCGGTTCCTTTAAAGCTGGCTGTAATACGTGGATGGAATAAATTTGTCATTTGTTTTTCGGTCATGCCTAAACCAGTGTCTCGAACGGTTATTTCTATATTTTTGTCAGCTTGCCTAGCTTCAATAAAAACTTTGCCAGAGCCATCAATATCTGTAAATTTCAGCGCGTTTGACACCAAGTTTTGAATTACAGAGGTCATCATATTGATATCGGCATAAATATTTAAATCATCTGGAACATCATTAACCAGTTCAATATTTTTCTTTAAAGCTAATGTGTGCAGTACATCACAAACAATATTGCTGACTTGTCTAAGCTTAAAGTTAATTGGGTGATAAACAAAACGCCCACCTTCTGCCATCGCCCATGTTAGTAAGCTTTCAAGTAAGTTATAGGTCGATTGTGAGGTGTCATATAAATAATCTGCAATGTTTTGAATACTAGATTCATCTAAAGTTTCACGCTCTTTGGCGAGTACTTCAGAAAACCCGAGCAACCCATGAAACGGCGCTCGTAAGTCATGTGAAATAATCGAGAAAAATTTAGTTTTACTTGAGTTAATCGCAACTTGCTGTTCATAGAGTTCGTTTAACTCTTCATAGTTAAACTTCAATTCGACTTGCTGCATAAAGGTAGAGCAGTAATCGAGCAGCAATTGAATATCGTCATCTTCAAATATAGCTGCATCGTCATCGAAAAAGACAGCAAAGCCCATAGACGTTTTATCGGGGTGTAAAAGATGCACCGCCAATGCCCTGCTGCACTCGATATTTAGTTCTTTTAAATAGTTGGTTAAGTTTTGATAAGAAGGATGTGAGTGATTAATGATCTGTTGTTTAGCAAAGCACTGTTTTAAATGTTTCGAAGGTTTAAACGAGATTGCTGTCATGCCCTCTGGGCAACGATGCCAAAAGTAAGGTTCCTGATTAAAAGTCAGTAAGGCTTTTTTACAATTCAAAAGACGAAGACTAAACCGGAAAAATTGCTCAATGTAGTTCTGCTCGGCATTTAATCCAAGTAACAGAGATATTCTACAAGCACTTAACTGCTCAACCTGATTTAGTTCTAAACGCTGGAATGTCATTGCCCGCCTCACAGATTTTGTCGTTTTTGGTCGGAACCGCTCTTAAAAAATGTACTTATAATCATTATGATCTACTACAAACTTTAACACAGTACATTAAAAGAGCAACGTTCTTTTCAAAATAGAAATGTGAAGTTTCAATTAAAGGTTTTCAGATACATAAAGTGGGTATGCTTGAGGAAAATACAACAAATGTTTGAAGGTAAAGAGTTGTAAGATCTTAGAAATGCGAGTTCAGAATACTAGTAAAACAGAGTAAAAAAATAATATTTGAATAAAAGCTTAGATTCTTGCTCATTTTCGCTTTTATCAAACGTGTTTGGTATTTAAACAAGAACTTCTTGAGTTTAAAAAATGAAAGATTTTTATAAGCTCTAAATTTATAACTAGAAATTCTAGTCCGATTCTTGGGATCAAATAATAACTTCCTAAGCTCTATCCACTTTTTTATAACCCACAAAAAACCCCTAAGCCGTTAGCTTAGGGGTTTTTGTAGAATCTTACGATTCTGAATATGGTCCCGAGGGTCGGACTCGAACCGACACGTCATCTCTGACAGCGGATTTTGAGTCCGCCGCGTCTACCAATTTCACCACCTCGGGAGAGGAAGTATGTTTGTGTTGCGTATATTAGCGCGTTTGTAAAACTTGTCAAACCCTAAGTGAATATTATCGTTCACTTTTAGATCATTTAAACATTTTTCATGATTTAAGCTAGAAGCACAGCCATAAAAAAGCGAAAAAGTTTATACTAGGCCCAATTTTTGCGGTGTTTTTTCCTAAATATGCAACTGTCTGACTTTTCCTTTGAATTACCTGATGAACTTATTGCCCGTTATCCTCTTGAATCACGTAGTGCTTCACGATTGTTGCACCTAGACTCAAAGGGTCAATATCACGATCACATGTTCACAGACATTATCGATCTGTTCGAAGAAGGTGATCTGTTAGTGCTCAATGACACTAAAGTCATGAAAGCACGACTTAAAGGAAAACGCTCTACAGGCGGTGCTATCGAGATTTTGGTTGAGCGCATGCTGAACCACACCACAGCGTATTGCCATATTAAATCAAGCAACTCGCCTAAAGCGGGTGCCGAGCTTTATGTCGGTGTTGATAACATTCCTGTGATTGTACGTGGTCGTCATGAAAATTTATTTGTGGTTGAGTTTTCACAGCCAATTTTGCCTGTACTTGAGCAATATGGTCAGCTACCTATTCCGCCTTACTTTAACCGTGAAGCAGAAGAAATTGACACTGAACGTTATCAAACGGTTTTTCATAACCCAGAAAAAATTGCCAGTGTTGCAGCACCTACTGCAAGCTTGCATTTTGATGAAACACTTTTAGAAAAATTAGAACAAAAAAATGTTCAAAAAACTTTTGTGACTTTACACGTCGGTGCAGGCACATTTATGCCTGTTCGTACTGATGACATTACCAACCATATCATGCACAGTGAATGGTGTGATGTGCCTCAAGAAACTATTGATTTAATTTTGGCGACTAAAGCACGCGGTAATAAAGTGATTGCTGTTGGTACAACCGCAACACGCGCTTTAGAAAGTGCAGCACAAGCTCATGGCGGTAAAATCGCGGCTTGGACTGGCGACACGCAAATCTTTATCTATCCGGGCTATGAGTTCTGCATCGTAGATCGTTTAATTACTAACTTCCATTTGCCAGAGTCTACTCTGCTCATGTTGGTGTCTGCACTTTCAAATCGAGACAACATTTTGGCTGCTTATGAACATGCAGTTAAAAGCCGCTATCGTTTCTTTAGTTATGGCGATGCAATGTTGGTTGATAAATTAGACGTTTAAATACTAAGGCGGGGTTAAACCTTATAAGTTGATTCGAGGTTTAACCCAACCCAAGTACTTACAATAAAAAATAATGAATTTAGCTGTGTGAGTTGCAGAAATTTAGCAATGAAATCAGGCATCAACTTTTAAAGAAAAATTCTCAATTTAGAAACATTTAGTATTTATCTCTTTCAATTTAAAAGATAATCTAGAAATAGCTCTTTATGATAATGAACTCATTACTTCCATGCCAATCGATACTGTACAAGAAGCTCTTCATATAAGGCGTAAAAAGAATACACAGGTTTTTCGTAATATTGCTCGGCTTTGGGATGCTGGACAAAAATCTCATTCAGCCCAAGATCTTTTAGATGCATTACATCCATGGCGTGAAGATCACAACCTTCGTTTTTTTAATGTGCTCCCCTATTTACTCGCCATTTGCAGCATCACAATATTGGCCTTTGGCTATTTTCTTCATCCACATATTCAATATATTTGGAGCTTTTTAGGTGCCTTTTTAACAGGGTTTCTGGCTTATTTACTCTATCAATCTCAAGAACCATTAACGCAAGTTATTCGTTATCTAGAACAACGCATGGTGATTTTGCGTTACGGCTTACAGTTTCAGCAGTTACCAGCTTATCTTCCCATTCATGCTCAACCAGTTTTAGTTCTGAGTAAATTAAAACAGTATTTCCCTCTGTTTAACCGAGGGACTGAGTCTAACGAAATTACTCAGTTTACTTCGACGACATGGAACGATGGAGTAACCGATCATCAAGTCTTGCTGTTTCAATATCATTACATTAATGAAATCCCTATTATTCAAGACCAAAATAGCGATAAAAAAATTATAAAAGAAATTCATAAAGATTTATGGGGCGCTTTTATATTTCAAATACCTGCTTTGGGTATTGCTGTTAGCAATCAACGTTCTCGTTTTTTTACTCCCTACAACAGTAAATGGCAAAGTAGCGATATTTTAATTAACCAAGAACTTAATATTTTTGGGGTTAATCAACACCAGTTAGCCAAAGAAGTCAGTCCGAGCTTAACTTTAAAATTAAATGATTTTTTTCAGCACTTTAAAGGTGATTTAATTTATCATCACGAAGAACAAATTTTGTGTTATCTGGGCGAGCAAAATCTTTTTCAGACCACAAGTAAGCAAAGTGAAATTCATAATGTTTCAGCATTGCGTGGGCACTTGCGTACCATGACCATGCCGCAATATGAAAAATTTCAGCAATTAGTGTTGAACTTAATTAAATAAATCTCTCGTATGACTTGATTGTCATCTCATTAAAAAATGAGAAGTTAAAAGTATACTGAGGGAATAACAATAAGGAACCGACCATGACTGGTTTATTTATTTTCCTGGGGATTTTTGTTGTACTGATCGTCTGGGGCGTTCACATCCGTAATACCATCGTACGTTATTTTAATGCGACCAAACGTGCTTGGTCTGAGGTTGCCAATTTCGAACGTCAAAAGGTAAAGACGTTAGAGGCGCTTGAGACAACTCTTAATCAATATACTCATTTTGAAAAATCGACATTAGAAAAAGTCACTGAATTACGTCAGCAAATTCTTAATTTAAATGTAAATAACACTGATATTTCTCAGCTCCAACAAATCGAGAAAATGAGCAAAGAATTAATTCGCAGCTTAAATATTGTTGTTGAAAACTATCCTGAGCTTAAAGCCGATTCACTCTATAGCAAGATGATGGACGACATTCAGGAACAAAACGAAAATGTAGGTGCTGCGATTAGTATCTTTAACCGTAATGTCGAGCTGTTCAACAACCAGATTGAAGTATTCCCTAACAATCTCATCAATACATTAACTTTATCCAAGAAAGCGATTCGCCCTTTTAAGGATAATCTTGTTAATGAAAATTTTGACTATAAACCTAATTTTTAATAGGAAAAAAACAGCTCCTAAACTGTCGGAAATTTTATCTATTTTATAACCAGCTACATTTAGTAGTAGAACTACATCGCAGAATCAAGGAAAATAGCTCTCTTTTTAGCAGCGAACTGTTTCTTCGCCTCTGCTCGTGTTCAGGATTTTTAGATGAAGTTTGAAAAATTAGGTCAGTCGGGGCGCGCCCGTCGTGGTCGTTTAACTTTAGAGCATGGTGTTGTTGAAACACCTGTTTTTATGCCAGTGGGGACTTACGGCACAGTCAAAGGTATGCTACCGCGTGATATCGAAGACATTCAGGCACAAATTATTTTAGGAAATACCTTCCATTTATATTTGCGTCCGGGTCTTGAAGTGATTAAAGAACACGGCGGTTTGCATAACTTTATTAAATGGGATAAGCCAATTTTGACTGACTCTGGCGGTTTCCAGGTTTTTAGTCTTGGCGCAATGCGCAAAATCAAAGAGGAAGGTGTTACTTTCCGCTCGCCGATTGATGGTTCGAAAGTGTTTTTATCGCCTGAAATTTCTATGGAAATTCAGCAGGTATTGAACTCTGACATCGTCATGATTTTTGATGAATGTACACCTTATCCTGCAACGCATGAAGAAGCACAAAAATCATTGCAGCTTTCTTTACGCTGGGCAAAACGTTGTAAAACTCATCATCATGATGAACTCAAAAATAAGAATGCGTTATTTGGCATTATTCAAGGCGGTATGTATGAAGACTTACGTGACGAGTCTTTAAATGGCCTTCTTGAAATTGGCTTTGACGGTTATGCGATTGGCGGCTTATCTGTAGGTGAACCTAAAGATGAGATGATCAAAGTTTTAGATTATCTACCAAGCAAAATGCCACAAGACAAACCGCGTTACTTGATGGGCGTTGGTAAGCCGGAAGATATCGTTGAAGCGGTGCGCCGCGGTGTCGATATGTTCGACTGCGTAATGCCAACCCGTAATGCGCGAAACGGTCATTATTTTGTCACTGATGGTCTGGTACGTATTCGTAATAGTAAATATCGCCATGACCAGAGCCCGCTCGATCCACATTGCGATTGCTACACTTGTAAGAACTTTACCCGTGCTTATCTATTCCATCTTGAAAAATGTGGAGAGATGTTAGCGTCTATGCTCGGTACCATTCATAACTTACGTTATTACCAACGTTTAACTGAAGGTATGCGTGATGCATTAGAGAATGGCACATTTGATAAATTTGTTCAGGACTTTTATGCCCGTCGTGGTTTAGAAGTTCCACCATGTCCGGTTGATGAATAAGCCCGATTTGCGCTCAACCTCAAGACAAGGTAAATTGCAAAACGAATTAGGATTATGTCAGGTATCTGACTCATATTTTTAACTTTAGGAAATCAAAATGAGCTTTTTAATTTCTGCTGCACATGCAGCACCGGCAGCTGGCCCAACTACAGGTATTTTGCCAAACATCTTGATGATTGTTGTATTCGTTGCAATCTTTTATTTCTTAATTTGGCGCCCTCAAGCAAAGCGTGCTAAAGAGCACCGTTCTTTAATCGAAAGCTTAGGTGTAGGTAGTGAAGTTGTGTTCGCTGGTGGTTTAATGGGCAAAGTGACCAAAATTGAAGGTGACTATGCAGTTGTTGAACTTAGCCGTGGTGTAGAAGTAAAAATTCAGCGTGCCAGCGTAATTTCAGTATTACCTGAAGGCACTCTAAATAACCTTTAATCATAAAACAGTCGTGCTTTAGCACGACTTTTTCATTTAAGAAGAAAGCGAATGCGTTACCCTGCATGGAAATATTTACTGATTCTGGTTGTTCTGGTAGTCAGTACATTATACGCACTGCCTAGTCTATATCCGGATGAGCCCGCCGTTCAAATTTCCGGTGCCAAAGCTGGTACCCAAATTGATCAAAGTGTGGTGCAAAAAGCAGAGCAAATTTTAAAAACAGCAAATATTGCAAGTCACGATAATACTTTTACAAATAATGCTGCCCTCTTGCGTGTCAGCTCTTCTGAAGCGCAGTTGAAAGCAAAAGAAGTATTACGCCGTGACTTAGGTGATCAATATGTTGTTGCCCTAAACCTTGCACCAACCACACCGGAATGGTTGCAAAAAATTGGGGCAAAACCAATGAAACTTGGTTTGGACTTACGTGGTGGTGTCCACTTCTTACTTGAAGTAGATATGGACAAAGCCGTTGCCCAACGTATGGAAACTTCTGCCACTGATTTGCGTCGTCAGTTCCGTGAAAACAAGATCAAATTTAATAATCTTGCATTAACAAACAATGTAATCACTGTTCAATTTGCTGACAATGCTGACCGTGATGCAGCAATGGATTTTCTACGTCGTAATGGGAATGAATATACCCAACAGGCATTAGCAAGCTCTACAGGTTCTACTTTAAAGCTTACTTATACCGATGTACGTCGCCAAGAAATCCAGTCATATGCGGTAAACCAAAACTTAACAACATTACGTAATCGTATTAACGAACTTGGTGTTGCAGAAGCATTGGTACAAAGTCAGGGTAGCAACCGTATTGTTGTTGAATTACCGGGTGTACAAGATACAGCTGAAGCTAAACGTGTTTTAGGTCGTACTGCAAACCTCGAATTCCGTTTAGTTTCTGACTCAAATGATCAATATATTGACCCATATACAGGTAAATATAATGGTCAGCCTTTACCTCCGGGTACAGAAGTTTTTGCTTATGAGTCTTTAGATAGCGGTCGTCAACTTTTGTTGCAACGTAACCGTATCTTAACTGGTGAGCGTGTTCAAAATGCAAGTTCTGGCTTCAGCCAAGACTCTGGTGGTGCCGAGGTAAATATTACCCTCGACAGTGCTGGTGGTAAGCTTATGTCCGATGCAACTCGTAATGCTGTTGGTAAACGCATGGCGGTATTGTTCATCGAAAATAAGCAAAAAATTACTTATGTCACAGATCCTAAAACTGGTGCACAAACAGAAGTTCGTACTCCATACACTGAATCTGTAGTCATTAATGCTGCAACAGTTCAAGCCGTTTTAGGTTCAACTTTCCGTATTACCGGTTTAAGTTCTCCTCAAGAAGCATCAGAACTTGCATTAATGCTACGTGCAGGTGCTTTGGCTGCGCCAATGTATTTTGTTGAAGAACGTGTGGTTGGTCCAAGTCTTGGTCAAGAAAACATTGATAAAGGCGTATTATCAACTCAAATCGGCTTCTTGCTTGTTGCAATCTGGATGGTAGTTTTCTTCCGTCTATTCGGTTTAATCGCTAACTTTGCACTTGTTGTTAACTTAGCAATGATTTTAACAGTCATGTCATGGATTGGAGCTTCCCTCACCTTACCAGGTATTGCCGGTATCGTTATTACCATTGGTATGGCCGTCGATGCGAACGTATTGATATGTGAGCGTATTCGAGAAGAAATGCTCTGGGGAGCATCGCCCAAACAAGCCATTGTGGCCGGTTATGATCGAGCTTATAACACCATTTTTGACTCGAACTTAACCACGTTCCTCGTTGCTTTCATTTTGTTTGCAATTGGTACAGGTCCGATCAAAGGTTTCGCCGTAACATTAATGATTGGTATTGTGTGTTCGATGTTTACTGCAATTACAGTGACTCGCGCAATTGTACAAATCATTTATGGCAAACGCCGTAACTTGAAAAAGTTGAGCATTTAAGGAGATCGATGATGACTAAAGTGACTCAACAAGATTCAAAACAATATGGACGTCCGGATGATGCAAAAATCATCCCGTTCATGAAGATTGCCAAACCTGCGGCAATCTTCTCGATCCTGATTACATTGGCGAGTATTTTCTTTATTGTAACTAAAGGTCTTAACCTCGGTTTGGACTTTACAGGTGGTGTTTCAGCTGAGCTTAACTATGCTCAACCAGCAAACCAGTCTGACGTTATTCAAGCGCTCGACAAAGCTGGCTTTAAAGATGCTGTAGTACAGACACTTGGTAGTAATAAAGACTTACTTGTGCGTATGCCAGTACAAGAAGTTAAGGTTGAAGATCTTAATAACGCGATTACTAAGGCTGTACAGCTGCCAAACAATGCCGCAGAAGTTCATAAAGTTGACTCTGTTGGTGGTCAAGTAGGTAACGAGCTGTATGTTCGCTCTGCTGGTGCGGTTGCCCTTGCACTTATTTTAATGTTGATCTACGTGACGATCCGTTTCGAGTTTAAACTCGCGATGGGTGCCGTAATGTCTTTATTCCACGACATCATCATTATTATTGGTGCTTTTGCATTATTCCAATGGCCGTTTGACCTTACAGTTTTAGCTGCGGTACTTGCTGTTATTGGCTTCTCGCTTAACGATAACATTGTAGTGTCAGACCGTATCCGTGAAAATTTCCGTAAAATTCGCGGTGCGACTCCTCGTGAAATCGTTGATATTGCTTTAACCGAAACTTTACGTCGTACCATTCATACATCAATGACCTTATTGCTAGTCGTTCTAGCAATGATGTTCTTAGGTGGTGATGGTCTACACTGGTTCGCTGTTGCAATGTTTGTTGGTGTCTTTGTAGGTACTTACTCTTCAATTTATATCGGTACAGCTTTTGCCTTATGGCGTGGTCTTAACCGTCAGGACTTCATCGTTCAGGTTAAACCTGAATTTGAAGATGACATTCCTTAAGTTGGATAAAGTAAGATATATAAAAAAACCGCGATTCATTCGCGGTTTTTTTATTTAAAACATATTATTTACGGCGCAATGCATCCGAAATTGCTTCAACCAACTGTTGAGAAATTTCTTGTTTAGATGCTTTTTCTAACTCACGTTTTTTCATGTGATAGTTCTCAGCAAAGAAGACCGTCATCGCATTTTCATCAGAAGCAAAACCAATATCTGCTCGTGACACATCATTACATGCAATCATATCGAGCTTTTTAGCGACCAGTTTTCCTGCCGCATATTCTTCAACATTTTGTGTTTCAGCGGCAAAGCCCACCATAAATGGACGTTTTTCCTGACCAGCAATGGTTGCCACAATATCTGGATTTTTTACAAGGGAAACATTCAACTCATCCCCTGCCTTCTTAATTTTATGCT
Organism: Acinetobacter sp. V116_7; assembly: GCF_056735735.1. Taxonomy (NCBI): domain Bacteria; kingdom Pseudomonadati; phylum Pseudomonadota; class Gammaproteobacteria; order Moraxellales; family Moraxellaceae; genus Acinetobacter; species Acinetobacter sp. V116_7. The sequence continues at coordinate 122,399 of NZ_JBWZIF010000013.1, forward strand.
CGGCAACTTCTGCTACGCGATAGTCTGCGACTGCGGCGGTTGCAATGAAGATATCACAGCCTGTTTCTAACGAATCCATACTGATATCTAACATCTGTCTTGCAGAAGCAACATTTACTCTTTTTACACCATTCGGTGTATCTAAACTTACAGGCCCAGCAATTAAAGTCACTTGTGCACCAGCAGCGTAACAAGCAGCCGCTAAAGCAAAGCCCATTTTACCAGTACTGTGGTTCGAGATATAACGAACAGGGTCAATTGCTTCACGTGTTGGCCCAGCAGTAATCACAACTCGCTTACCTGCCAATAACCCAAATTTTTCAGCAATTGCACGTTGAGCCTGATGGAAATAGCCAGCCACTTGCTTAGCAATTTCTTCTGGCTCTGGCATACGGCCTAAACCAACATCACCACACGCCTGCTCACCAGCATCTGGCATGATCACATGCACGCCATCTTCGACCAAGGTTTGTAAATTTCGTTGTGTAGCTTTGGCCGCCCACATTTGCTGATTCATGGCAGGCGCAACCCATACAGGAGATTTTGTTGCCAAAAAAACTGTACTGAGCAAGTCATCTGCTAAACCATGCGCAAATTTTGCCAAAGTATCGCAACTTGCAGGCGCAACCAGTAATAAATCAGCCCAACGTGCTAATTCAATATGTCCCATTCCAGCTTCAGCCGCAGGGTCTAAAAGTTCAGTATGGACAGGATTACCAGAAAGAGCCTGAAAAGTTAGTGGGGTAATAAATGCCTGAGCACCATGTGTCATGACCACACGCACATCAAAGCCATAATCTTTGAGGCGGCGGACTAAGATGGCACTTTTATAGGCAGCAATTCCGCCAGTAACAGCTAAAACGATGTTTTTATGAGGAATAACACTTAGATCAAAGCTCACGAACAGGATACCTTACTGTTGCAGTGGCGCTCACAATAGCATTAAATACGCGCAGACCCAAGATTGATTGGGCAAACAAAATAAAATTTTAAGCGAATTATGCTGGGGAATATGAATACTTCTATTAAAAATTGGCCCGAACAAGAGCGGCCAAGAGAACGGTTATTACAACAAGGCCCTCAAAGTCTCTCTGATGCTGAGCTATTGGCGATTTTTCTTCGCTCAGGTTCAAGAGAACATTCAGCAGTCGAATTATCACGTTTACTCATTCAACATTTTGGTAGCCTAAATGCAGTATTTGATTCATCGTTAAGCGAATTAACTCAATTTAATGGAATTGGAGCAACGAAATATTCTCAATTACTGGCAGTCAAAGAACTCGGACGACGTTATCTCAATCATCACTTTCAGAAGAATAATCTTAGTCTTCACTCTTCTGATTTAGTTTTAGATTATTTACGCTATGAATTAAAAGGTGAAAAACAAGAAGTCTTTGCCGTGCTGTGTCTAGACCCAGAATTAAGAAAGCTCCATTTTAAAAAGCTATTTTTTGGTTCAATGCAACATTGTGCGGTCTCGGTCAATCAAACCTTACGCTACGCCTTGCAACAACATGCTTGTCAGCTCGTTATTGCACACAATCATCCATTTGGTTCAGCACAGCCTTCTGCTGAAGATATTGCCTTAACTCAACAACTAAAAAATGCATGCAAGCTTGTCGAAATACACCTCTTGGATCATTTTATTATTTCTCCAGAAGGAAGCTTTTCATTTGCTGAACAACAACTGCTCAACCCCGCAACAATATCAGTTCAATAATATTGACAAAGCTTAACTAAGCCTAGAAGATCAAAACAAAAATAGTGATGCTTAAAATAAAATGATTGTTCGTGATCAACCTAGTATTTTCAAAGTTTTATTCTCTTGGCGAGGGACGATTTTACCCAAAATTCTCCCCTCCTTAGGGTTTGTTATGTTGATCTCAGCAATCATTGGTGGCGTGGAATATATTAACCTTTATCGCTTTCCAGAAATTCCTTTAGTTGGCTTTACTCTCATTGGTGTCGTGCTTTCTATTTTCTTAGGATTTAAAAATACTGCATGTTATGACCGTTGGTGGGAAGCCCGAAAATTATGGGGTGTTTTAATTGCAACTTCGCGCCATTTTGACCGTGACTGCCGAATTTTGACTCAGGCCCGCCGTGAACGTGTCATTCAACATGTGATTGTTTTTGCTAATGTGTTACGTGATCGTTTACGTCGTCAGACTGCGAACCCAACTGAGTTAATACAAACCAGTGGTATGAGCCAGCAAGCACTCACCCAACTCTATCAGCAAAATAATGCCCCTCAGTACACGCTGAGCCTCATTCACTGGGAATTATTACAAGCACTTAAAGAAGGTGAAATCTCTGACATCATCTATGCACAGATGAATAAAAATGTTTCAGATTTAAGTGTTGTGCAAACTGGCTGTGACCGAATCGCCAACACACCTATTCCATTTGCTTATTCAGTTTTGCTCAATCGCACTGTCTATTTTTTCTGTTTTATGTTGCCGTTTAGCCTTGGTTCATTGCTTGGTTTAGCCACACCTTTACTAGTTGGAATTTTGGCATATACATTCTTAGGACTTGATGCACTAAGCTCGGAAATTGAAGAGCCTTTTGGTACTCAAAGCAATGATTTACCTTTAGATGCCATGGTGCGTAGTATCGAAATTGAACTTTTAGGAACGCTAGGCAAACCGACACCACCTCCAATTCAAGCTCAAGATAATAACTTGCTCTAAGCGCTATTAGAGAAAACGCTCCCAAACACCTTGCTGATTAGACGTTGGTTTAGGTGTATTTCCCAATTTAATCCATGGCATATTTTCACCATGAAAGTCACTGCCAATCGATACAGCTAATTGATATTGCTCAATCATCCGATCAACCATCTGGCGAGTAGATAACGTTTCCATAGGTGGAGGTAGCTCAACTGCATCTCCACCTGAAGTTGCAAACAACTCAATTAAATATCGAATGTTAGTTGCAGATAAATCATAACGAGTTGGATGTGCTAAAACCGCCAGCCCTTTACTTTCATGAATCACATCAATTGTTTCTTTTAATCCTAACCCTTCAAACTTAACAAAGGCACGTCTTCCCTCTTTTAAGAAACGATCAAATGCCTGTTGAGGACGGGTTACTACATTCTTCTCGACCAGTGTTTTAGCAATGTGGGTTCTTGTCATTCGATCGGCCTGATTTTCCACTTTGGCAAGAACATCTTCATAGATCTGAAAACCAATACATTTTTCTAATAAATCACAAATGACTTTAGCTCTTTGCGCTCGTACTCTTTTTTGTTGTTCTAATGCTTCTAAAATTGGTGCTTCATCTTGCATGTTTAAAGCAACAATATGTACACCATAACTCTTTTTGGTTGTTGGGCGTGACCACTGACTCGAAATTTCCGTACCAGAAATGATTTTTAAATCATGACCTTGCGCAGCAATTCTAGCTCGCTGCAATCCGTCCATTGTATCGTGATCAGTTAAAGCCAAAGTATGCAAATTCACATCAATAGCAGCTTGCACCAGTAATTCCGGAGACAAAGTTCCATCAGAAATATTGCTATGTGTATGTAAATCTATGCCTTGCATCTTTTATACTATGCCATTCACCAAACCTGATCAGATACTCTAACATGAAAGCACTTCTGGACTTTGTTCCATTAATTATTTTCTTCTATTTATATAAAACAGTTGATCCAGCTAACGCACAGCATCCTTTACTTAAACTGATCGGGTCTGCTGGCGGTGCAGATAATAATAATATTCTTGTAGCAACTACTGGTCTAATTATTTCAATGCTCGTGGTATATGGTGCTCTATTTATTTTCCAAAAGTTCCGTCTAGATAAACAACAGTGGTTCGTGTTGTTTATGACTGTGATTTTTGGTGGCATCACGCTCATGCTAAGTGATGACTTCTATATTCGTCTGAAAGCTGCAATTTTAAATTTGGTTTTTGCAGGCGCATTCTTGGTTTCACCTTGGTTTGGTAAAGACCGTAAGCCACTCATACGACGTTTATTTGATCCTATTTTAGAGTTAAGTGAAAAAGGTTGGAAAAATCTAAACTTCGCTTGGGCAGTCATGTTTGTAGTGATGTCTTGTTTACATGTGTTCTTCGCATTTTTATTTCACGGCGGAAAATATTGGGGCGAATTTACTGCATTTGGTGACATGATTGTGATGTTTTCATTTATCATTATTCAGTTCATTATTTTACGTAAGCATTTTAAGTCACCAGATGCTTAAAGTGGTTCCTGATTAATTATAGAGATACGATTACATGCCTTTTTTTGTTCTAAGCTGTACCGATAACGAAGGAACTTTAGAGAAACGCTTAGCAGTACGCCCTCAGCATATCGAACGTCTACAAAAACTCGATGATGAAGGCCGCCTTGTTACAGCGGGTGCTATGCCAAAAGATCCTAATGATCCACAAGCAGGCTTCTATGGCAGCACCATGATTGTTGAATTCGACAGTCGCGAAGCATTAGATGAATGGTTAAAAGAAGAACCATTTCTCAAAGAAGGCATTTATGCCCATATTGATGTAAAACCGTTCAATAAAGCATTTCCAAAAGGGTAATCGCATGCAGCCTGCAATCAAAAGCTTTCTTGGCTTGTGTTTGATATGTTCAACTGCTGGAGCAGTTGAACCTGCTGCAACACCAGCAACACCTCCTCCAAGCGCGCCTTCAACTCAGGCAGCTAAACCCGCTCCTACAGCACCAACTGGTGTAAAAACAGCGACTACAGCTCAACCACTTACAGCTGAACAACTCGTAAAGAATAAACAACAGCAAGATGCGAAAATCAAAGCTCTAGTTCAAGATCAGGCATCTCGCTTAAAACAGTTAGAACATGCCAATCTTGAAGCACTCGCTCAGAACCAAGAGCTACAGTTAAAAAACGACAGCCTCTCTGTTCAGGTTCAAGTCTTACAAAGCGAACGTAGTGCGCAAATGTTTTTATATGGCGCGGTTACCTTAGCGGGTGGCGTATTGCTAGGATTCTTTATTGCTAGTTATATCCATACAAAACGTCGACGCCAGTGGTAAATCCAAGCAATCTATTAAACTAAATGAACGTATCAAACCGTATCCAAACAGCAGAACTGGATTGGGAACTCATCGATGGTATCGAGGTTCCCATTTCCAAACAATTTGGTGATGTCTATTTCTCCAAAGATAATGGCTTACTTGAAACACGACATGTTTTTCTAAATGGTAATGACTTATCAGAACGCTTAGCCAATCTAAAAGATTTTGAATATTTCAGTGTAGGAGAAACCGGTTTTGGTACGGGTTTAAACATTCTTGCACTCTGGCAACTTTGGCAACAAGTTCGTCCAGACAATCAAAGTCATTTACATGCAATTAGTGTTGAAAAATTTCCCTTAAGTAAAGCTGACCTTATTCGTGCTTTAAATGTCTGGGATGAGCTTAAACCACTTGCAGAGCAGTTAATTAAACAATATCCGCTCCCTATTGCTGGATGTCATCGCTTAACTTTTCCAAACGAGCGTTTTAGCATCGACTTATGGCTAGGAGATGCACAAGACATTTTCCCAAGCATAGCGAAAACTAAAGCAGTAAATGCTTGGTTTTTAGATGGCTTTGCACCCTCTTGCAATCCAGAGCTATGGGAACAAAATGTTTTAAACCATATTGTTCGTCTTTCAGACTATGGCAGCACATTTTCCTCTTTTAGTGTAGCGGGTGTTTTAAAACGTGGGCTAAAGGCGCACGGTATTACTATTTCTCGTCCACGTGGTTTTCGGCATAAACGGGAAATGCTCAAAGCAATCTGGAATCCACCTCAATCTGATGATGAATCCTCACAATTAGACCAAGTTCAGTCATTGGGTAAAGAACAGCAGCATATTGCGATAATTGGGGCCGGTGTAGCAGGTTTAACTACGGCGTGGGCATTTGCAGCACGCGGGCATCAAGTCACCTTATACGAGCAAACAGAAGCATTATCTGGTGCTTCTGGAAATCCTTTGGCATTGCTTAATCCTAAACTATGTCCGATTGAACAAAGCCATGAACATCTCATGACTTTAAGTTGGCAACATGCTTTAAATTTTTATAAAAATTTTCAAGCATTCCGTCCACTTCAAATACAACAAATCGCATTGAAAAATGCAGATGAACTTCTCGATCTTGTAAACCAATATCCAGCAGAAGTTGTTACCCATTCAACAAACTCACTTGAAACTGCATATTCTAGTGTTTCACTGACCGAAGCGGGTTCTGTTTCACCACATCAACTACGTGATGAAATTTTACAACACCCTTTAATTGCTCTAAAAATTGCCCATGTCACAGCACTGGTTCCTTTTGAAAATAAAGTTCAATTGCAGGCTGATAATGAAGTTATTGCTGAAGCAGACCATGTTGTTGTGTGCTGTGCTCGGGGAAGTGCTGCTTTATTTGAAAGCTATCCACAGTTAAAACCAATACGCGGACAAGTGAGCTGGGTTAATAATTCTTTTGCTCCCCTACCTTTAAATGAAGCTTATAGCTATGGTGGGTATTGTATGCAACTTGATGCTTCACAGATAATTTTAGGTGCATCTTTTTACCCAAATCGTGAAGATCAAGATGTGCTTCCCGAAGACCATGTGCATAACTTTGAATTAATCCACAGCGTATTCCCTGCATATGCAGAAAAGTTACCATCAACTTCGACGTGGCAAGGCCGTGCATCTATCCGTGCACAAAGCTTAGATTATTTTCCTCTGGTCGGAAAAATGCTTGAGAATAGTCGAATTGCTACTTTTGCGGGTCTTGGTTCTAAGGGCTTTCTATTTGCTCCTCTATGTAGCGAGATCTTGGTTGCCCAGATATTAGGAGAGGCTTGCCCAGTACCGGACAGTTTATTACAAAAACTGAATCCGCAAAGATTTCAAAAAAAAGTAAAACCTAAAAAGCCGTATTTCAAACCGCAATAGTTCTCTTCAATAAAAAAGCACCCTAAGGTGCTTTTTTTTATGCGCCCTGCTCTAGAGGCAAGCCAGCATCACGAGCTGCACGTGTCCCCCCCATCAGCACGACATATTCACGCGAGGCATCCAATCCTTCTAGTTTCTCAGCTGCACGAGGAGCTTTGCTACCACCACCACATAAAATATAAATCGGCTGACCCGCAGAGACCTGGTTCAAAATATCAGCATTCAAATCATTAATCGGGCGATTCACCGCACCTTTAACATGCCCTTCTGCATAAGCATTAGTATCACGGACATCCCAGATAACAGCATTTTCTGGGAATTCAAATGTTGTAATTTCTTGTTTACGGATCATTGTGCACTCCTTTGATGTAAACAACACTTGGCAAATGAAGAAAACCCTCTTAGCATCTCAAATATTCTTTCACTTTGTAAAGGTCTAAACTATGCCTTCTTTCGATATTGTCTCTGAATTAGAGTTATTTGAGGTTAATCATGCTGTACAAAACACACAAAAAGAGATTGCAACACGCTTTGACTTCCGTGGTCATGATGTTTCAGTCGAAATAAACGAAAAAAATAAAGAAATTAAAATCAGTACAGAAAGCGATTTTCAGTGTGAACAAGTTTATAACATGTTAGAAAATCACTTTTATAAACGTAAAATTGATGTACAAGCACTTGATCCACAAAAAGCCGCTGCTTCAGGCAAAAATTTTGTACAAGTGATTAAACTTAAAGACGGTCTTGACTCAGATACTGCAAAAAAAATTAATAAAGCCATTAAAGAAAGTGGCGTTAAAGTGCAATCTTCTATCCAAGGCGACAAAATTCGTGTAACAGATAAAAAGCGTGACACTTTACAACAAGTCATGAATTTTTTACGTGAACAGCAATTTGGTGTGCCATTACAGTTTAATAACTTTAAAGATTAATCTCTTTTCGTGACATTCAAAGCTAAGGTAATTCCATGTCTCAATCCAATCGTCTATCAAAACTGGTAAAAGCGACTTCCAAATTCCCTAAAGGTATTCGGAGCACGCTTTGGAGCAAGGCGTTTGGTCGTATCGTGCCAATGGTGGGTACAGCAAATATCCGCTATCTGGAAGTAGACTCAAACCACGTTACTGTCCGTTTAGAAAACCAGAAAAACATGCAAAATCATATTAAAGGAGTCCATGCTGCGGCTATGGCTCTTTTAGCAGAAACTGCAACAGGTTTTCTAACGGGTTTACATATTCCTGATAACCGCATTTTATTAATCAAATCATTGCATGTAGATTATTTAAAAGTGGTTGAAGGCGGTTTGACTGCTACAGCAACATTGTCTGCTGAACAGCAAAAGTTTATTGCAGCTAATGAGAAAGGTGAACTTGTGATTCCGGTTACAGTCATTGATGATGCAGGCAATGAACCAATCCAGTGCCAAATGCTGTGGGCATGGTTACCTAAACGTAAGAAATAATAACTAATCTAAAGTACTTTTAGATTTTTATTTGCCTCAAGATATAAAAACTATTTTTTGTATCTTGAGGTTAAAAATGAAAAAAATACTGATTCTTTCCTCTTTATTTACCAGTTTAATATGTACAACAATAACGACTCATGCGACTGAACCTAATCTTAAAACCAGTAAATTAACTTCGACTAAATCCGAAGCAATAGATAAATTAAGCGCTCAAAACAAAAGAATAGTCATCGACTTTTATGAAGGCGTCTTTTTAAAACATAAAGTCAAAGAATATGCAGACCGTTATATTGGTCAACAATACATTCAGCACAATCCTAATGTGCCAGATGGGAAAGCACCTTTCGTTAATTTCTTCACTGAAAAATTTCAAAAGAATCCACAAGCTAAAAATGAGATTAAACGTGCGATTGCTGAAGGTAATCTTGTCATTTTACATGTCCATTCGACTGAAAATGAAAAAGATCGAGGAAGAGCGATTATTGATATATTTCGTGTCGAAAATGGAAAAATCGTAGAACATTGGGATGTGATACAAAATATTCCTGAGCAAAGCAAAAATACCAATACGATGTTTTAATTCTAAAAATGAGTTCTTTATCTAAATTAAAAATCAAAGCCTGAATACTGATATTCAGGCTTTCTACGTTTTATTGAGTATCTAAAAACTTTTGTCTTGCTTCTTCTGGTATTTGACGCTTATTACCTTTTACATCCACTGCTACAAAGGTAAAGACTCCTTCAGTAATACGTATTGGCTCACGAGAGTCATCATGACTATCCCAAACTTCAATTTGCATCTGAATAGAAGTATTTCCAACTTTTAAGATTTTGGTATAGCAGCTAATGACAAAGCCAACCTTTACCGGAACCAAAAAGGTCATTTGATTAATGGAAATCGTAGCACAACGGCCACGACTGAAACGTTCTGCGTGAATTGCTCCAGCCAAGTCCATTTGTGACACAATCCATCCACCAAACACATCACCACTCCAGTTTGTATCTGCTGGCATGGCAATCGTTTGTAAGGATAAAATTCCTTCTGGTTTGGTATAAGCTTCTGACACCTTAGCTCCCGAAATTCGTTTGAAGTTGTTGATCGAGCCACTGCTGCAATTCAGGCGCACGTAATGCACCGCTAATACGCGCGACCTCTGTCGTTTTATTCATTAAGACAAGTGTCGGAATACTTCTCACATGAAAAGCTTGGCTCAAGCGAGGAGATTCTTCGGTATCAATCTTGGCAAAAATAACGCCTGGATTCTGTTTTGCGACCTGCGCAAAATGTGGAGCCATCATTTTACAGGGTCCGCACCATTCTGCCCATAAGTCTATGAGAATGGGTAAATCACTATTCGTGATGTAGTTACTAAAATTTTGCTCATTTAGTTCAATAGGTGCAAGCGGTAGTAATGGCTGATGACATTGCCCACAGCTTGGTTGCTCAGGAAGTTTTTCTTCCGGAACTCGGTTTTTAGCACCACACGATGCACATACAATAATCATTTACATCACTCCTATATGCTGATGTAAAAATTCTAATTGGGTTATCACTGCTTTTTCAAACCATGAACCGTGATAGATATCAAAATGTTTCATATCCCACTCATGATAACTCACAAAAGGTGCAATATTTGTCGCAGCTTCGCGACTGGACTCAATAGGAATAAGTGAATCTTTTTGGGCTGCAATAAATAAAACCGGAATATTAATCTGACGTACAACCAGAATTGGACGGTATCGCATCAAATTAAAAAAGACGCGAGCTGGGACTTCCCCACTCCAATAATAATCAGGATTTACAATCGATAGATAGCCATAATAACTATCTGCTGTAGGCATAAAGCATAAATTATGTTGATCAACCACAGGTAACCTCTTTGGATTAAGCCCCATTTTTGATCCCATATAATCCTGACTCGATAACTTCAATGCTTGAGGATAACGTTGCAAAGGATAGAGCTTTGCAGTTTCAGCGCCATCTACATAAGGAATTTGTACTAAGATTGCCTGAATATTCTTTAATTCAGAAGCTAAGCTTAGCGCATATCCGCCACTTAGAGAAGTTCCCCACAGCACAATCCTTCGGTTGTCTACAAACTTACAGGTCGAAGCATATTGAATAACGGTCTTCCAATCTTCTAATTGGGAATTGATTGAGACCATTTCTCTAGGCTTGCCAGTACTCCCCCCCCAATATCGATAATCAAACAAAATAACAGCATAACCTGCTTGAGCGAACCGCTGAGCGTATTGAATTAGTTTAAATTGACGCAACGCAGCAAAACCATGGGCCATAATAATTACGGCAGATTTCTTATTTGTTTTAGGAATATAAAAATCAGCTGCGATCGTTTCCTGACCACATGGAACATATAAAGGCTCAACCGTATAAGCGTGCATATGTGCTCCGTTGAAATAGAATATGAATAACCAATTTTAAAATAGCGCGATGATCGTTTTTAAAATTTATAACTTAGCTATAAGACATAACTTTCTCAGTCAGAACAACACAAGAGTGTCTTGTATCTCAGGTTAAGCTTAATGCTATGATACAGCATAAGAGGTTTTGTTAAATTTTGGAGTGACGAAATGTCAGATAATGTTGGTTTCGCAGGTCAAATTGGTCCAGAGCATGTTGGCCAAGTTGTAGAAAAAGGATTTAAATCGATTATTAATAATCGACCAGATATGGAAGGCGGCCCAGAACAGCCTACAAGTGCTCAAATTGAAGAAGCAGCACGCCAAGTAGGTCTAGACTATGTTTATCAACCTGTTGTAGCTGGACAAATTACAGAACTCGATGTACGTACTTTTGCTAATCATTACAACGAGTTGCCAAAACCTATACTTATGTTTTGCCGCACAGGAAACCGTTCAAATAATCTATATCAATTAGCAAAACAAATGGATTTATTAGACGACTAATTTTAAGAAATTAATATTCCATGAAACCCTATTTCTTCCTTAAAGTAGGGTTTTTCGATAACTTATTTTGCATATCTCTGCACGAATTCAACAGAACTAAAAATAATATTGATCTAAAGTATTTAAATCTTTTTTGAATCATTTATTAATTTTTATGAATAAATTTATATTCGCTCTTTTAAGCTGTTTAATTCTTACAGCATGCTCCTCAATGCAAGTAAAACCTACGGTTGGAGTAACTATGGGTACAAGAATTTAACCATGTTATTAATGGTATAAGTATTGAAAGTCAGTCTACTAATCAAAATGGAACTGTTTCAACCACTTTAAAAACACCTTTTATGCAAAAATTTACATTTTAAAGCTAAATAATTAGAACCAAACCCTCTGTTCAAGAGGTTTTTTCTATATATTCTAAATATCTATTAAAATAGCTTAATGACAATGTTCGATATTATTATCATTGGCGCAGGTACTGCTGGTATTAGCGCATATAAAGAAGCCATTAAACATACCAATAATATTTTAATTATAAATAATGGACCATGGGATACCACTTGTGCTCGTGTAGGTTGCATGCCAAGTAAAGTCCTCATCTCTACAGCAAACCGTATGTTTGACATTCAAAATGCTCAAGAGGTTGCTTTGGATGTATCTGCAAGAATTAATACAGATCAAGTGATGCAGCATGTACAAACTTTACGTGACCGTTTTACACAAGCAACATTAAAAGATGTAGAACAATGGCCTGCAGAACATAAAATTTCTGGTAAAGCACATTTTATTGATTCACAAACTATAGAAGTTAATGGGCAACAGTACCAATCAAAAAGTTTTATTCTTGCTGTCGGTTCAACTCCTAATTATGATCAAACCTGGAAGAAAGAACTTGGTAATCGGCTTATAACAACAGATCAAATATTTGAGTTAAAAACACTGCCTCAATCTATTGCTGTCATTGGAAGTGGTGTGATTGCTCTTGAGATTGCTCAAGCAATGCATCGTTTAGGTGTAAAAACTACAATCTTTGCTCGTAGTAAACGGATTGGAGTACTTACTAGTTCTAGGCTTCAACAACTTGCACAAAAAGAGCTAGGCAAAGAGTTAAAAATTCTATTCGAAACTCTACCAAATGAAGTTAAATGCAGTGAAGAAAACGTTGTATTAACTTACCAACTTAATGAAATAGAGAAAATTCTCAAAGTTGAATATGTTTTAGCAGCAACAGGCCGTACAAGTTTAATTAATACTTTAAAACTAGAAAATATTGATAACTCTTTTAAAGATATTAAATTATTACCTATAAATGCAAAAACCAAGCAGTTAGATACATATCCGATTTTTATTGTGGGTGATGCTTATACCTCAACACCACTGCAACATGAGGCAGCACATGAAGGAAAAAAGGTTGTTTATAACTGTTTGAATTATCCACAAGTTAATTCAGTTAAGACGCTTACTCCATTAGGAATTGTATTTAGTCATCCTGAAATGGCGATCGTCGGGCAAAGTTATAAGCAATTAAAAGATAACGGTATAGACTTTATTACAGGTGAAGCCTCTTATGAACGGCAAGGAAGAGCTATAGTTCTTGGGAAAAACAGAGGTGCGATTGAGGTTTATATAGAGAAAGAAAGTCAAAAACTTCTTGGTGCTGAATTATTTACAGAAGCAACAGAGCATATGGCTCATCTATTAAGCTGGATAATAGGTGAAGAATTGACTTTAAATGATATTCTAGAAAAGCCTTTCTATCACCCTACTCTAGAAGAAGGTCTTCGCACTGCTTTAAAACATGCTCGCAGACAGTTGAAATAATCAATTTAGAAGAGTTCCCTTAATAAAAATCTGGCTCTTCTATACATTAAATTGTTTTCATTCATTCAATTCTCGCACATAAGGAAACACCCCGGTTTCTTTCGAGACCGGGGTGTTAGAATAATGAGCTGGCGATGACTTACTCTCACATGGGAAACCCCACACTACCATCAGCGCTAAGAGGTTTCACTT